>VBMA01000131.1 GCA_005878985.1 Methanobacteriota archaeon
CGGTCCAGGTCCGCCTCGTTGAGCGACCAATAGAAGATCCGCCAGTTCCGGCCGTCCAGCAGCGGTACGGTCTCCCAGAAGCTCTGGAGCAAGCCGGCGTCGTGGAGTGCGTAGAACACCTTCCGGTCATCCGGATGGATCGCATTGTCGATGATCACGCTCCGAAAACCGAAGTAACTCATGACCGTGCGCGACTCCGCGAGCGCCTCCGCCTCGGTGCCGCCGAAGCGTTTCTGAATGGCGAGCGCCAGCTTCTGGACCGTAATCATTGATCCTCCACGTCCTCAGGTAATAATTGGTCCCCCGTTGGACTTATAGGTTTGCCGGAAAGGCCGCGACCCCTCGGAATCGCACTCCTTTTGCCTCCGGACGGCGTTTCGTTTATCAGGAGTGAATTTGGCGGAACACCCTTTAAGCCGTCCCTGAGAACTCAATGTCTCCACGGAGCTATCCCCATGAAGAGGAAGTCCGGCAAGCCGATCGTCGACTTGGAGAAGAAACCGTCCGTCGTCCACTTCAACGTCGGATCGGGCTACCTCACCTACCTCGAGCAGGACGCTCCCGAGTCCGCCCCGCGCGTCAAGAGCGTCGTGATTGCACGAGAAACCGCATAGGTCCGAAGTCCGGGGACCCGTCGTGGTCGTTCCGCGACCCAGCTGGCGGGGATGGAGTGGACCGAGTGGGATTTGAACCCACGGCTTCCGCCTTGCGAAGGCGGCGATCTTCCGCTGATCTATCGGCCCAGCGGACGATGACAAATCCCGGCGCACGAAATAGGTTTCGATGCGAAGGTTCGCTCGCGACTAGGGCCCGTTGCGTCGGCGGGTAAAGGGCTTAATAGCGCCGCTCCCGTGGCCGCGTTTGCGACCGTATGGTTCTCCGTTTGTACAACACCCGCACCCAGAAGAAAGAGACGTTTGCACCGAGCGTGCCTGGCCGCGTCAAGATGTACGTCTGCGGCCCGACGACGTACGACTACAGCCACCTCGGCCACGCCCGGTCCTACATCGACTTCGACACGGCCCGGAGGTATCTCGAATTCCTGGGATACCACGTGACCTACGTCCAGAACTTCACGGACATCGAGGAAGTGATCATCCGCCGAGCGAAGGAGGCCGGGAAGGAGCCGCTCGCGTATGCGCAGTACTACATCGATTCGTTCCTGGACGACATGCGCGCCTTGAACGTGCGGCCCGCCGACCATATGCCAAAGGTCAGCGAGCATATCCTCGAGATCACCGCGCTGATCGCCCGCCTCGTCGAACGCGGTTACGCATATTCCGTCGACGGCGAAGTGTACTTCCGGACCCGCAAGGCGAAACAGTCGTTCGGCATCTTGTCGCATCAAAAGTTCGAGGACATCGTGGTCGAGGGGCCCGCGGCCACGAGCCCGAAGGAAGATCCGCTCGATTTCGCGCTCTGGAAGAGATCGAAAGGGGACGAGCCGTCATGGCCGAGTCCGTGGGGCGACGGACGGCCGGGGTGGCACGTCGAGTGCAACGCGATGGCGTACAAGTATCTCGGAGCGCCCCTCGACATCCACGGCGGCGGCGTCGATCTCAAGTTCCCGCACCACGAGAGCGAGGCGATGATCTGCGAGGGCGCCTGGGGCGGGGAGTGGGCGCGCACGTGGATGCACAACGGTTTCGTCACGTTGGAGCGGGAAAAGATGTCCAAGAGCCTCGGGAACTTCGTGACGATCCGCGAGGTCCTCCGAGATTATCCCGGCGAAGTCGTCCGGCTCTGCTTGCTCAAGGCCCCGTACCGCGAGGACGTCGAATACGACGCGGCGTGCTTCGCCCGGTCGCGCAAGGAATACGATGCGATGCAGGCCGCGATTGAAGCCGCGCGGACCGCGACCGGCGCGGGGACCGGAGGAAAGGTCGCGGCCCTCGTCGAACGCACCCGAGACGGTTTCTTCAAGGCGATGGACGACGACCTGAACACCCGCGACGCGGTCTATCGCCTCCAACAGCTGACGGAGGCCGTCGCCGAGCTGAGGACCATGTCCGCGGCCGAGGGCCGCGCCGTCGTCGACGTGTACCGCGATTGCGGCCAGGTCCTCGGGCTCTTCCCGAACCTTCGCTGAATCCCATCGAGAGTTGTTCCGGCATCACCGGGAGTGCGCGGCGTAAGTCTTATGTGAAAGCCCCGCATGGACGCATCTCTCTCCGAGAGGATTCCATGGCAGAGTTCAAGGCGGTCATCGCCGACCCGAAGTCCGGGAAGGCGTACAAGAAGGACATCACGGGTCACTACGCGAACGCCCTCATCGGCAAGAAGATCGGCGAGGACCTCGACGGCTTGTACGTCGGCCTCCCGGGATACAAGCTACAGATCACCGGCGGGAGCGACAAAGACGGTTTCCCGATGCGGTCCGACCTGCCCGGACCGCGCCGGAAGCGCCTCCTCGTGAGTGGCGGCGTCGGCTTCCATCCCATCCGGCCCGGAATGCGGAAGAAGAAGACGGTCCGCGGAAACACGGTCTCGCCAGACATCCTTCAGTTGAACCTGAAGATCGTCGTGCGCGGGCCGAAGTCGATCGAGGACGCGTGGCAGGAGCAGGCGCGATGAAGGTCCCGGGCCAGCCGGAGGTCAACATCGGCGTCGTCGGTCATGTCGACCATGGGAAGTCGACCCTCACGGAGCGCCTCACGGGCGAACGGACGGACCGCCACAGCGAGGAGATCAAACGGGGCATCTCGATCCGCCTCGGCTATGCGGACATGGCGATCTACAAGTGTCCGAAGGACGCGGAGCCCGCGGCCTATCAGAACACGGAGATCTGCAAGACCCACAACATCAAGGGGGAGCTTCAGCGCATCGTGTCGTTCGTCGACTCGCCGGGCCACGAGACCCTGATGGCGACGATGCTCAGCGGTGCCGCGATCATGGACGGGGCCCTCCTCGTGATCGCCGCGAACGAGGACTGCCCGCAGCCGCAGACGAAGGAGCACCTGATGGCCCTCGGCATCATCGGGGTCGACAAGATCGTGATCGTGCAGAACAAGATCGACATCGTCGATCCGAAGCAGGCCGAGGAGAACTATCGACAGATTCAGGCGTTTGTCAAGGGGACCGTTGCGGAAGGCGCGCCGATCGTTCCCGTGTCGGCGCACCACGATGTGAACCTGGATGCGTTGCTCATGATGATCCAGAAGGTCATCCCGACGCCGCCGCACGACGAATCGAAGACGGCCAAGATGTATGTGGCGCGGTCGTTCGACGTGAACCAGCCGGGCATCGTCCCGGAGAAGATCGTCGGGGGCGTGCTCGGCGGCAGTTTGATGCAAGGGCGCATGAAGGTCGGGGAGGAGATCGAGATCTCTCCCGGTCGTCAGGTAACGCTCGGCAACAAGACGGAGTGGAAGAACATCACGACGACGATCCGGTCGCTCCACACGGGCGGATCCGGGCGGAAGGAGGTCCGACCGGGCGGGCTCATCGCCATCGGCACAAACCTCGACCCGGTCCTCACAAAGGCGGACGGCCTCGTCGGTCGGGTCGTCGGGCCACCCGCGAGTCTGCCGGAGATCCTGATGAAGATGACCGTCGAGGTCAATCTGCTGGAGCGCGTCGTCGGGGTCCCCGAGGAACTCAAGGTCGAGGGCATCAAAACATCGGAGCCGCTCATGGTGTCTGTCGGCACCGCGACGACGGTCGGAGTCGTCACGTCGGCGCGTGAAAACCGAGCGGACATGGCGCTCAAGATCCCCGTCGTCGCGGAACCAGGGCAACGCGTGGCGGTCTCTCGCCGGATCGGCGGCAAGTGGCGACTCATCGGATACGGTGTCTTGAAGTAGGACCGCGCTCGAGCTTCACGCTTCGACGGCTTCGATCAGGTCGGGCTCATCGCGAACCCCGCGAATCGCAGGGCCTCCCCGACCTTTTCCTTTGAGCCGTGGACCGCAATCCGAACCTCCCGTCCGTTTGTTCGTGCTCGGATTTCCTGAAATGTCCCAAACGAGGTTATGCCGCGGACGTCGAGTCCCATGGAAGCTCCTGGGTTCTCGGCCAGCAAGGGCAGGCTGCGGTCGTCCCACCACAGAAGCAGCAGGATGAGGCCCGCGAAGTAGAACGCGATGAGTGCCGCTTCGATGACGAGGCCGCTCAGCCCGGACAGGGTGAGGACGATGGCTGTCTGACTCACGAAGGCACCGAAGACGAAGACGAATCCGAGGGCGAACAAGGTCGAGATCCACCGAGTGAATCTCCTCGCATTTTCGGACGGTTGCAGGAGCCGCACGGAGCCGGGCCGGACTTCCAAAATCCGGCGATACGCATATCCCTCGGAATCCGCGCGAAAGAGATACCGTTCCGGTGCCATGCCCGCAAAACGGTTCGCGGGGTCTTAAGCCTCGTGCAGGAACGCCTCCGAGAGGACCGCAGGCCGCCTCGTTCGATACGCAGAAATAAGGTGCGGTCCCTAGGCTCGCCTACCATGCGGGTCCTTCACAAAGACCCGAACACCGGCGAGATCAAGGTGCGCGTAGAGAACGCGGACGACCTCTGGCACCTGCACAACCTCGTCCTCCCCGGAGACCAGGTGCGCGCGTCGACCTATCGCCGTCAGGAGGTGAAGACCGACAAGGTCCGGCCCGAGCGGGGCGAGAAGGTCCGCGTGACGCTGACGATCCGAGTCGAAAGCGTGGAGTTCCAAGCGTTCGCCGACCGTCTGCGCATCACGGGCGTCATCGTCGAGGGGCCGCAGGACTTGGGACGGCATCACACGTTGAACGTCGCCGTCGACGACGTGGTCTCGATCATCAAGACATGGAGATCGCACGAGTTACGACGGATCGACGAGGCCGTTGCCGCGGCGCAGAAGCCGCTCGTCGCCTTCCTTTCGTTGGACGACGAAGAAGCGCTCCTGGCCCAGCTCCGGCAATACGGCGTTCGAGAACTCGCGACGATTCGCGCGCCGGGTCACGGCAAGATGTTTCCGTCCGGAGACGCGAAGTCCGCGTACTTCGACGAGATCCTCGCGAAGTTGCACACGACGGAAATCGGGGAGGCGCTCGTCCTCGTCGGACCGGGGTTCACGCGCGACGCCTTCCTCGACTACCTCAAAGCCCGGGAGCCGACGCTCGCGTCAAGAGTCCACACGCACGGCACATCAAGCGCCGGGATGCAAGGGATCCAGGAGGCGCTCAAGGCCGGCGTCGGCGCGAAGGTGTTCGGAGACAGCCGGGTCGGGTACGAGACGCGGCTGGTCGAGACGCTGCTCGAGGCGATCGCGACGAACCGGCCGTGCGCATACGGACCGGCCGAGGTCGCCGAAGCCGTCGAGGCGGGAGCGGTCGAAACCCTCCTCGTGAGCGACGCGGTCGTGCGCGACGTCGGTATCGAGGACCTCATGCGTTCCGCCGAGTCCGCGCGAGGGACCGTCGTCCTGGTGAGCCGCCATCACGAGGCAGGCCAGAAGCTCGAGGCATTGGGCGGGATTGCCGCCCTCCTCCGATTTCCCATCAAGTGAGAGGTCCGCGGTCGCCCGAGTCAGGCGCGTCCCCGCGATTCGCCTCGGACGATCCCCGCTGCGATGAGATGGGCGACGCGCAGCGGTTCCGGAAGGACCCCGCGGACGGTCGTGAGCGAGAGCGCCTCTTGGACCTCGCTCCGGCTCGCACCGACGTAGGTCACCCAGACCGATCCATGGCCCGTCCGGATCGCCTCGAGCTCGTGCCGCCGAATGATCGCGAGCCGTTCATGCCAGTCGTCGAAACGGCGCCGCAACGCGGTCTCGATTGAACCGAGGTTCGGTTTCTTTCGCGTGACCGTGACGACGGGTCGATCCACCGCCGCACGGACCGCGTCGATATCGATGACGTTGAAGCCGCCGACCGCGGTCCCGTCGATCAGGATTGCCGCGAGTCCCGCGCGGTACCGGGAGCGTCGCACCATCGCGGCGATTCCCTCGGTCGCATCGTGACCGTCCACCTCCGCCAGCGTCGTCAGGATGCCCTCGATGTACGACGGCGCCTGGACGACGACACCGACGACGGGAACGGTCTCGTCGGAGAAACGGAACGGGGCGTCATCAATCCCGAGGAAACGGGATTTCGCCTTCATTAGTCACATCAACGGGAGATGGCCGGTAACCTGGTCCACGATCGAATTCGGGCCCGGACCGATTCCGACGCACGTGACGGTCCCCGGCGGAAGCTCCGTCAATCCGGCGTCCTCGACGAGTGCCGTAGGTAGTTGCATCGACCGAGCCTTCGCTTGGAGCGATCGGAGTTCCGGGAGGGGCCCGCCTTTCACGACGACCTTCTTCTGCCCTTCCGCGATCCATTCGGCGAACCATTTCCGATGCCGGGCTTTCGCCTCGAGTGCGGCCATGACCGCGGCGTGCGCCACCTGGACGGCCAGCTTCCCGCGCGAGAGGTCGAGGTCCGAGCGCACCGCGATCACGAGTTTGTAATCCATGTCCCGCTCCGGTCAATAGAGTTCCGCGGCCCGTTCCTCTTCGAGCTTCTTCAACTCCGCGTCCACCGTCCGGAGTTCCGCACGGGACTTGTCGCGGACGCTCTCGTAATGGGATTGCGCGTCCGCCGATTGGAGCCGCATGCGCCGCTCGGCGTCCTTGATCGCCCGCCGCAACGCTTCGCGCTTCTCGGCGAGCTGCTGGAGCTTGAGGCGCACCCGATGGTCTCGCTCGTCTTCGGTCAGGAGCTCTCCCGGCCCCGGCTTCGGGACCCGCGCGAGCGACGGGTGGACGCGGGCCATCCACGGATACGCGCCTCGCCACCATCCGAGGCCGAAGAACACGATCGAGAGGCCGATCAATCCGCCGGCGATGTTCGGACCGACGACGTACCCGAGTCCGGTCGCCTCGTTAATCCCGAGCGAATTGAGGAAGAACGACCAGAACACCGTGACGGCAATGGACAGGACGATTCCAAGCGTCAGGCGATACAGCGCGTCGTACTCCCGGTCCAGCTCGCCCTTTCGGGGGTACAGCGCGTTGATGAGCAGGAACCCGGGCAGGAAGAAGAGGAGCACGAGCGCCCCGATCACGCGGGCCGTCGCGACGACGGCGCCCAGGACATCGTCCGACAATGCGCGGCCCAGCGGCCCGAGTATATTTGAAGATTGTGCGCTCGACGTCTCGGAGGAAAAGGCTTAGGACGACGCGCGCATACATCCGACCCCGGAGGCCGCACCACGACTCGGAATCGCATCAAGACGTACGTGCGAGGCTTCGACGACGTCCTCGGAGGCGGGGTCCCGGAGGGATACGTCGTCCTCGTGAGCGGTGCGCCGGGGACGATGAAGTCCACGCTGACCTTTTCGATCCTCTATCAGAACGCGCTGCAAGAAAACCGCAAGTGCGCGTACTTCACCCTCGAGCAAGGAAAAGATCTGGTGCTCGAGCAGATGGCTTCGATGGGGATGGCCGATGCGCGCGCGGCGGAGCAGATCGTGACCCTCGACATGGGGAACATCCGGAAGAACCTGAACTTCCTCCAGGGTCGCGGCAGCTGGCTCGAACTGTTCAAGATGTACTGCAAGAACGTGATGAAAGCGGATCCGGTTTCGGTCCTGGTCGTCGACTCGCTCGACGTCCTCGAGACGATGGCGAAGATGCAAGACCGGAGGTCCGAGCTCTACTTCCTCTTCGAATGGCTTCGGGACCTCGGCCCGCTCACGTTCCTGATCTCGGAGCGACCGCTCGAGTTGGGACCCGGCGGGTCGTCCCCCGAGGAGGCGTACCTCGCGGACGGCATCCTGGCCCTGGAAATGCATCCGACCTCGGACCTGTTCGTGCAACGTCGCTTGCGAGTCGTGAAGATGCGAGGGACGAAGCACGACACCGGGTACTATGCGTTCTCCTTCGAGGATGGGTCGTTCGAAGTGACGCGGGCCGTCAGCGGGGCATAACGGTGATTCGTCACTTCTTCGGAATCGGTCCCGCGACCGCCTGCAAATTTAAGTGACGAAACCGCGAATCTCCCCGCTAGTCCTTTATACCCGCCAGGGAACTGGTGCGGCGTCCTGCGCGAGGGAATCCTCGCGTCGGTTCAGGCGCCCACCGATCCGCTATGGCCCAGACGACTCCCTCTGAGATCGCGGGGGCAAACAGCGCAGCCCCGGTTGCCGTCCTCGTGGTTGACGGCAATGAAGACCACCAGATTCTGAGCGTAGCCGCCCTCACTCGAAAAGGATGGATCGTCCGAACCGCCGGGTCACGGAAACAGGGGTTGCAGCTCGCGCTGTCCTACCATTTTGACGCGGTCGTCATCGGAAGCAAGTTGCGCGATGGCAACGGCATCGAGCTCCTGCGCGCTCTCGGCGGTCGCCTCCCGGGCACGCCGATCATCTTCGTCGTCCCGCTCGGGGGCGAAGAAGCGGCGCTCCAGGCGATGGAGTCCGGAGCCCAGTCGTACATCGTGAAGACGCCGCGGTACAACGAGTTGCTGCCGGCCATCGTCGAGGAACATGTCGTGGAGGCGCGGAACCGGAAGCGCCTCGTGGAGACCGAGGAGATCCAGGCGCAGGCCGTGACCGCCCGGAAGACCGTCGAGGAACAGCTGTCCCAAAGCCAGACGCGGCTGAAGCTCGTCCTCGAGCAGGCGCCGGTCCTGCTGTGGAGCACGGATCGGGATCTCCGGGTGACGTCTGCCATGGGGACCGGGTTCCGGGACCTCAACCTTCGTCGGTCGGAACGAGGCCTCTCGATCTACGAGTACTTCAACATCCACGACGACGACATCGAGCCGATCGTCTCCCATCGGCGGGCCCTCCTCGGCGAGAGCGTCGCCACGCAGATCGAGTGGCAAGGCCGGACCTACGACGTGCACATGGAGCCCTTCCGTTCGAAAGACGGCGCCGTCATCGGGACGATCGGCGTCGCGTTCGACGTGTCCGAACGAACCCGCACGGAGGAGAGCCTCCGACGGAGCGAGGAACGCTTCCAGCTCTTGGGTCGCGCGACGAACGACGTCGTGTGGGACTGGGACCTGCAGACGGACGGCATGTGGATGAACGACAACGTGGCCGCGATGTTCGGGTATCGGGCCGAGGATGTGGAGCCTACGGGGACCTGGTGGGAGGAGCGCCTCCATCCGGACGACCGGGCTCGGGTCGGCTCCAGCCTCGATGACGTGATCGGCAGCGGGGGGTCCATGTGGAGCGCGGAATACCGGTTTCGGCGACACGACGGAACGTTCGCCACGATCGTCGATCGAGGGTACGTCTTGCACGACGCCTCCGGCCATCCCGTCCGCATGATTGGTTCCGTGATGGACGTCTCGAAGCCGCGGAAGGCGGAGGCGATCCAATCGGCGGTCTACAGGATCTCCGAGGCGGCAAACGCCGCGAAAGACCTCCCTGAATTGTACCGACACATCCACAAGGTGATCGGCCGCTTGATGCCGGCGACCAATTTCTACATCGCCCTCTACGACGACCGGGCGCAGACCCTGACCTTCCCGTACTTCGTCGACGAAGAGGAGGGCCCGCCGCCGCCCCAGAAGCTCGGTCGGGGCCTCACCGAATACGTCCTGCGGACGGGACGTCCGCTGCTCGCCTCGCCAACGGTGTTCGCGGAGCTGAATCGCTCGGGCGAAGTCGAGCAGGTCGGACCCCCGTCTGTGGACTGGGTCGGAGCGCCGCTCGTCGGCCTCGGCAAGACGTTCGGGGTGATCGTCGTCCAGAGCTACAAGGAAGGCGTCCGCTTCGCCGAGGAGGACAAGGCGATCCTCAACTTCGTCTCGGAGCAGGTGGCCGGAGCGATCGAGCGCCGGCGAACGCAGGAGAACTTGGTTCAGACGTCGTCCGAGCTGCAAGCGATCTTCCGAGCGGTTCCGGACCTGTATTTCCGGCTCGCGGCGGACGGGACGATTCTGGGTTACTACGCCGGACGCTATGCGGACCTGTACGTCCCACCGGAGTCCTTCCTCGGGCGTCGGATTCAGGAGGTGCTCCCGCGGGACGTGGGGGAACCGTTCGGGAGGGCGATGCAAAAGGTCCTCCGCACGAACTCCGTCGCAACGATTGAATACAGCCTCGAGGTGCAAGCGGGCCGGAAGGAGTTCGAGGCCCGAATCATCCCGCTCATGAGCGATCAGCTGGTCGTCGTCGTCCGAGACATTACGGAGACGAAGGCGGCGGAGGCCGCTCTGAAGGAATCGACGGACCGTCTCCGGCAATCGGAGCGGCTAGCGACGCTCGGGCAACTCGCAGGGTTCATCGCCCATGAGTTGAATACGCCCCTCACGAGCATCTCCCTCCTCACGGACGCGGCGGGACGAAAGACGAAGGATGCCGGGGTTCACGAGAAACTCGAGAAGATCGATGCGGAACGACGTCGGGCCGCGGACATCATTCGGAGCCTCACGAGCCTGTCGCGGAGCCGGCAGATCAAGGCGGTCGACTCGGACCTCCGTTCCATCGTCGAGGCGGCCCTCGACGAGGTGCGACGATACCGGAAGAAAGGCGTGCCGATCGATGTGACCCTAGGGGACGTGCCTCTCCGAATGAAGGCCGATCCGCTCCAGCTGCAAGAGGTCGTCGTGAACCTCGTGAAGAACGCGATCGACGCGACCGATCACGGATCGGTCCGTGTGCACCTGGAGGAACGTCCGGGATTCTACGCGGTCGTCGTCTCCGACACGGGCAGCGGCATGTCGGCGGACGTCCTGTCCCGCGTGTTCGATCCCACCTTCACGACGAAGCCCCGCGGGGAGGGACTCGGCCTCGGGCTTCCCCTCGCGAAACACATCGTCGCGGGCCACGGCGGGACGATCGAGGCCACATCCGAGCCCGGCGCCGGTTCCACGTTCACCGTCCTGCTCCCTCGAGGGGACGTCGATGAAGATCCTGATCGCCGATGACGATTCGGTGCTTCGGGCCGAGCTCGCGGGCTTGCTCCGCGAGGACGGCCACGACGTGGTCGGTGCATTGGACGGTGCCGAAGCCCTTCGGCTCGTGGAGCGCGAGTCGGCGCCTTCCGAAGGCCTCCAAGCGATGCTCGAGTCCCTCGCGAACCCGATCCGGCGCGCGTTGGTCGGGTACATCGTGGCGTCCGGTCCTGTCGCCTACTCTGCGATCCTGAGGAAGAATTTCGTGGACTCGTCGTCCAAGCTCTCGTTCCACCTCCAGAAACTCCAATCGGATGGACTCCTCGCGAAAGGCGACGCCGGCCGGTACGGGGTGACAGAAGCGGGCCAGCGGGCCTGGCAGGTGGTCCGCGCCCTCGCCGAGCGTACGTCGCCCTCTCTCCTGATCCTGAAGTCGTGACTCCGGGCCGGCAGGCGCGACGGCAGGGCTTGTCAAGTCGCCTCAACTGCGCGGTATAAATAATCGTCCACCCCAATCGACACGCGAGGGACGATGATTACCCTGCCATCGGAGACCCGAGCCGTCGGATCGTGCATCCTCGTCGTCGACGACGACGAAGGGGTGCGCGAGAACCTGGCCGAGCTGTTCGGATTGGTCGGGTATTCCGTGTTGACGGCCGCGAACGCGACCGAGGCGATGGAGGCAATGCGCAAGCACGCGGTGGACCTCCTGCTCACCGATTATCGCATGCCCGGCCCGAACGGCGTCGAGCTCATCGAGTCTGCCCGTCGGGCCAAGCCCGGTCTCCGCGCGATACTCATGACCGCGTTCGGGGACACCTTCACCGAGATCGAGAGCGTGCGCCGGGGGGCGATCGGGTACCTGAACAAGCCGTTCGAGGCGGACGAGATCACCGGACTCGTCGCGCGCATCCTTTCGCTCAAACGGGAGTAGGAACCATGGAAGCCCTGCAGGTGACCCAGACGATCATGGACGAGTATTCGGCACGCATCCTCCTGGGAACGTTCGACCGCCCGGCATCCGCGATTGACCTCGGCCGCCGGTTCGGAATCCCGATCACCGCGTGCTACCGCCGAATCAAGGAACTCGAGGGGCTGGGCCTCATCTACTGCGAGCGGGCGGAATCGACCCGGAACGGGAGGAGCCCTCTCCTATACCGATCCCGACTCAAATCCGTCCGAATCGCATTCAAGGACGGGAAGATTCGAGCCCGCGTCGAGCTCGGCCCGATGGACCTTGCCTCGGCGCCGGAGAACACGGTCACCGAACAGGTCATGAACTCGCCCGATCCGTCTTCGACCGCATGATCCTCCGGCATCAGATGCCCGATCGGACCGTTCCAGATCCCTCTCTGCTCAGGTTCTGCTCTTATGCGGCGCGCGGCTCGGCGGTCTCGTTCGATCCGGGAGTCGATCGGCCGTCACGAATCCGCCGTCCAAGCACAACGAACGCAGGCCTTCGTACGCAAGCTCGGCGAGCGGCTCCAAGTTCACGACGTCTTCCATGTTGTATTCGAGGAGGAGATCCAGCGCGTCGTCATCGCCTCGGTTGTAGGCGCGCCAGAGCCGGACCGCATCGAATCCTCCGAGGCCCGTCGTTTCCTCGCCGCGCAGAATCCCGACTTGCGACTCGATCGCCTTCAGGCCGCCGACGAATCCGAGGCGCCGGAGCGGATGGACGAGGTCGAGGTGAATCTGGTCCAGATGCATGCGCGGGAACGCCTTGCGAAGGAACGGCACATCGAACCGCGAGCCGTTGAAGGTGACGAGGAGCTTCGCGTCTTCCAGGGCCGACGGGAGCTCTTCCAGGTCGTCGCCCTGGATGAACGATCGTCTCGCAGAACCGTCGTACACCCCAACCACAGTGACCGCATCCCGGCCCAGTGACAAGCCGGTCGTCTCGATGTCCAAGTAGGCGACCGCGTCCCCGAACTCGGGCCACGCGCGCCAATGATCTCGCGCCGGCAGATTCCGAGCGAAGTATCGGTGCCGCCGTCGGCGCAAGGCCTCATCCGACCGTGCGATCTCGTCGGCGATGCGATGCGCGACGCGCGCGGGCAGCCGGCGGGGTTTCGATCTCTCTGCGAAATCGTCCCACGTGCGGATCCCGCTCCGCCAGAGGCGCTCCTCCGTCCGGTAGCCCACGCCGGGGATGTGGACGAACGTCTCGCGCAGCATCGGCGCCCGCGAAGCCGGCGCGCGAGGGATAGTCGTTGCGGGGAGGTGCGCGAAGCCGCCGAAAAGCCTTATTCGCGCGGGCCGGATGGCCGCGCATGTTCGAGGTCCGGGACCGCGACGGGCTCGCCCGCATCGGGGTCCTCGAGACGGCCCACGGTCCCGTCGCGACGCCGACGCTCGCCCCGGTCGTCAACCCGAATCGACCGATCATTCCTCCCCGAGAGCTCGCCGCGCGGTTCGGGGCACAGATTTTGATCACGAATGCGTACATCCTCGGTAAGTCACCGGACCGGGACGCGATTGTGCGCGACGGCATCCACACGTTCCTCGGATTTCCGGGAGCCGTCATGACGGATTCCGGGGCGTTCCAGTCCCATGTCTATGGCGACGTGGACGTCACGAACGCGGAGGTCATCGCCTTCCAAAAGGCGATCCACACCGACTTCGGGACGATGCTCGATGTGTTCTCGGAGCCGGGTCACGCGCATGATCGAGCCTCGGCCGACGTCGATGAGACGGTCCGCCGAGCGCACGAGGCCGTCTCCCTTCGCGGCGACATGGCCCTCGTCGGCGCGGTCCAAGGGGGCCTCCATCCGGACTTACGCGAGCGGTGCGCGCGGTCGGTTTCGTCGCTCGACGTCGCGGTGTGCGCCATCGGGGGCGTCGTGCCTCTGCTGGAAACCTACCGGTTCCGAGATCTCGTCCGCGTCATCATCGCTTCGAAGAAAGGCCTCGATCCCTCGAAGCCCGTGCACCTGTTCGGCGCGGGCCATCCGCTGGTCTTCCCGCTCGCGACCTTGCTCGGCTGCGACCTGTTCGACTCGGCCTCGTACGCGAAGTACGCCCGCGACGGCCGCATGCTC
>VBMA01000132.1 GCA_005878985.1 Methanobacteriota archaeon
CGTACAAAAGTGCGAAGTGGGTGCGCGCCGTCACGTTCACGGACGAGGAAGAGCTCGGATACTGGGAGGTCCGGGGGTACAGCAACACCGCGGATCCGTTGACCGAGGACCGCTACTCCTTCTGATGGCTCTCGCTCCCGTGCATTTGTGGAAAGTAGATAAGCCGATCCCTCTTGGCAGCGATGACGGCCGTGGCAAAGGTCGCTTCGGAGGAGGACCGCCCGAGTGAACGGCGGATGACATTCTTCGAGCATATCGAAGAACTCCGGCAGCGGCTCAAAGTGATCGTCATCGTGATCGTGGTGCTGTTCGCGCTGTTCCTCACCACCGGAGTCGGCTCCGTGACCGTCTCGGGGACGCAGATTCCGATGCTCATCCCCGCACTCGGGCCGACCAACCCGAACGTCGCGACGCAATTCGTCGTCGCCATGAAGTACTATCTTGTGCCGGAGAGGGTCGGAGGGATCCCGCTAAACTTCAGTTTCGCACCGCCTTGGGACGCGTACGTGGTCATGTTCAAGGTCGCCTTCTTCCTAGCGGCCGTCGTCGGCTCGCCGGTCATCGTGTACGAGCTGGGACAATTCATCGGACCTGCACTGAAGCCGTCCGAAAAACGACTCATCCTTCGAATCACCGTCCCGGTGGTCTTACTGTTCCTCTCCGGCGTCGCGCTGTGCTTCATCGTCGTCTTGCCTTTCACCTTCAACCTCCTCTATTCGGTGCAGACCGTCCTCGGTGCGAACTTCCTGGTCCTCTATGGTGACGACTTCATCGACTTCGTCCTGCTATTCACCCTCGCGTTCGGCCTTGCGTTCCAGCTTCCGGTGCTCATGTATGGCCTATCGGCCCTTGGGATTGTGTCGTCCGACTTCTGGAAGAAGTATTGGCGCTTCGCGGCGATTGCGATCTTCCTGTTCGGCGCGATTATCACGCCAGATGGCAGTGGCATCACCATGTTCCTCGTCGCCCTACCGATGCTCGCCCTCTACGTCGTCGGGTATGGGGCCGCCGTCCGGGTCGAGCACACACGGGCACGTGCGAAAGGATGATAACCCGGTCGTCCTTAGGAGCAAAGGGAGGCCGAAGAAGTGTCCGCGTTTTCGCCGATTGACATCGCGGCCCAGATCGAAGGCATCGAGTGGGTGGTCATCCTGATCATCATCGCGGTGCTGCTGCTCTTCGGACCGTCGAAGCTGCCGGAGCTCGCGCGGGGTGTCGGTCGCGCACTCGGTGAATTCCGAAGGGGCCGAATGGAAATCGAGCGAGAGATCAGCACGGAACTGTCGACGATGGACGCGCGCGACATGCGGATGCGCGTCGAGAAGGCCGCAGGCGCGCTTGGCGTGTCGGCCGGCGGCCGGAGCGAGATGCAGTTGAAGCTCGACATCGCGCGCGCGGTCGACAAGGCCCAAGACGAACAGGTCGTCTCCGCAGCGCAGGCGATGGGCGTGTACAGTTCCGGCTCGGACGTCACCCGCCTGAAGGAACAGATCATCAAGGCGCTCAACGTGTGACGGTTTTCTCCCGGTGTCGCAGGGTCGCACGTTAGCTTTATCCCGAGCGAGAGTCTACCCGCGAACGTCCCCCGGAGCAGGGCCCATGGCGAGCCTCGATTATGCGTATCGCCGACTCGTGAACACCCTCGGGCCCGAGCGCGTTGCGCGCTCCGAATTCGAGCGGATGGTCTACAGCCACGACTTCGCATCGCTCCCGAAAGTGGCCCTGCTTCAATGGAAGCTCTATCCCGATTTCGTCGCCCTGCCGCAGACGACGGAGGAGGTCGCGGCCCTCGTCAAACTGAGTGACGAGAGCCTGCTGCAGATCACGCCCCGAGGAGGCGGGACCGGATGGTATGGCGGCTCCGTCCCCAACCGCGGTGGCGTGATGATCGACATGCGGAAGATGAACCACGTCGTCGCGTTCGATCCGGACGGTCGGAAGGTCACCGTGGAGGCGGGCGTGACCTGGAAAGACCTCGAGGACTTCCTGGAGGCGAAAGGCTTCGCTCTCCCAGTCGTCCCAGTCAACGCGATCGGCAGCACGGTGGGCGGCGCGATCAACTCCGGGAGCAGCGGGTTCGGCGCTCCCCGTGGCGGCAGTCTGTGCGACGCGATCGCGTTCTTGAAAGTCGTCCTGCCGGACGGGAGCATCCTGAAGACCGCTTCGGAGGCCGACGCGGACGGCCATCTGGCGAACCTCACCCCGCTGTTCTTCGGGGCGGAAGGAACCCTGGGTGTCATCACGGAGGCCACCCTCCGGGTCGTCACCAAGCCTGAGACATTGAGGGCCGTCGCGTACGCCTTCCCGTCCTTGGCGGCTGCCGCGCGCTTCCTGACGGCCATCGTCGACAGCGCGCTCGTGCCGTACCATGCGGCCGTCGCGAGTCGGGACCATTTCATCTTCGAGCGGGCCCTTCGGCCCGACAGTCCGGATCCGGCCGACATCGCGATCGTCGCGGTGCAAGGATCGAAGGACGAAGTCGCGGACCAGGAGCGCTCGGTGGACGTCCTCGCGGCGAAGGAGAGCGGCGCGAAGCTCGCCCCCGCGGTGACGGATGCGCTCTGGCGGGAGCGATACGACAACTACAGCGCCCGCCGCCTGAGCCGGGGCCTCGTGACTTCGTACAACCTGGTGCCCGTCGGTCGACTGTCCGAAGCCGTCGAGACCGCGATCGAAATCCGGGACAAGCTCAAACTGAACGGCGCGGTCCAGGCCTTCCTCGTCGACAGCACGACCGCCGCCCTCGTCCCGTACGTGCTGATGGACGACACGCGCCCTTCTGGCGGCACGGCCCTCGGGTTCGTCAAGCGGATGGGCGACGCCGCATTCAAGATGGACGGCCACTCGATGGGACTCGGTCTGTTCCTCGTGTTCAACTTGCGGAAGATGCACGGCCGCGCGACGTCGTTCATCTCCTCGGTCAAAGTCGTGTTCGACCCGCGGAAGAAGATCAACGGCGGCAAGACGCTCGAGGTCTGGACGAAATACCCGTGGCCTGGCCTCCGCGCGATCCCGCCCCCGGGGATGGCGGTCGGCCTGGAGATCGCCGCGGTCCTCCGGCGGGCAAAGCCCACCCGGGATCGCTTCGTGCGCGCCTACGAACATGGCAAGGAGGAGTGACGTGGGCCTCCTGCGAGACTGGAACTACATCGAGAAGGCCGTGCAGATCCCGGCCCTCTCGGAGGTGATCCGCGAGGCGCTCATCCGTGCGCTCTTCGTCCGAGACGACCGCGTCCTCCCCCGGGATTTGATTGGCGACCTCAATCGTGTGCCCCCCGTCACGGTGAAGGTGAAGGACGACGGCGAGGTCCGCAAGCTCGTGCGGGTGCTGAACGGCCAGGAGAGCACGGTCTCGCTCGGACTTTCCGCGGAAGACTACCACTATTTCCGAACGCAGCTCGGGGTCGGCCGCACCCGCGAGTTCGGCACGGTCATGAGGCCGCGGATCCTCCTGACGTACGACTGGATCGTGCCGGAGCAGCGCGGCGTGCAGCTCGACTTCACCGGATACGCGGGGATCGAGTTCGCGGACGACGCCCACCGAGCGATCGCGCAGGTCGGGGCGACGTGGAAGCAACTCTACGATGGGGCTCCGGCGAAAGGGCACGCGGTGCCGTTTGTGCCGACGGTCCCCCTGGACTTCGCGATCGGCGACGCCCTCTACGGCGACGCGCCGTTCGCATCGTATCGGGGAGAGTTCGCCTCCCATGTCAACGCCCTGAGGACGATTTCGCCCTTCGGACACCGGGCGCGGCTCGGATTCGAAGAGGTGGCGAACAACGGGACGGCCTACGACCTGTTGCATGCAACGGTCCCCTTGGCGGCGGAGTTCTTCATCCCTGTCGCGGTGGCGGTGCGCCTCGAGGCGAAGCCGGCGGCCGGCAAGACCTTGACGTATGCGTTCGACGACGGGATGAAGCTCGCGGTGGCGCTGGACAAGCTGAGCCGCACGACGCAGTTGCCGGCGTGGGTGCACATCACGGACGCCGTCGCTGCGAAGATTCTCCGACCGGCCGTCGCAGCCGACGCGTTCACGGTGCAACTCTCTGTCGGCGGGACCACAAGCGGGCTCGCTCCGAAAGAGAAGGCGATCGACACCGCGATGGCCGGTTTCAAGTCGAAGAGCGCGGAGGTCCCGAATCCCTTCGATGTTCCGGCGGATGCCTATCGGAAGACCGCGGACACCGTGGTCCGATCGCTATTCGTCGGCGAGGTTCGCGTACCGGCAAAGGCGCTCGGCGATTTCTCCGCGAAGATCCGCGCGTTGGGCGACCAGAGTGTCGCGAAAGCGGGCGTGTATGCGAGCCTGCGTGCGACCGGGACGGTCTCGACCTTCCCGTTCTTTGCGGCTCCGAAAGACCGGTCGAAGGTGTACGACCTCTCGAAAGGCGTCCGCGCAATCGCATCCCGGATCCCCGGCGCCGCGTTCACCTCCCGCCTCGCTCACCTCTGGGAGGAAGAGCCGAACTTTATGCGACGGATGGCGTTCCTTCGCTCTCTGAAGGTGACGATCGACACGGCGCACGTCGTCCAGCCGCTCGTCTCGCCGTGAGCTCACATCTGCGGAGCGCCGCACTTCGGGCAGATCGCCTGGCTCGGTTCGAGCGGCGAACGACAGGCGATGCAGACCCCGGTCTTGATGCGGATCGGGAGCATCGAGACGAACACCCCGAGCGGGATGAAGGCGAGGGTCAACCAATACATGCCGGTCACGATTCCTTCGAGGCCGATCGCGACGAGGAAGACGCCTGCAATCTTCATGATCACGATCAGCCGCCCGGCCCGGGGGAGGTTCTTGATCGTCTGGATTTCCTGTTTGTACGTCATCCGCGGCGCCTTGCGAGCTTTCACAATCACCGGAGGCGACGCGCTCTCGGTCATCCGTCGCCCTCCTCGTCCGGCGTCTCTTCCTCCTTCTCTTCCTCCGACGGTTCCTCCGACGGTTCCGCGGATTCCTCTTCCGGTTTCGGCTCGGGTTTCGGAGGAGGCTTCGCCGGAGGTGACTCCGTTGTCGGCGGAGTGGCCGCGGGCTTCGCGACTGTCGCCGTCACCGGTGTGGTGGGTTTCGGAGCTGGGGCCGGTGCTGCGCTCGTCGGCCTCGCGGTCGTCGGAGTCGCGGCGGCCGGCCTCGGGGCGAGGGGCGCTTGCGGCGTGGTCGACACGACGCGGCCATCCTTGACCTCGAATCCGTGCTTCGTGACCATCGTGATCGCATCGACCGGACACACGATCGCACACTTCTCGCAGCCGACGCAGTTCTCCTCGATGATGATGGCCTTCCGCGACGTGTACGAATATTCCGGAAGCGCGAACTTGCGGTCCACCATGCCGATCGATTCGAACGCGCAGTTGTCGAAGCAGTGCGTGCAGCCCATGCAGATTTCCTCGTCGACGATCGCAAGCGTGCCGCGTCCTCGGATGTACTCCTGCGTGCGGACCTTGAATCCCTGCTTGTATCGGTCCTTCGCGAGCTGGAGGTTCATCTGGCGGACGGCGCGGTAGTAGCCGGTCAGCGGGTCGGCGGGCGCTTGCGGGACAGGGGCGGGCGCGGTCGCGGGCTTCGCGGTGGCCGCCGGCGAGGTGGCCATCCGTCACCCCCTCCGGCCGGGGAGGGGCGGCTCCTTCCGCTTCTGGTCGATGTTGCTCCCGGTCGGCCAGTCGCCGGGGAGACGTTCCGCGAGGAACTGGGTGATGTCCATCACCTTGAATCCGTACCGCTCCTCGCCCGGCTTCCACTTGTTCTCGTGATGGAGGCACCCGAAATGCGTGAGGCACTTCGGGCATGCGACCAAGAGGTAGTCCGCGTCGACGTCCGTCGCCTCGTCCATCCGCTTCGCCGTGAGGCCTTTCGTCTTGTCGTTGCAGTACATCATCTGCGCGACGCCGCAGCACTGCGCGTCCGCGCGGAACGTCTTCAGCTCGACGAGTTCCGCGTTGTCGACGCGCTTCACGAGCTCCCTCGGCTCCTCGTACACGGGGTCGATCGGCATCTGTCGTCCGGAGCGGCACGGATCCTGGAACGCGACGCGGATCTTCTTGGCCGTGTCCGGCTGCGGCGGGATCCGGAGGCCCCGTTCGTACAGGAACTGGGTGATGTGCACGACCCGGACGCCCTCGAGCTTGTAGTCGAGCTTGAACGTCCGGTAGCCTTCGGCGCACGAGGTGATGAACGTCTTCACCCCGAGCATCTTGATGATCTTCGTGTTGTACTCCCGCATCCGCTCGAAGACGTCGACCTTGCCTTGCCATAGCTGGTCGTGTCCGCAGCACTTCATGAACGAGCGGTCCAGGATCATCGGCTGGATGCCGACGGCCCGGAGGAGCTTGACCGACGAATCAAAGATGATCCCGTGATTCGTGTCGCCGTAGTTCATGTGCGAGAACTGCATCTCGACGTCGTAGTAGTCGACGCAGCCCGGGTAGTAGGCGAACTCGGACTTGTGCTCGACCTTGATCTCGGGGACGGTCAGGTCGTCCGCCTCGCTGTCGAGGACGCGGAACATGACCGGGTGGGGGATCGTGCGGCCCGGCCCGTATTCGGTCTCCATCATTCGCGACTACCCCCGTCCGCGGCCATCCGTGCGTGGACCTTCGACCGTTCCTCGAGGATGTAGTCGCTGTACTGGATGTCCAGTGGGCAGACGGCGCTGCACGCGTCGCACGCGAGGCACGTCCACAGTGGCACGCCGTCGTGTTGCTTCTTGAACGTGTTGTACACCAGGTTCAGGCCGCCGAGCGCGTCGTCCTCGACCTTCGTCACGGGGCACACGGTGTGGCACTTGCCGCACTGGTAGCACTCGTTCAACAGGTACTCGTACGTGCTGTACGGCCGGCGCACGCCCAGGTACGCGGTCACGACCGCGAAGATCGGGAACAGGAGGAGCGTGTTCATGCTCGGCTCGAGGACGGACAGGACCCAGACGAATCCGACTCGATTCGCCGTGCTCGAGAACCACAGGCCCGCGGTCAGCGCCGCGAAGACGAGGAGCGACGCGACGCCGGACCGGACGATCCACTTCCGGGCCTTCGATTCGGTCATCGCGAAGACGGCGACGCTCGAGACGAGCATCGGCGCGAGCAACACCAGGAAGAACACCCCGAGCTCGACGACGTACGGGCGCACCTGTGGTCCGAGCCAGCCGGGGATGAGCAAGATGGCCGCCGCTTGGATCTCCACGATCGCGGTGAGCCCGACCACGTACGGAACGAGCCATCGTCGCATCGGTGCGAACCCGAGTCGCCTCAGGCCGATGTACGACGTCAGGCCGACGAGGACCGGCGGGATCACGAAGAACCACTTCATCGCGATGTCGTCGATCAACGGAGAGCCGTTCGGCGTCTGCCAGCGTTGGGCCACGACCTCCCGGATGGAGTACAGGGACGCGGTGAAACTCCACGCGAGCAGGAAGGCGACCCCGAACGCGGACCGAACCGGCGCCTTCGCCGGACGCGCCTCGCGGCCGCGATCGATGAACGGCAGGACCAACAGGAAGATGACGGGGATCCCGCTGAGCAGGTCGCCCCAGAACGCCGCGCTGAACTCCGTCTTGAGCGGAGTGCCTGCGCCGATCGTGAACTGCGGGAAGATGTCCGCGACCTTCAGGAGACCCCAGGAGAACAAGAGGTACCAGTCCGGCACGATCAGCTCGGAGATCTGCGGGCTCCTCGCAGGTCCTAGGAACGGCGTGACGACGGCGGAGAGGAAGAACATGATCGCGACGAGCAGGAAGATCAGCACGAAGTCCCGTGCCGTCTCCTGCGGGAAGAACGGGATCCCGGGCTGGTGGTCGGACCTCACGGGTCCGTACTGTCGGGGGAAGCCCGGCATCCCTTCCATGATTTTGCCCTTGACGTGCTCGATCTCCATGGTCCGCCTCAGTGGGGCTCCGCGACCCCTTGCAACCAGACGAGCCCCATATGGAGGATCATGAGCGCCGTGCCGAGGAGTGGCAGGATGAACACGTGGATCCAGTACCACCGGAGGATGTAGACGCCGGTGAGGGTGTTGATGTCTCCGAAGAGCAGGCGCGCGAGCTGGTCGCCAATCACCGGCGAGGCCCGCGTCATGTTGATCCCGATGTTCGCCGCGCCCTCGCTCAGGTTGTTCGCGGGGAGCAGGTACCCGGAATAGCCGAACATGATCGTGATCAGCATGAGGATGACGCCGAGGAGCCAGTTCAGCTCGCGGGGCTTCTTGTACGCGCCCGTGAAGTAGACGCGGCACATGTGCAGGAAGACCGCGGCGATCATGATGTGCGCGGCCCAGTGGTGCATCCCGCGGACGATGAATCCGAACGGGATCTCGTTCATGATCACGAGCATCGAATTCCAGGCGGGGTTCGTGAGGTCGCTCGTCGTCGGGTTAAGCTCGAGCCGGCCGTCGGGCACGTAGAAGAACCCGAGGAGGATGCCGGTGATCGTGAGGATGACGAACGCGACGAACGCGATGCCGCCGAGGCAGTACAGCGGATACCAGTACCAGATCGTCTTGAGTTCGTATTTCTCCGCGTGGCTCCGCGGCAACTGCCGCTGGTCCGTCTCCAGGACGACCCGCGTCAGGTCCGCGTATGGGACGGTCGGGAACCGGGACTTGATCCAGCCGAAGATCGACCGTTCCGTATCTTCCCGGATATCCCCCGTGGTCGACATCTCTCACCTCAGCAGTAGACGTACCACGCCGGGTCGGCCATGCCGCCGACCAGGTTCAGCCCCGAGGCCTTGACCGGGATCACCGGCAGCGCGCGCGGCGCGGGGCCGTGGACCCGCCACGCACCGACGTACTGCGCACCACTCTTGTCGTTCGTGTTCACGACGAGCACCATGGGCTCATACTGGGAACCGTGGCAGATGCAGTACACCGGGTCGACGCCGAAGACGTTGTACGTCGGCACAATCGCCCCGCCCGTGTACGAGGCGTAGTCGCGGAACGGCGGCGGGTTGTTGACGACGTGCCAACCGGGGTAGCAACAAAGGTGGACGCAGCGGTCGAACAGCACGACAATCCGCGTCCCGCCGTTCGCGGCGTCGAGGTTCGGGTCGTCGAAGAACAGATTGAATCCTTCCGGGAGGACGGCGGGCATGTGCGCCGCGTCCGGGTACGAGAAGTACTGGTTCTCTCGCTTGACCCGGATGATGAGACACGGGAAGCCGGTGCCGGGAACCCACTGGTTGTTCTGGTACAGACCGCGCCAGACGCCGGTCGCCCCCTTCCAGTCCCGGTCGAAGTCCGAGACCTTGACGGCCGTCCCCGCCTTCGTGTTCCACCACAGGTCCGCCGTGGGGTCCGTCGGAGGAAACTTCGTGTATTGGATCGTCTCGCGGATCTCGCCGCTGAACTTGAGTGGCGGAGGGAGGATCTGGCCGATCGACAGGCCCCCAAGCCCGAGGACCGCGCCAACGGCGCCGGCGGCCATGCCGACTCGGACCCAGTCGCGGCGGGTCATGCCTCTTTCCTTTTCCTCTTTCTCCCAGCTCATCGGGGCCTCCTCATCGGAACGGTCTCGTCAGGACGATTTTCGGCCTTCGAATCTTATGTATCAGCTCGTCCGGCATGAACTCTTTGCGATAGATGTCGATCGCGAACGCGAGCAGGAGGAAGACCATCCCCATGAACAGCGCCATGTACGAGTCAGTCTGGCTGTCCGAGATCCCGGACAGGTCTTGCAGCGCGATGATGACGGTCAGGATGCTGAACCATAAGATGCCGATGATCAACCCGCCGAGCGCGAGCGCCGCCATCGCACTCCTTCGGGGCGCATCGCTCCGGATCAAATCGGTCACGGAAGCCCCTTCCTCACGTGCTCGGCGTGATTCTTGAAGTGCGGGCTCGAGGACTTGATAATGAAATAGCTGATGATCGTCCACGCGAGCGTTGCCGCGATGCCGATGATCCCGATCCAATACGCGCGGATGAGGATCCCCTTCTCGGGCGTCGGGGCCGTCAATCCGGCGAGGAGGATCTCGCCCGTCATCCCGGCGTTGCGGTGCGGAATACAGAACCAGCGGATGCCTTGGCCCGAGGACTCGGGGGTGAAGGACACGCCTTTGTACGTGATGTTCGTCAGGCTGTTGATGTGAAATTCGAAACTCAGGTTGGCCCCTGGCGCAACGCTCCCGGTAGTCAAGTTGTTAATCACAATGGCCGAATCATCCGAATTGGCGATGGAAAAGGTATGGACCATCCCGCCGCCAACCGTGTAATTATTGACGAACGTGATGTTCAACGTGATGTTGACCTGCGGGATGATGATCGTCGCGGGCAGGAAGCGCGTGGCCCCACCCTGATCCACGCCGACCGTGACGTAGAGCTTCGGGCTCTGGGCGACCCCCGGAAGCGAGGGCGTCGCCGAGGCGACGGAAATCGTGGGTGGCACGATGAAAATCGCGACCAGAACGGCGGTCACGAGGAGCACGAAGTTCCTCATCCCAGGATCCTCTTACTCCCGATCCCATCTAGAGACTTTCGGGCAATCGCGAAAAAGAGCGTTCCCTATTTATACGTTGTGCACGACTGCGTTTTTCCTCCCTAGAATCGCGTCGGGATGAATCGATTTTTCATGGGTGAAGTGCGATCGCGAGTTGCATCTACTCGAAATGATAAAAAGCGACAGATAAAAATGCGAGGCGCCGGTGACGCGCACGCATTCGCCATCGTTGCCTACTCGACGAAAACCTTTAAAGACGAGCCTAGTTCTCCCCGAACGTTCCGCATGAGCAAAGAGGAAACTCTCCAGAGAATCAAACAGGTGGAGGCTCAGATTCGAACAATGAAGGAAGAGGCGGAACGAGAGCGCGAGGCCACGCTGCGGAATGCGAGGCGGGAAGCGCTCGAATTGACCGAGCAGGTCCAAGAAAAGGCCGAGGCCCGCTACCGCGAGATCGTCAGCGCCGCCGAGGGGGAGATTGAGTCCGAACGCGAAAAGCTCCTCGCCGCCGCTCGGGAGGACGCCGCTCGAATGGTCGCGCAGGGGAAGGCGAACGTCGATCGGGCGGTCGAGCTCGTCGTGGGCAAGTTCCGAGGTGCGATTCGTGCTTAGGCCCGAACGCATGAGTCGGGCCGTGATCGCGGGGCCGCGGGACAAGCTTCCGCAATGCATCGAGGTCCTTCACGAGCTCAAACTGATCCACATCGTCGATCACCATGGCGAGGACGATACGTTTCGAATCGGCAAGCCCCTCGCGCCCGCCGCGGAACTCTCGGACAACCTCGTCAAGCTCCGGTCGATCGCGAGCATCCTCGCAATCAAGGCGCCTCCGAAGGAGAAGGAGCGAATCCGGATCGAGGAGCTTCGGCAGAAAGTCCTCAGCCTCGAGCTCAACATCAGCGAAGAGGACGCGGCCCGCAAGAAGGCGGAGGGGCTCCTGGGAGACCTCGAACGACGAATCGACGAACTCCGTCCGTTCGCTTCGATCGGCCTGCCCTTGGAAGCTTACCGGGGGTACGAGTCCCTGACGGTCATCGTCGGAAGGGTCGCGCGAGACATCCCCGGCTTCGAAGAGGCGATGCCCGTGGCAGAGGTGTTCCGTGGCCCAGGCGTCGTCGCGGTGTTCGTGCCGAAGGCGTCGTCGGAACAAGCTCTTGCGCTGTTAGGTCAATCGGGCTTCACCCAGGTGGACATTCCTGCGGGCGAGGGCAGTCCGCAGGCCCTCCTCGATGCCGCGGTCGCCGATCGAGACAAGTGGAAGGCCCGCCTCGAGGAGATCCAAGGACGACTCGAGAAGATGCGCGAGCGTTATGCCGCCTTCGTCGTCGCGGCCGAAGAGGCGCTCGAGGTCGAAGTCGACAAGGCCGAAGCCCCGCTGCGATTCGCGGTGAGCGACCACTCGTTCGTCATCGATGGCTGGGTGCCCTCGTCCGGTTTCAAGGCGCTGCAGACACGGATGGAGGGCCTCGGGATCTATGTGGAGTCCGGCGAATCCAGCGAGGCGCACGAGGAAGAGGCGCCGCCGGTCCTCCTGAGGAACCCGAAGCCGGCGAAGCCGTTCGAATTCCTCATCCACCTGTACTCGACGCCGAGCTACCACGAACTCGACCCGACCTTGTTCCTGTTCATCGCGGCCCCATTCTTCTTCGGATTCATGATCGGCGATGTGGGATACGGGGCCCTGTTCGTCGCCCTCGGCGTCGTCGCTGCGATCCGACTGGACCCGAAGAGCATCTGGTGGCGCATCCTGTTCGTGACCGCGGTCGGTGGCGTCTGGTCGGTCCTCTTTGGCCTCTTCGTCTTCGGCGAAGCGTTCGGACTCCCGTTCCATCCGCCTCCGGCTCATCTCGAAGAACTGAGCTGGGAAGCGTTCGGCGTTTTCATCCCGATCCCGACCCTGATCCACAAGGCGTTCGGGATTGGCGACATGATCTATCTGTCGATTCTGTTCGCCGCGCTTCACCTGGGGACGGGATACATCATCGGGTTCGTCAACGAAGTCCATCACAACAAGCGACACGCCCTTGCCAAGCTCGGATGGTTCAGCTGCCTCTTCGGCCTGTTCACCCTCCTGACCTATTCCTTGCGGTGGAATCCGATCGCCGGCTGGGTCTGGGACGTGCCGCTCGGGTGGTTTCCTCGGACGCTCGAACCGCTCGGCCTCCGCGGTTTCCTGGGCGTGGAGATACCCTTCGCCTCCTTGATCCTCATCCTCGGAGCCCTCCTCGGACTCTTCGAGTCTGTCATCGCGCCCATCGAGGTCGCGAGCCTCCTCGCGAACATCATGTCGTACATGCGGCTCGCCGGCATCGGGATCGGGAAGGCAGCGATCGCGTCGGCCTTCAACGTCATCCTCTTGCAAAACCTGATCCTCACGGGTCAAATCGGCTTCATCATCATGGGCGTCGCGTTTCTCATCCTGGCCCAAATGCTCGTGTTCCTGCTCGGTTGGATCTCGGCCGGAATCCAGGCCCTGCGGCTCAACTACATGGAGGCGTTCATCAAGTTCTACAAGGGCAACGGAATTCCGTTCCGTCCCTTCGGAGTCCGAGGAACACAGGAGGTTTAGACGAATGGCAGACCCGTTAGCGGCGATGGCCGCAGCAATAACCATGGCTGGGACAGGAATTGCGACCGCATGGACGCAGAAGATCGTCGGCGGGGCGACCGTCGGGGCGATGGCCGAGAAGCCCGAGTTGTTCGGGCGAGGCCTGGTCTTGATGGCCCTCCCGGAGACGATCGTCGTGT
>VBMA01000062.1 GCA_005878985.1 Methanobacteriota archaeon
TCCATCCGGTGCCGACCGCCTCCCAGTCGAGTCGGTTCAGAGCCCTCGCGGGCTGGAGGAGCGCATTCGTGACCGTGTACCGGATGATGAAGGTCTGGATTGCGGGTGCGGTCACGAGAGGGAAGGTCCATCGAATGTGCCAATCCCCCGTCGTCTGCGGCGCGAACGAAAGAGTGTAGTTCAGCGGCACCTGAGCTCCGTCGAGGACCGAGATGTCCACCAGGTCGTCGAACCCCTGCCAGGGGATGTCGCGATACGCGAACGAGAACGTCCCGAGGTCGAAACTGAAGGTGAGGCGTTCCTCGATCCGCAGCGCTCCACTTGTGACGACGTCAAGAGAGATCGCGTTGGCCGCGAGATGGTAGACCTTCTCTTGGGCCGAAGCATGCGAGACCGAGGCCTGGGCGGCCAGGAGGACGAGTGCACCAACCGCGAGGAGGAGAACGCATCTCAGCCGGGTTCGGTCCGGATTCAGCGTGCCTTGCGCCGCGAGCAACCCTCCCATTGTCCATCGAGTCGAAGGCTCGAACTCCGACGGTTCCGCTAAGCCGGACGGAGGCTAAAAAGCTCTTGCGGGAACCCCGCCGATCCGATCCACCCCCCGAACCCATGGCCCGTTTTGGTTAACAAGTTAAGCCGGCTCCCGATTCCCTCCCGATGCCGCCAACTCGCGTGACCATCGTCGGCCTCGGCGACTCCACGACCGCGGGAACTCCCGGATTCCGCTCGCCGCTCGAGGCGCCTCCCAACGGGGACGGGAATCCCGAAAGCCAGTACGCCTTTTGGATGATGCGCTCCCACCCCGAGTGGACTGTTTTGAATCGTGGGGTCAATGGCGAGACCGCGGAGGAGGTTCGAGTCCGGTTGCCTCGGGATGTGCTCGGGCCGCGTCCGGCCTATGCGATCATTCTCGCGGGAGTGAATGACATCTTTGCCGGCCAGCGGGCCGAGACGGTCGAACGTCATCTGGCCGCCATGTATGCGGACGTCCTGGACGCCGGGGTCGTGCCGGTTGCGGCCACGGTCCTTCCGTACAATTCCGCGACCGCGCGCGCGTCCGGGGACATCCTCACCCTCAACGCGTGGATCGAGAACCTGACGAAAGTCCTTGGGATCCTGTTCTGCGACACCCACGCCGCCGTCGCGGATCCGGCCGATTCGAACCGTTTGAGAGGCACTCCGGATGGCCTTCATCCGGATGTCGCAGGCTATCGGGCGATGGGCGAGGTCCTCACTCGAACGATCGAAGACCACCTTCGCCGCTCCGAACGCATGTAGCGTTTTCCACGCAAGGACCAAATGGGATCCCGGCTTGGTGGCCGGCCGTGGACCGCGCCGCCCGCACCCACATTCTCGGATTCGTCGTCGTCCTCGCGGTCGCACTCTTCCTTCACTACGGGTTCCTGCCGTTCGTGAGCCGCCGCGTGAACCCGGCGGGAATTCGGGAGACGCCCGCGTATTTTCTCGCCATTGCTCTGGTCCCCGTCGCACTGTGGCTCGTCCCGGCGTTTTCGAGGGCGCTCGCCCGAGGGGCCTACGAAGCCCATCGAAAGCTCTTCGGCGGGGAGGGCGTCTATGTCCGGTTGCCTGCCGCGGAGCCGATCCGTCTGCGGGACACGATTCTCATGTCGATCGGCCCGTTCGCGATCGACCTCCTCGTCATGGCGGAGATCGAGTATCTCCAGGGAGCCGCCGACTTGCGCGCACTCGCCGTCGGCTTCGTGGCGTTCCCGATCCTCCTGCTCGCGGGGTTCCTCACCTCGCTCCTCCCGGGAGCTTGGCTCCTGGACGGCCTCGAGTTGCGCCTCATCCGGCCGATCCAAGGCGAGGTGGTGCGCCCGGCGGAGTGGTTCGAGCGGACCGTTGGGCCCGTTGGCGCGGTCGCCCTCCTCGCGGGCTTCGTGACCCTCTTGAACGCATCCGTTGGCTCGTACGAGAGGGCCCTCCTCGACCTCGGCCTCTGGGCGGTGCGGCTCTTCCCCGCCGTCTTCGGGGCTGTGTGCGTCTACCGCCTCGTAATCGAGCCACAGGTCCTCCCAAGTTTGGAAGCATGGTGTTCGAAGCAAGGGATCGAAATCCGGACGGCTCTGCCCAACGTCCTGACAGAATGGGCTGCCGCGAATGCCGAGAATCCACCGCGAAGTCCTTCCTGACCCGTCGCGACCGTTGCGGCTCAGGCCCGGCGTACCGGGATCGTCGGCGCAACCGGTTCCCAGAACTCCTTCCTCGTGTCGCGGAGCGTCGGCCGGAACGCCCGGGCGGTCGGAACATCTCGCAAGTCCACCTCGGCGGTGATCGTTGACTCGACGAAGTCCTCTGCCCGACCCAGGTTCTCGCCCCGCGGTCCGATGGCCTGCGTCCCGCCCTGGAAGACGATATTCAATTCCGTGCCAACCAAGTTCGCGTACACGAGCGGCATCGCGTTCTCGATCGCGCGGGCCGGGAGGATCTTGTCGAAGAACGGCTTCGAAGTTGCGGGCGAGGCGCTGATGATGGCGAGGAGCTGAGCACCTTCGATCGCATACGCCTTCGCCAGTTCGGGGAAGAACGAGTCGTAACAAATCAGCAGGGCGATCCGCCCGATCTTCGTCTCGACGATCGTGAGGTCCTCGCCCCTCGCGAAGTACAGCCCTTCTTCGAACGGCCCGAAGTTCGCGGGGTACACCTTCCGGTACGCGGCGACCTTGCCGTCCGGGGCCACGAGGACGGCGGCGTTGAACAGACGGTCGGTGCCGGCTTCTCGTTCCGGCATCCCGA
>VBMA01000063.1 GCA_005878985.1 Methanobacteriota archaeon
AGAGTAAATCCGCTCCGCCGCGCTCGCGGAGCGCGATCGGATCCTGCAGAGTGCCCGGGGCGAAGGAGCGAAGCTCCTCGAGGTCCGAGAGCGGGACGCCCGGCAGGCCGCGGAACGCCTGCGGGTCCAGGCCCTCGCGCGCGCCGAGCTGGAGAGCAAGAAAATCGTGCTGTCCGCGGAGAAGGAGCTGCTGGACGAGGTCTACGCGAAGGTCCTCGAGAAACTGGCCGTCCTCCAGGATGGAGCGGCCATCCTTCAATCGCTCCTCAAGGCGCACGCCGCCGACTGGCGGACGGGGAAGGTCTACTGCAACGAGAAAGACGCCAACGCCGTGCGGGCCGCGGTCGGCACGAGTTTCGGCGGGACGATCGATTGTGTCGGCGGCATCGTCATCGAGAGCGGCGACGGAACCCATCGGATCGACCTTCTTTACGAGACGCTCCTCGCCGACGTCTGGCGGGACTCGATTCGAGAGGTCGCGGAGGTACTATGGCCGCGCCGATGACCCCAGGAACATCGTCCTACCTCGGGCAATACTGGCGACGGGTGATGCGCTACCTCCCGATTGAGAGCGGGAACTATCCATACGTGACAGCTCGCGTCCGCGCCAAGAAGGCGGCCCTGCTCTCCCCGGATGTGTACGAGCGGATGCTCCAGATGGAGATTCCCCAGATTGCGCGGGTCATCGGCGAGGGCGCATACAAGTCGGAGGTGCTCGCCCTCGCGTCGAGGACCTCCGGCGTCGATCTGATCGAACTTGCGACGAGCCGGAACCTCGCGGCCGTTTTCACGCAAATCATCGGCTTCTCCGAAGGCGAGCTCCGGCAGATGATTGGATGGTACTTAGACCGGTTCGACGTGCAGAACATCAAGACGATCGTCCGGGGGAAGACGTTCGGCGCGTCCTCGACCGAAATCCTGGAGGATCTCGTCGCCGCCGGAAGCATGAAGGAGTCGTTCCTGCAGGCACTCGTCGAGCTGCCAACCTTGGACGAAGTCTTTGATCGCCTCGATGGGACCATCTACGCCCAGGCCCTCGCGGGTCTCGGAAAGAAAGCGTCCGAGGTCGAGCGGTGGAACGAGTGGGAGGACCGCGTGACCCAACTCTACTACCAGAACCTCCTGTTCGTCGTGCCGGAGCGGACCGAAGGGACCCGCCTCATGCGGGAGTTCGTCCGGCGCGAGGTCGATATCGTGAATCTCAAGACCCTCCTCCGGTTGTGGGCCTCGAAGGCCACACTCCCCTACGACCCGTTCATGCCGGGTGGCCTAGAGATTCCACCGGACGAGCTGGCCGAAATGGTGCAGATGGACGTCAACGCACTCACCGCAGCGCTTCGGGAGTACACGCTCACGGAGGACCTCTCTTCCCGTCTCCGGGACCTGCAGGCGCTCGGGGTGGGTCAGCTCGTTCGGTCGGTCGAGAAGCTCCACCTCCTAGAGGCGGGCCGGTACGCCCATGTCCACCCGCTGTCCGTCCTGCCGATTCTCGACTACGTCGTCCGCAAGGAACGGGAGGTCCAAAACCTGCGGATCATCGCGCGGGGAAAGGAGAGCGCGATGGACCCCGCCGTGATTCGGGACCTCCTGGTGGTGTAGGATGGAACTCGCCGCGGTGGGCCGGGACGAATTCGTCCAGGGATTCAAGCTGGCGGGCGTCCGGAAGACGTTCAGCGTCGGGCGCGACGCCGTCGAGGCGCAGGTCGCGAAGGTCCTCGAAGACCCGAACGTCGGGATCCTCATCCTCAGCGCGGACGACATGACGGCTCTCAGCAACACGATGCGGCGGCGACTCGAAACGACTCCCCGTCCCGTGGTCATCGCGGTCGGCAAACGCGAAGAGGAAGACCTCCGGGCAAAAATCAAGCGCGCGATCGGGGTCGACCTGTACAAGTGATTGAACACGAGAGGGGGCGGAAACCAACATGGCGATGAAAGGAAAGGAGAAAGCGGCGGCCGGCAAGGCGGCGGGGGAGATCTTCCGAGTGGCAGGACCGGTCGTGACGGCCACGGGCCTCCGCCCGCGTATGTACGACGTGCAATTCGTCGGTGAAGAGCAGCTCCTCGGGGAAGTCATCCAGATCGTGGGCGAGAAGACGGTCATCCAGGTGTACGAGGACACGAGCGGCGTCCGACCCGGCGAAGCCGTCGTGGACACGGGAGGGCCGCTCGTGGTCGAGTTGGGCCCGGGCCTCCTCGGGAGCATCTACGACGGCATCCAGCGGCCGCTCCCGGTCCTCCAGAAGGTGATGGGAGATTTCATCCTCCGCGGGGTGAAGTCCCCGGGTCTCACGCGAGAGAAGTCGTGGGCCTTCGCTCCGAAAGTCCAGCCGGGTCAGGCGGTGGGCCCGGGCGAGGTCGTGGGCACGGTCCAGGAGGCGAAGAACGTCCAACATCGAATCATGGTCCCCCCGAACTTCCGCGGCGGGAAGGTCGCACAGATTCGCGAGGGCACATTCAAGGTCGACGAGGTCGTCGCACAGCTCGACAACGGGGAACAGGTCAAGATGTACCAGACCTGGCCCGTTCGCCAGGCTCGGCCGGTGAAGGATCGACTCATGCCCACGATCCCGCTCGTCACAGGCCAGCGGGTCCTCGACTTCCTGTTCCCGATCGCGAAGGGCGGGACCGCCGCGATCCCGGGCGGCTTCGGGACGGGCAAATGTGTCGCACCTGACACTTTCGTGATGAATCCGGGCGGCGACCTCGTGCGGATCGACGAGCTTTACGACCGTGCGCGAGGTGAGCATATCCGCGGTGAGCGGGAGTCGTGGATTCGCCTCGACAACCAGCTCCCTATCCTGACTTTTAACGGAACCGTGGTCGAGGAAGGTTTCGCTTCTGTTCTCTACCGTGGATTTGCGGATTGTCTCGTCCGCATCAGAACGAAGGCCGGACGAACGCTTCGAGTGACCCCTGTCCACCGACTGTTCGCATGGAGCTCTGGAATCGTAGAAGTCGAGGCCGCGCGACTGGGACGCGGAGATTGTCTTGCCGTGCCGCTCGAGAACGGTACCATCGGGAAGGATGTAATCGTTGAGACGCAAACGATTCCATACGGATCGTGGGTGTTCGACCTTACGGTACCGCACTCGCATAACTTCGTGGGCGGCAACATGCCGAGTCTCCTTCACAACACGGTGACCGAGCAGCAGCTCTCGAAGTGGTGCGACGCGCAGGTCGTCATCTATATCGGATGCGGGGAGCGAGGGAACGAGATGACCGAAGTCCTGACCACCTTCCCGAAGCTCGAAGATCCATACACCGGCGCGCCCCTGATGGAACGGATGTCCCTCATCGCGAACACGAGCAACATGCCGGTCGCCGCGAGGGAGGCGTCCGTGTACACCGGCATGACGCTCGCGGAATACTACCGAGACATGGGATACAACGTCGCCTTGATGGCGGACTCGACATCCCGGTGGGCCGAAGCGATGCGAGAGATTTCGAGTCGGCTCGAAGAGATGCCGGGCGAAGAAGGCTTCCCCGCGTACTTGTCCGCGAGGCTCAGCGAGTTCTACGAACGCGCCGGTCGGGCGAAGACGCTGGCTGGCCTCGAAGGATCCGTCAGCGTGGTTGGCGCGGTGTCCCCGAGCGGCGGGGACTTCTCCGAGCCCGTCACGCAGGGCACCCTCCGCATCGTGAAGGTGTTCTGGGCCCTGGACACCGCCTTGCGGGCTCGGCGGCACTTCCCGGCGATCAACTGGCTGCAATCGTACAGCCTGTACACGCAGATCTTGGAGGACTGGTTCCGGAAGAACGTGAACGAGGACTGGCCGAAGTTGAGAGCGTGGACCGCGCGCACGTTGCAGGAAGAGGCGGAGCTCGAGGAAATCGTCCGGCTCGTCGGCGCGGATGCCTTGCCGCCGGACCAACAGCTCACGCTCGAGGTCGCGCGGATGATCCGTGAGATCTTCCTCCAACAGAACGCGTATCATGCCGTCGACACGTTCTGCCCTCCCGAGCGGCAGTTCAAGCTGATCGCCGCGATCAAGAAATACTCCGACCTCGGTCAGAAGGCCGTGAAACTGGACGTCCCGACGAAGGACGTCGCGTCGCTGAAGTCCCGCGAACTCCTGACGCGGGTGAAGTACGAATCGGAATTCGACAAGGAGCTCGCGAAGACGCTCGCCCAAATGGACGACGAGTTCAAGCGACTGGGGGCCACCTGAGATGCCGACGGAATACCGGACCATCACGGAGATCGCGGGGCCGCTGATCTTCGTCGAGAAGACGGAGTGGGTCGGATACGGGGAGCTCGTCGAAGTCGGCCTCCCGGATGGGTCGCGGAAGCGAGGGCAGGTCCTCGATTCGTCGAAGGACATCGTCGTCGTGCAGGTGTTCGAGGGGACGGCCGGAATCGATCGTCAGTCCACCGTGAAGTTCCTCGGGGAGACGATCAAACTGAACGTGTCCCGAGAGATGCTCGGCCGTATCCTAAGCGGCGCGGGCGAGCCGATCGACGGTGGCCCACCGATCGTCCCCGAGAAACGGGTCGAGATCACGGGCGCCGCGATTAACCCATATTCCCGCGAGCACCCGGCAGAGTTCATCCAGACGGGCATCTCGACGATCGATGGCTTGAACACCCTGGTCCGCGGCCAGAAACTCCCGCTGTTCTCCGGGGCGGGCCTCCCGCACAACGAGGTGGCGCTGCAAATCGCTCGACAGGCGAAAGTCGTCGGGAGCCGTGAATCGTTCGGTGTCGTCTTCGCCGCGATGGGGATCACGCATGAGGAGGCCCGCGTGTTCATGGACGACTTCGAACGCACGGGGGCGCTCCGTCGCGCCGTCCTGTTCCTGAACCTCGCGGACGATCCCGCGGTCGAACGGCTCATCACGCCCCGGATGGCCCTGAC
>VBMA01000133.1 GCA_005878985.1 Methanobacteriota archaeon
CCCCACGGATCATCGATGCCCGGCTGAGAGTATCAGCCTATGGTGTCCCTCCCTTGGGTCGGAGGCGGCGCGGGATAACCTTCTAATAGCGTGGATTCTTGGTCAGCTGGCGATGGCCTCCATTCGCCAGCCTATCGTGTCCGTGCTCGGACACGTGGACCATGGCAAGACGACCCTCCTCGATCGGATTCGCGGTACCGGCGTCGCGGGCCGCGAGGCGGGCGGGATCACCCAGCACATCGGGGCGACGGAGGTCCCTCTCGCGGCGATCCTCGAAATGTGCGGGGACCTCGTCAAGGGCCGATCGTTCCGGATCCCCGGCCTCCTCTTCATCGACACGCCCGGCCACGTCGCCTTCTCGACGTTGCGGGCCCGCGGCGGCGCCCTCGCGGACCTCGCGGTCCTCGTGATCGACGTCAACGAAGGATTCCGCCCGCAGACGATCGAGAGCCTGAACATTCTGCGGCGCTACAAGACGCCGTTCGTCGTCGCGGCAAACAAGATCGACATGGTGCCCGGCTGGCGGAAGCACGAGGGCGAGCCGTTCGTCCGCTCGTACCAAGATCAACCGGACTCCGCCCGCGAGGAACTCGACCGTCGGATGTATGAGCTCGTTGGCCGCCTGTTCGAGCACGGATTCTCCGCGGACCGCTACGACCGCATCGAGGACTTCACGACGAACCTGGCGGTCATCCCGGTCAGCGCGAAATTCGGCGAAGGCATCCCGGACCTGTTGCTGACCCTGATCGGCCTCGCGCAGCGCTTCTTGGGGGAGCAACTGACGACCGCCGAAGGACCCGCCGTCGGCACGATCCTCGAGGTGAAGGAGGATAAGGGCGTCGGGACCACCCTGGACGCGATCATCTACGAGGGCACCCTCTCGAAGGGCGAGACGATCGTCTTCGGGACCGCAGGCAAGCCGGGGTCGACGAAAGTGAAGGCCCTGCTGAAGCCGAAGCCGTTGGACGAGATCCGGGACCCGCAAGAGCGGTTCGACTCGGTGAAGAGCGCATCTGCGGCCTCGGGAGTGAAAGTCGTGGGGAGCGGACTGGAGAAGGCCGTCGCGGGCGCCCCGATCCGTGCCGTGAAGGGCGACCTGGCCGCCGTGATCGAGGAGGTCGCACAGGAGTCCCAGGTCCACATCGAGACCCAGGACGAAGGAATCCTCGTGAAGGCGGATGCGATCGGATCCCTCGAGGGCCTCGCGTACGAATGCAAACAGGCCTCGATTCCGATCAAGTTCGCCCGGCTCGGACCGGTCTCGCGACGGGACGTGACCGACGCGGCGACCGCGAAGAATCCGTTGAGCCGCGCGATCCTCGCGTTCAACCTGGAGATCCTCCCGGACGCGAAGACCGCGCTCCGGGAACACACCGACCTGAAGCTGCTCGAGAACGACGTCATCTACCGCCTCATCGAAGACTACCAGGCGTGGCGCGACGAGCGGAAGCGACAGCTGGCCGAGGCGGGCCGGAAGGAGATCGCGTACCCGGCGAAACTGCTCTTCCTCGGCGAACATGTCTTCCGGACGTCGAAGCCCGCGATCTTCGGCGTCCGTGTGCTCGCCGGTCGAATCCGTCCGGGGGAGTCAATCATGCGCGCGGATGGTCGGGCTCTCGGCCGAATCAAGGCGGTCCGGAGCGGGGAGAAGAGCCTCGACGGCGCGAACCAGGGACAGGAAGTCGCGATCTCCGTGGACGGCATCACGATCGGACGACAGGTCAATGGCGGCGACGTGCTCTACGTGGACCTCCCGGAAGCCGATGCGCGCGCGCTGCGGGGGCGGACGGATCTGACCCATGACGAGATCGAGGCGCTCGACGAGATCTGCACGATCAAACGGAAGGAGGACCCATTTTGGGGCATGTAGACGAACTCCAGGCGCAACTGCCGCAGAAATTCCTTTGCAAGGACTGCGACAAGTGGTACGGCCAGGAGGATGACGAATACGGCCCGTGCATGTACAAACATCTCCGCAAGGACAAACGGTACGTGACGTACGGATACCACGAATGTGATGAGCCGGAAGAGCTTGAGCAACGGGTGAAGTTGTGGAAGGCACGCGGATCCGAAACCTCGAAGAGCGGGACCTTGACGCGGCCATCGCCCTGACGGACCTCGAGGCGTGGGGCTACACGCGCGAGGACTTCCGGCGACTCCTCGCCCTCTCGCCCAACGGATGCTTCGCCGCGGAGCGCCACGGACGCGTGGTCGGGGTCCTCACGACGACGACCTACGACGGCCTCGCGTTCTTGGGTGCGGTCATCGTCGCGCCGGAGTTGAGGGGAAAGGGCGTAGGGAAGCAGATGATGGATGCCGCCCTCGCACACCTCCAAGCGACAGGAGTCCGGACCGTTCGTCTGAACGCGTACCTCAACGCCATCCCGTTCTACGAGCGCCTCGGATTTCATCGCGAGTACGAGGTCATCCGCTGGCATGGCCCAGCCCCCGAAAGACAGAAGGCTCGGACCGTCCGACCGATTCGAGAGGACGATCTAGCCGGCCTTGCGGGGATAGATGCGAGGTACTTCGGTGCGAACCGCCTGGCGCTCCTCGCCCGGCTGGCGACGGAATTCCCCTTCACGTTCCTCGTGGCCGAACGTGGAGGCCGGCCGAAGGGATTCATCGTCGGAAATCCAAGCGGGGACGCCTGCGAGATCGGCCCGTGGGTCGTCGAGCCGATGGCCACTGGGGTCGCGCAGAATCTCTTTCACGCCCTCGTCGAAGCAGCAGGCTCATCTGAGCTCGCTCTCAGCGGTCCCTCCCAGAACCGGGCGTTGTTGGAGTTCGTCCACGAAGCCGGATTCGTGGAAGTGTTCCGCGCGCTCCGGATGTGGTGGGGAACGAACGCATTCCCCGGGGACCCGACAGGGATCTGGGCGGCCGGCGGTCTGGAGAAAGGCTGAAGGCGGCTCATCCCTTCTCGAGCGGTATGACGGAGAAGCGAGTCCTCGCCTTACTCGCGATGCTCATTGGGTTGATCGCCGGGCTGCTCATCCTGGTCAACGCCCTCGATCTCGGGCGAGGAAACTTGGACCTGAACCGGATCTTGAACGCGGGCGTCGCCGCCCTCCTTGGGATCGCGATTCTGGTGGGCAGTCTCCTGATCTACCGGGGCAAGTACAGTTCGGGCGGGATTATCAACATCATCCTGGGAATCGTGACGATCCTCCTCTCGCTGAGCACCACGGGCGCGATCCTAGCGATCGTCAGCGGCGTCGTCGGGCTCGTGGCTTCCGAAGCCGGCCGTCCGTGATCTTAGATACGCGGTCCGATCAACTGCCAAAGCACAAGTCCGAGGATGAGGAACGCAAAGGTGTAGCTCACGCCCCGGACGATGCGGTCCCGCTGCTCCGTGGGAATCCCTTTTCGCAAGCGAGAGACGAGTCCTTCGATTCCGTCCTTGAACAGGTAGCCCCCATCGAGGGGGACCGCGGGCAACGCGTTCGTCGCCCCGAGCATCAAGTTCAGCCAGAAGAGCCAGTACAATGCGTTCGCGAAGAGCCAGAAGAGGGGCGCTGGGATCGCCGCTGCGGGCCCTTGGATTTGATAGAAATGAGTCGCGGGCGCATCGATCGGCGAGTAGCCGGAGAAGGGCAACGAGATGTAGGCGAGAATCGCCCTCGTCACGCCGCCGAACTTGTCCGGGTTCGTGAGCGGGTGGTAGTAATCGGTGCTCACGTCGAACGAATAGATGCCGAGGATCGCCCGTCCGGTCGTCGGGTTTCGCTCGACGGGAGTCACGTTGTACGGCGTGTCTTGTCCGTTCGCCGGATTGTAGGCGATGACTCGGATCGTGGTGTTCACCCGCACGAGTGTGAGCGCCGCAATGAAATCGTTGACCGTGTGCACGGGAGTGCCGTTGACCGACGTGATGACGGTGTTGGGTTGCATCCCCGCCATCGCCGCGGGCGAGTTTGGCGTGAATCCCACGATCCCGACGCCGTCGTGGACCGGCGCGACCGAGGTCAGGATGAGGGTCGAGAAGAGCGTGGCGAACAGGACTGCCAGTAAGACATTCGTCGCGGGCCCGACCGCATAGAGACGGCCGCGTTCGCGACGTGGGAGTGCGCGCAGCTCGTCCTCGTCCGGTTCGACGAACGCGCCGATCGGGAAGATCAGGAAAATCAGCCCGAGGGAGCGGATCTTGATGTTCGCGACGCGAGACAGGATCCCGTGCGAGAACTCGTGGAGAATGATGGCGACGGCCAGGCCCAGGATGCCGTACCCGAGGGGGATGATCGGGTTGATGCCGGGTAGGCCGAGGAGCGTCTCGGGGGACGGCGGGTTGTTTCGGATCGCCGCGTTCTGGACGAGCGTCGCCTCCCAGGCGAGGAGGGCCGTCGTGCCGAGCATCGTCAGGGCCACGAGGACGATCGCGATGTCGCCGAACACCCGCCAGAACCGTTTCGGCCGTGCGAGTCGGTCGATCAGCTGGCGGCCCCGAAGGGTCTTCCACATGAGGAACGGACCCGCGGGCGGGGGAGACGGGGAGAGCCCTCGCCGTTCGAGGAGCCCACGCTTTTGGAGCCCATAGAGCAGCAGGGACCAGAGGACAATCGCGGCCCCCGCGATGAGGAGAGAGTCCAGAAGGGCCATGCGCGGCTCCAAACGAACCTTCTGGTCTATTTCAATCTATCTCGCCGGCAACTGCCGCGTCCAGATGTCGTCCGGCAACGTGTTGTACACCGCGAACGCATCGCCATCCGCCTTCGGCCGTTGCGGCTTCGCAAAGGCCTTGATCCGCTCGACGCGCAGGATCCAATAGTGGATCCGCCACATCTTCCCTTTCTTGATCATGACCTCTTCTTGGCGGGTCGTGAGGAGACCTTCCTCCTCGAGCATGTAGAACACGTCGCGGTCGGCGACGTCCAGGTTGTTGTCGATCGCTTCCGTCTCGAATCCGAAGAACGACATGAGGTAGTCGGCGAGGGCCCGGAGGTCTTCTTCGGGCATCCCCCGCTTCCCCACCGTGGCCCGGAGGGCGGCCACCATTTCGGACATCGTCACAACGGGCATTCGTAACGTCGCTTACACGAGGACCACCAGATAAAAGGCCGTCGAACCCATTCCTGTTCCTGACCCTGATAGCGAAGGGAGGAGCGAAATCGGATGGCCCGTCGACGGATTCTGCACGCGATGGCCTACGTGACCGCGCCGGACCGCGAGACCGCCCGGACGATCGCTCGGGTCGTCGTCGAGAGACGGCTCGCGGCGTGCGCCAACTACTGGCCGGTCGAATCGAGGTACTGGTGGGAGGGAACGCAGGAGGAGACGCACGAGTTCGTCATCATCTTCAAGACCCGGCGGTCGCTCGTGCGGAAATTGATCGCCGCCATCCGGAGCGTCCATCCGGCTGAAGTCCCATGCATCGTCTCGTATCCGATGGGACCGGCGTTGCCGGAATATCTCGACTGGATCGACGCGGAGACGGTTCAGCGATAGACCGCGATCGCACCGTATCCGACCGCCATCTTTGTGTCGCGACTCACGTCGCTCGAGGTGGCGTACTTCAGGAGCTTCGCCTCCCTCGCACCGAGGACCTTCGCGGCGGTCAGCATGGCGGTGACCGCCCCGTACCCGCACATCGAGATGTCGTCCTGTGCGACCTTCGCGGCGAAATGCTTCGGATCGAGGGCGACGATCTGCTCAATGGCTTTCGCGTCCTGCCCCTTCGCGAACGCGGGGGCCGTGACGCCCGCGGGGGCGATCTGAAAGTACTGCGAGCCGACGTGCGTGAAATCCGAGGACGCGATCAGGAGGACATCTTTCCCCCGGATGGTCTGGGCGACGAGATCCCCGACCTCCGCTGCGAGATCGTACTCCTGGAAGGCCATGCAAATCGGGACGAAGCGGACCGCGCCGGAAAGCTCCTGCAGGAACGGGAGCTGGACCTCGATGCTGTGCTCGTCGCGGTGGGCGAGGATGTCGTCCTCGAGCGGGGGCTTCGAGAGGGCATCATGGAGACCTTTGTCCGCCATCGCGATCCCGAGGGGCGTCTGCCAATCGTGTTCCGTCAGGGCGAGAGGCGCGCCCTGGCCATGGTGGTTCGGGCCGAAAATCACGAAGGACTGGGGCCAACCGTCGGCGGCCAGGGCGGCGTAACTGTGCGCCGCGACCGGACCGGAGTACACGTACCCCGCGTGGGGTACGACAAGACCGACCAGTCGGCGCGGGCCTGCGCGGACCTCTGCGGGACGACCGGGTCCGAGCGGGTGGGTGTAGCATTCCCTGATCTGGCGGAGGAGCGCGTCACGCGAACGCTCATAGAAAGCTCCCGCCACCGCCGGATACCGCATGAACGGCGCCCGTCACAGGGACGCTTCGTAATCATCGATCGTGGACGTAAACTCTTCGTCCGACTTCACGGTCCCCCGCGCCTTCGAGACCTCGCGGGTCAGGAGCCAGTAGACGGTCGCAAGGGCCCGGCGGCCCTTGTTGTTCGTCGGCACGACGAGGTCGACGTCCCGCGTCTCGTTGTTCGCGTCGCACAAGGCGACGACCGGGATGCCGACGTTCAACGCTTCGCGCAGCGCCTGTTGATCGGCCGCGGGATCCGTCACGAGGAGGACCTCGGGTTCCATGAATTCGGGAAGATTCGGATTCGTGAGGGTCCCGGGGACGAATCGGCCGGCGAGGACCTTCGCTCCGACGTTCTTCGCGAACAGCCGCGCGGGCTTCTGGCCGTACTGCCGGGCCGCGACGACGAGGATGGTCTCCGGCTTGAAGCGCGCCAGGAACTTCGACGCCTCCCGGATCCGGGTGTCCGTCTTCTTGATGTCCAGGACATACAGGCCGTCGATCCGGACTTTGTAGATGAACGGCTTCATGTCGGCGCTTTTCTGCTGGGTGCCGATGTGCACGCCTGACGTCAGGTAGACATCCTCGGGGACGAGCAATCCCTGGACGCCCGTCTGTTCTTCCTCTTGCATCACGCGCCTGCCTGGAGTTGTTCCTCGATCCGGATGAGCTCGTTGAGCTTCGCGATCCGCTCGCCGCCGACCGCTCCCGTCTTGATGCCGAGGCATCCGAACGCCACGGCGAGGTGGGCGATCGTGTCGTCCGTCGTCTCGCCAGACCGATGCGACATCACGGTTGCGAACCCGGCTTTGTGGGCCAGGTCCACGGCGGCCCGCGTCTCGGAGAGCGTCCCAATTTGGTTCGGCTTAATAAGGATAGCGTTGCCCGCTCTCAGTTCGATTCCGCGCTGCAGTCGCTCGACGTTCGTGACGAAGATGTCGTCGCCGATGACCTTGCATCGGTCTCCGACGCGGCGCGTGAGATCCGCGAAGGCACCGAAATCCTCCTGGTCGAACGGATCTTCGACGCTGAACAGGCCATAATCGCGGACGAGGCGCTCCACGAACTCGACCTGCTCCTCGGGAGAAATCGCGCGGTCCGCGTACCGATACTTCCCGCCCCGGAAGAACTCCGAGGCCGCGAGGTCGAGGGCGGGCCCCACGGGAAATCCGGCTTGCTTCGACGCAAGGTGACACGCTTCCACGACGACGGAGAGGGCCTCTTCATCGGCAAGCTTCGCGACCCACGCCCCTTCATCGCCGCGACCGAGGGCCGCGTCCGGCAGCTTCTTCGCCAGCGCGTCTCGCACGAGGCCGTGAACCCGGGCGTTCGTGAACACGTTCGCGACTGCCGTTGGTGCCTGCGACACCACCAAGAATTCCTGAATCGTCGTTCCGCCGACGGCATGGCGGCCACCGCCGATCACGTTCCCCATGGGGAGAGGCAGGGACAAGCGAGATCGACCACCGAGGTAGCGGAACAGCGGCTTGCCGGAAACGGCGGCCGCCGTCTTCGCGGTCGCCAGGGATACCGCGGTCGCGACATTGCAGCCGATGCGTGCGAAGTTCTTGGTCCCATCGATCGCGCGCAGCGCCTTGTCGAGCCCCGTCTGGTCCGAGACATCGCGACCCGTGATCCCCGGTTCCACCGATTCATGGAACGTCCGGATCGCTTCGTCGACGCCTCCTTCCGGCAGCGCCTTGGGCTCGTGGGTCCCGGTGCTCGCTCCACTCGGTGCCGCGGCACGGCCGGTCACACGCCCCGCGTGGATCTCGACCTCGACCGTCGGGTTCCCGCGGCTGTCGAGAATTTTCCGAATCGATGCCCTGTCAATCGACGGCATCCGCGAACCTCCGGACGTTCAGCGGCGAGCTCCCGGAGGAGAATTCTCGGAATGCGATGTCGAGGGGGTCGGCTTCTCGGTCCAGCGCGGTGATCGTCGGTGCGCCCATGGAGATTTGTAACGCGCGCGCCCCGATGATCCGCGCACGTTCAAAACGGGTGTACGACAAGGAGGAGGTCTCCGCCGCGACCAAAGTGCGGCCCGCTAAAAAGGTTTCTGCCGCGACGGTTCATCGGAAGTGGCGCCGCACGACGATCAGGTAGATCAAGATCAAGGCGGGGATGACCGCCGTGATGGGCGACGCAATGCTTCCGACGATCGAGAGCGCCATCACAATCACCGCGAGCCACCAGGCCCAGCCCCGCAGGTGGAGGAGGCCGACGCCGACCCCGATCCAGATCAGGCCGAACACGAACACGATCGCGCCGATCACGCTCGCGGTCAGACCGAAGGCGAGGGGCAGTCCGACGCCAACGAGGATCAACGGCGCGACGATGAGCAGGAGGCCGGCGAGGACGATCAGGATGCCGAGGAGGATCGTGAGGACCGCGAGAAGCGTGACGCCAATTGGCCGGGACACCGGCGGCGGATACGGCCCGGGCGGATAGTAACCGGGAGACGGAGCGGCCACGGATTGTTCTCCGAAACGTCCGAACAGGCTACGGGATAACTAGTCTCCGACTAGAGTTTCAGAAAATAGAACGTGCGCCCCGCGGCGCCGTGGTCACGGGAATTGGAAAAGGACGGAGCGCGTTCTGCCGCTCCGTCGTTCGCTGCCGCACTTCGAACGCACTCAGGGTGGAGGCATCGACGGAGGCATCATCGGCGGGGCCATGCCGGCCATCGGTGCTGGGGGCTTCCAGACGATTCCCAGGATGCCGCCAATCAATCCGAGGATGAGTCCGATGAAAAACCCGCCGAGAGTGGTGAAGAAACTCGCGATGGACAAGATCAACACGAGCGCGCCCCAGACGACGTGCTGCGTGGGTCGGATGTAAAGCAGGACTCCGAACACGATCATGAGGAGGCCGTTCACGAACCCGATTACACCGTACCAGACTATGATATCCGTAGCACCGGCCGGCCCTCCAATCCCGCCCACCATACTCCCGAGAATGCTCCCGAGTACGGCGAACGCGATGCCGACCAACAAGACGAAGATGCCACCGATCAGAGACAACACGAACGCTGCCGTCGGTTTTTCAGCCATAGCTCACTCTCCCTAGATTCTGCGAGTTGTATCAAAATACCATTATAAAAGTATTGTGGGTATGGCTCCCGTCGAAATGCAATTGGGGACCATACACTTTATCAAGGGTCACCCCTTCCACCCGCGGTGATTCCCCCATGGTGCAAGGTTATTGCGTGAAGTGCCGTGCCAAGCGGGAGATCAAAGACGCCGTCGCGGTCAAACTGAAGAACGGCAAGCCCGCGATGAAGGGCAAGTGTCCCGTGTGCGGCACGACGATCATGCGAATCGGAGCTGCGAAGTAAGCCGGAATGGCGGCGGTCCGCCCGCCGCGGATTCTCGGCGACGAGACTATTAATACGCCCAATCCGTAGGCGGACCCGGGGTGCGACGGTGAAGGTTCCCGACATCAAAGTGACTCCCCCGGGCCCGCGAGCGAAGGAAATCATCGAGCGGGACCGTAGCTATATTGCAACTACGACGAAGTCCGCGCCGGTCGTCGTCAAACGGGCCTCCGGCTCGATCGTCGAAGACGTCGATGGCAACATCCTGATCGACTTCGCAGCCGGGATCTCGGTCCTTAACATCGGCCATGCCCATCCGAAGGTCGTCGAGGCAATCTCCCGGCAGGCCTCGCAGTTCACCCATTTCGCCGGGACCGACTTCTACTACGAAATCCAGGCGACCCTCGCCGAGCGACTCGGCAAGATCACCCCTGGCAAGCACCGGAAGAAGGTCTTCTTCGGCAACTCCGGCACCGAGGCGAACGAGGCCGCGATCAAGGTCGCGAAGAGCCACACGAAGCGGCAGATGTTCCTCGCGTTCCTCGGGGCGTTCCACGGCCGGACCCAGGGCGCGCTGTCGCTGACCGCGAGCAAGGCGAAGCAACGCGCCGGATTCTTCCCGACCATGCCCGGCGTCGTGCACGTGCCGTACGCCTATTGCTACCGCTGTCCGTACAAGCTCACGTATCCGTCGTGCGACCTGTATTGCGCGAACATCATCGAGGACGTCTACATGAAGACGGTCGCGCCGCCCGAGGACCTCGCGGGCGTTTTCGTCGAGCCCGTCCAAGGTGAAGGCGGGTACATCGTGCCACCGCCAGGCTGGATGGATCGGATCGCGAAGATTGCGAAGGACCATGGCGCACTCCTGATCGACGACGAGGTCCAGTCGGGCCTCGGCCGGACCGGAAAGATGTGGGCGATCGAGCACTCGGACGCTGTCCCGGACATCCTGACGATGGCCAAGTCTCTGGGCGGCGGGCTGCCGATCGGCGCCGCGGTGTATCCCGCGGACATGGACTTCAAGGAGAGCGGGAAGCATTCGAACACGTTCGGCGGCAACCCGGTCGCGTGCGCCGCATCCCTGGCCACTCTCGATGTAATCGAAGAGGAGGGCCTCGTGGCCCGGAGCGCGAAGATTGGGGAGCACCTCGCGAAGCGGCTTGATGAGATGGCCGAACGATACGAGTTCATCGGAGACCGCCGCGGCCTCGGGATGATGCAGGCGACGGAGTTCGTCATGGACAAGCATTCGAAGAAACCGGATCCGAAGCGTCGTGACGCGATTGAGAAGGACGCGTACCAGCACGGTCTGATCTTGCTCCCGTGTGGCGATTCGGCGATGCGATACATCCCGGCGCTGAACATCCCGAGGGATGTGCTCGATGCCGGCCTCGACGTGCTCGAGGAATGCTTCAAGCGGGCCGCAACGTGAGCGCCATCGCGTCCCGGGGAGTTCGTGTCCCGTTCCAACCGTTCTCCTCCCGGTGACATTCAAATAGTGACACGCATTTGCACCTCCCCATGGCGGCGGGAGGTGGCGCGCCCCCGACGGAGGCGGTGCGGGGGGCGCGGGGAGTTTCGGCAGTTCTCGCGGTGATTGTGGCCATCGTCACGTTCGCGGCAGGCCTCGGCGCCGGGTGGCTGGTGTTCGGACAAGCCCCGGCTGCAAAACAGGTTCTTCTCTTGGGGACGAACACCCCGTTCCCGCCCTTTGAATCGAATGTCGGAGGGAGCATCATCGGATTCGACGCCGATTTGATCCAGGAGATGGTGACGCGCGGAGGATATGCATACGAATGGCGTGACTATCGAGACTTTACCGCGCTGTTGGCGGCCACCGCCGCGCAAGGTGTTGACATCGCCATTGGCGCAATCACCATGAACGGGGACACGGGGACCGCAAGGAACGCGACCCTGCACTTCACGAACCCCTACTTCCTCTCCAATCAAGGCGTCCTGAAGCGGACCGGTGACGCGACGGTCTATTGTGCCGCGGCGAATTGCCTCGACTCCGAACTCAACAAAACGGGCCTCAAGATCGGAGTCCAGGAGCTGACCACGAGCTTCTATTGGGTCGATTCGAACGCGAAGGACGCGACGGTCACGGTGAAACCTTCCGTCGCGGACCTGCTCCTCGCTCTGGACCAATCGAACATCGACATCATCGTGATTGACAAGCCCGCCGCGGATGGACTTTCCGCCGCGAACCCGACGAAGTATGCGGTTGCGGGTACAATCCCAACGAACGAGCTCTATGGGTTCGCGGTCCCGAGGACCGCCTCTGACGATGCGAAGCACGCGTTCTACGAGAACCTCGTGACGATCTTGAACGCGAAGCTCGCTGAAATCAAGAGCGACGGGACCTACGCAAAACTAATCGACAAGTGGTTCTAGAGAAACCCGTTGCGGCTCGCAGCCGGATGCCGCAAACCTTTACTCCCTTTTGTGCGGTACCAGAGCGGAGCCTGAATGGCCACCGCTGAGGCGTCTGTGGCGGAGGTGCGGGGCCAGCCTGTTGTCAGACACGCTGCTTTGACCCGTGTCATCGAAGCCGTGATCGGAGCGTCCATTTTCCTGGTCCTCCTCCAGGTGCTCCTCAATTTCAGCCTCCTCGACGCGGAATTCTGGCGAAGATATGGAGGTAGTTTTGAAACTGGAATCGGCACGACCCTCCGCTTTGTCGGCATCATCCTGCCCCTTAGCGCGGTGCTCGGTTTTTTCCTCGGCTGGCTCCGGATCTCCCGATTCAGGACCCTTTCCTGGCCCGTCTCGGTTTACGTAGATTTCTTCCGGGGGATTCCGCCCATCGTCATCGTCATCTATGCATCAATTTTCGGGGCCGCCCTCCTCCAGGCCCGCTTCACCGGGAAGGATCTTGCTTGGAACGTTGCCGCGGTGGCCCTTGCGCTCCACTCAGCCGCGTATCAATCGGAAATCTTCCGGGCGGGATTTCAGTCAGTCCCTCGGGGTCAGCTCGAGGCCGCTCAAGCTCTCGGAATGCGCCCCACCCAGTCCATGTTCAATGTCGTTCTGCCACAGGCGTTGAGGCTGAGCCTGCCGCCGCTC
>VBMA01000023.1 GCA_005878985.1 Methanobacteriota archaeon
TGCGGCACGAGCTGGGGAGCCCCGAGGTTCGCGAAGACGAGCGGGACCCCGTAGTCCTTGACGACGGCATAGGTCGGCTCGAGCTCCGGCTTCTCTAACGCCGCGCGCTGCGACCCGACCCCCATCGCGACGCCGACTTCGGAGGCCGCTTTCGCGAGGTTCGCGTTGATCTCCTTCCCCATCCCGAACCCGCCGGTCATCGACGAGATGATCAGGGGCGCCTCGAGGCGCTTGCCGAAGAACTTCACGCTCACGTCGACGTCGTCGAGGTCGATCTCCGGGAGCGCGGTGTGGACGAGCCGGACATCGTTCCAGTAGTTGTACTCCGCGGAGACGTTCTCCTGGAGGATGATGTTGACATGTTCCGCCTTGCGCTGCTCCGTCTTGGAGGGCTCGGCCATCTCAGGGACCTCGGACGACTCGGGTGCCGACGACGCGCCGGCCCCGGAGTGCATCCCGGACGCGGTTCTTTACGTTACCGTTGACGATGAGACATTCGCCCGCGTGGTCTGCGATCTCGAACATGCGGCGGACCTTTCCTTCGATGCTACCCGTGACGTCGGTGCGCGATGCAGCCGAGAACTCGATCTGTGACAAGTCTTTGGGTCCCACCGTGTCGAGGAGGCGCGCGGCCCGTCGGCGTTTCGGATCCGCGGTGAAGAGGCCGTCCACGTCGGCCGCGAAGACCGCTCGCTCGGGCCGGAAGGAGCGGGCGAGTTCGAGCATCAGGAGGTCGCCCGAACAAACGGAGAATCCACGGTGGACATCCCGCACGACATCGCCGAACGTGACCGGTGTAAATTCCATCGAAGCGAACTCGAGGAAGGGGGTCAGGTCCATCGTGGATACGCGTCCGTCGTCGAGAGACAGCACCGCAGATGGCGGGATTGGGACCGCGGCGAGACCCGCCCGGTTCAGCGCCCGCACGACGAGCCCATCGAGCTCTCGTACGTCGGCTTGAACCCTTGCCGCCGCCAGGCGGCGGGACGGAGTCGAGCCCCCCTCGCTGAGGCGGTGACGACTCGCGAGGATGTGACCGTACGAACCCGCACCGTGGACAATCAAGAGCGGCTCGCGAAGCGAAGCCAGCTCTCCTGCGAGCCGACGAATCGCGGCGGGTCGGGGCGTCCGGAGATGTGTCTTCTCCGTCACGACGCTGCCCCCGAGTTTCACGAGCAACACAATGGTCGGCCCACATCTGGCTCGCACTTAATTCTTTCTTGGACTAACCAGACGGAAACCGTGATGATGTGGCCCGGGCGTCCTGTGTCGGATCGAACATGCCCGTAACCTACCGGTTGACTGTTTGGGCTCTCGCCGTGGCCAGTATCCTACTGGCTTCAATCGGAATGGCCCTCGCGTACACGTGGGCGTTTCCAGACGTTCAGTGTGCGGGAGACCTTTGTCTGATAACGCAGAACGTTTTCACGATCCCCGCGATGCTGATTGGAACCGGCCTCGGAATCGCCTCTCTCATCATGTTCCTCCGGCAGCGACGCGGCAGTCCTCTCGCCGCGAAGCATTAAATAGCGACCCCTGCTTCAAGCGCCCCTCCGACGATGACGCGCAAGCCCGGCAGCATGTATCGAGAGATTCGAGGCCAGGCCTACGCCCAGAAGCGGTACATGGGCGGGGTCCCCGGAATCCGAATCAGCCAGTTCGACATCGGGGATCCGCGGACGAAGTTCCCGGTGAAGATCCATCTCGTCGCCGCGGAGGCGTGCCAAATCCGGCATATCGCCCTCGAGGCCGCGCGGATCTCGGCGAACCGCTACATCGCGAAGAAGGCCGGGAACGCGTACCACCTCAAGCTCCGCCTCTATCCGCACAACGTGCTCCGCGAGAACAAGATCGCGACCGGGGCCGGGGCGGACCGCATCTCGGAAGGCATGCGCGCGGCGTTCGGAGCACCCGTCGGCACGGCCGCGCGGGTGAAGCCGGGCACGAAGGTCTTCACGATCTCGACGACCGAGGACCACGTGGACGACGCGAAAGAGGCCCTCCGGAAGGGCGGCGTGAAACTTCCGACGCCGTGGCGGCTCGAGATCGAACGCGAAAAAGAACGCTAGGACGCGAAGGGACATCTTTTTCCGCGCGCGTCCGCGTGTCTGTCGAGATCCATGGGCGAAACGAACCGACTCCTCGACGTGATTCGAGGCCGGAACGCGAAGACCGTCGGCCTGCAATTCCCGGTCGGTTTGCGCACGAAGGCCGTGGAGCTCGCGCAGGAGATCGAAGCGAAGGCGGGCGTCACGTGCCTCGTCTCCGCGGACCCGTCGTTCGGCGCGTGCGACGTGGCCGACATGCCGGTGGACCTCATCGTCCATCTGGGCCATGCGCCGATGCCCCACCTCCGGTACAACCGCGTCTTTTTCTACGATCTCCCGGGACCCCCGCTCGGCTCGATGACCTTCATCGACGCGGCCGAGCCGATGCTCCCGAAACGGGTCGGGCTCCTGACCACGACCCAATTCCGCCATTGGCTCCCGGCCATCCAAGCGCATCTGGAGAAGAAGGGCCATGTCGTCCGCATCGGGGAACCGGACCGGCGGGTCGCCTACGCCGGTCAGCTCCTCGGTTGCGACTACCACACGGCCACGGTCGTGGAGGGCGATGTCGACGGCTACCTCTACGTCGGCATGGGCGACTTTCACCCACTCGGCGTCGCGATCCTCGTCGACAAACCGGTGATCATCGCAGACCCCGAACGAGGGACCGCGCGGGATCTCAAGGAGATGCGGGACCATATCCTCCGTCAGCGTCACGCCGCGATCGTCCGCGCCCAGGACGCGAGCGTCTTCGGGATCATCGTCTCGAAAAAAATCGGCCAGGCGCGGATGGACATGGCGACCGGGTTGAAGGCCCTCGCGGAGAAACACGGCAAGCAGGCGAACCTGTTCCTCATGGATCTGGTCGGCCCGGAGCTCCTCCAAGGATACCGCGTCGATGCGTGGGTCAACACGGCGTGTCCGCGGATCGCGATCGAAGACATCCTCCAGTACAAGCAGCCGATGCTCACGCCGCAAGAGTTCGAGATCGTACTCGGGGAACGGACGTGGAACGACTACGTGTTCGACGAGATCCGGGCCTAGCCATTCATCGCCCGTATGTGAACCGCGCTCGAAGGCCGGTCGGTTCTTCATTCGTGCCGGGCGGCAGCCCTACAACGAGTCGCGGATCGTCGCTAGCGATATCGCCCGGAGACGCTCCAGCTCGCCTGCAGCTCGTTGATAGTAGGCCTCACAGCGACGGGCCGCTTCCGCGGTCGACCGGGGAGACCTCGCGGGGCCGACGTATTCCTTGACCTGCACCCGCGATCGACCTTGCGTTTCGTAGTGCCAGAAGTAGAGGTACTCGCGCCCGCGGACGGAATGACGGTACACACCACACCCGACTTGCATGAGCGCCCCTGATATGTTATAGTTATTTAACTATAACGGCAGGATCCCCGAATGCGCTGCGCGAAAAGGGCTTAGCCCGGCAGAGTTCATGACGGTCTGGATGGACACGGCGAAGCCGGGAAGGAAGCCGCGGACCTCGCGCCGGATCATCCTGGTGCTCGGCGTCTCTGCGATCGTCATCGCGTCCGCTTTTGCGGTCTGGGTTCTGTTCGTGCGGCCCCGGACCCTCGCCGAGGTCTATGGCTTCGGGCGATGGAGTCCGGGAAGCGCCGTCGCCATCGAAGGGACCATCACGAGCATCGTGCGGGAGAACACGAGCTATGGCCCCGAGGTGTACCTGGGCCTCGATGGCGGTTCCGAGTGCCCGAACTCGCCGAACGTCGTCGGCGACCCGACCGCGACCTATGCGATCGGTGCCCGATTCCAGACGACCCTCCACTTCCAGGCGCTTACGGTTAACGGAGACCCGGCGGTCTCCGCCCCGGAACTGCATTGTCCATTCCCGTCGGCCCTCGAGGCGATCGGCACGGTCCTCGATGCCGTGAGCCTCGTTGGCGGCCGGATCCTGCTGGCCTACAACGGCACGGGGCCGAACGGGGTCGTCCATTACGAGATCCTCACCGCGAACGGCCGAGCCTATCGGCCCGACACGCTCCCCGCCACGTTGCGCAAATCCGTCCCGATTCAAGGATCAAACCCGGCCCTTCCCGCCGGGGGCCCCATCGATTCGCCGGCGCGTTGGCGCGACTTCGGTGCGCTGCAGTTTTTGCGCGCGTCCGGGGCGTATTCCGAGTTCCCGATCGTCGACGACATGCCCTCGCTGGCCGCCGGCGTTTCTCGGAACGGCTCGCTGCGCTTCGTCGACACGAACGTCGACGGGCTCGTCGACGACGGCGATCGGCTGGACGTGAACCTCGCGGCGACCGGCTCGCCGACCGGGTGGGATACGTATCAACTCGTCATCGGAGGGCTCTTTGCCGCACCCCAGACCTACGTGGGCGGCGCGCGTTTCATCCTGAACGGCCCGAGCGGGCCGCTCGATGTTCCGCTGGGCGAGAGAGCCGAGGCCCAAGTGGGTCTGCGCTACGCCGGCGACACGTTCGGGACGGCGGCGACTTCGCGGATCGAGGCCGCCCCGATGTTCGGACCCGCCCCCGCGCTCGCGAACCTTCGCTTCTTCGTCGAGGCCGGCGGAACGTCCGGGAACGGCACGTTCTCGGCGCTCCCCGTCACCCTGACGAACGGGGTCTCCCTCGCCTTCATGGATGCGACGGGAGACGGTCGGCTCGACTCCGGGGACGTGTTCCTCGTCGGCGGCCTCGCGAACCATACCTCGGTGTCCTTGTATCTGGCCCAGGGCAACGCCAGCGTGGGAACGATTGCTTGGGTCGTCGGCTACGGCGAGCCGATCGGGCGCCTTCCGCCGCTCACATTCACCACCCAGGGGACGAACCCGTGGCAAGCGACCGCGAACGCTTGGTTCTGGAGTCCCGAGCTCGCCTTGAACCGGACGATCCGCGCGTCTCTGCTGGAGAACGGAATCGCGGTGTTGACGAACGTCTCCGTCGTCGGCGGGATTCTCGGCACATTTGCGAACGGGACCCTCGCCTTCACCGACTCGGATGGTGACGGAAGTCTATCGACGGGGGACGTATTCACGGTGACCGGTGCGAGCGGCAACCGATACGAGCTCGATGTCTCGGTTCTTTACGAGACCGCTTGGCGAGCCTACATGTGAACGCCGTCGTTCGCAAGGCCTTTAGCGTCCGCCCCGATGTCTGAGACGATGGTCGATGCCGCCGTGGTCCTCGTGTCCGGTGGGATGGACTCGGCGACCGCCCTCGCGATGACGATCAAAGAGGGACATCGCGTCATCGCCCTCACGTTCGACTACGGTCAGCGTCATCGAAGGGAGCTCGACGCGGCGGCGAGCATCGCGAAGCACTTCCGGGTCGCAGACCACCGAATCGTGGGCATCGACCTGTCGGCGATCGGCGGGTCCGCCCTCACGGACGAGCGCATCCGCGTACCGGAGCAGCGGCGGATCGAGGAAATCGGCCGCGGCATCCCGATCACGTATGTCCCGGCTCGGAATACGATCTTCCTGAGCTACGCCATCGGCCTGGCGGAGGCCACCGCCGCGAAGTCAATCGTGATCGCCGCCAACCAAGTCGACTACTCGGGATATCCGGACTGCCGGCCCGAGTTCTACAAGGCCTTCCAGGAGGTCGCCCGCCTCGGCACGAAGCGAGGGGTCGAGGGAGACGTCATCGAGATTCGCACTCCCCTGATCCGCATGTCCAAGGCCGATATCGTCCGGAGAGGAGACGAGCTCGGCGTGCCCTGGGAGCTCACGTGGTCCTGCTACCTCGGTGGCGTCAAGGCGTGCGGCGTCTGCGACTCGTGCCAACTCCGGCTCAAGGGATTCCGCGAGGCCGGCGTCCAGGATCCGTTGCCGTACGCCACCCGGTCGAAGCGCGCGGGGAAGGGTTAAGAGGCCACGGGCTCATCGGAAGCGCGATGGAGGCCCAGGCCACCGTCGCCTCGCGCAAGGGGAAGGAGTTCCTCCTGAGCGAATGCTATGTGTCCGTCCAGGGGGAAAGCTCCCTCGTCGGCATCCCGACGATCTTTGTCCGGCTGTACACGTGCAATCTGCGCTGTCGCTGGTGCGACTCGATGCACGCGGTCGAGGGCGGGGACTTCACGCGGATGGGCGTCGACGCGACAGTGAAGAAGATCCTCGACCTCGCGGGCGACCTTCAGTCCGATGCCCGGGGGATTCGGAACCTATGCTGGACCGGCGGCGAACCGTTGCTCCAGGGCGAGTCGATCGCCCGCGCCATCGAGCGCCTTCCGGAGACCTTGGTCCACTCGATCGAGACGGATGGAGAGATCGACGTCTCCACCTTTGACGCGCTCGTGCCGGACCAACGGGCATCGGGTCGCGTGCGGTACGTGATGGACGTGAAGTGCCCCGGCTCGGGGATGGTCGCGAACAAGGCGTACGCGAACCTCGAGCGCCTGCGAGAACACGACGAGGTGAAGTTCGTCCTCCTCGATCGCGCGGATTACGAATTCGCGAAAGGCGTCCTGTCCAAGGTCGACACGAGGGCCCGGGCGGTCCTCTTCTCTCCCGCCACGCCGGCGCACCAAGTCTCGCGTGGGCTGGATCCCGGTCTGCTCGCGTCCTGGATCCTGGACGAGCGCCTGCCGGTTCGGCTCCAGCTCCAGGTGCACAAGGTGATCTGGCCCGGCCGTGAGCGCGGAATCTAGTCGGCGCAGGAGTTTGAGCGGCTCCGACGGGACGCGCGACACCGGAGGACTTTCATCTTCGAGCGCGTTTGGCCCTGCCCGTGCGGTACGAAGAAATCGAGCACACCGCGGACGTCGGGATCCGGGCGTACGGATCGACGCTGAACGAACTCTTCGCGAACGCGGCCGAGGGGATGTTCAGCCTCATCGCCGATCTCGACTCCGTGAAGCCGGTCGGCGAGATCGAGGTCCGTCTCGCCGCGGAGGACATCCCGACCCTCATGCTCCGGTGGCTCTCCGAAATCCTCTACATCCACGAGACCCAGCGCCTCCTCCTCGCGGCCTTCGATGTGCAGGTGGACGGCACCTCACTGCGCGGACGGGCTCGCGGGGAAGCGATCGACAAGAAGCGTCACGAGCTCAAGCTCGTCATCAAGGCGGTGACTCGCCATCGGCTGAGCGTCGACCCGCAAAAGGGCATCGCCGAGGTCATCTTCGACATCTAGTCGCATGCGAGGTCCGGACATGAAAGCGACCGCGGTGGCCCATCCGATCCAGGGTCTGATCAAGTACCACGGCCTCGCAGACCCCGTCCTTCGGCTCCCGTTCCACGATTCGATCAGCGTGTGCACGGCCCCCCTCACGAGCCGGACGACCGTGGAATTCGGCGGCGTCGAGCGGGACACCGCGACGATCGACGGGCGGGACGTGAACGCGCGGGACATGGAGCGCATCCGTGCCGTGGTCGACGTCATCCGCGGCCGCGCCTCGCTCTTCCAGCCGTTCCGCATGTCGAGCGTGAACGATTTCCCGTCGAACATCGGGCTGGGCGCCAGCGCCTCCGGATTCGCGGCGCTCGCGACGGCGGCGGCCCACGCCGCGGGTCTCCGCCTCGCACCTGAGGAGATCTCCCGCTTTGCCCGTCGGGGCGCGGGATCCGCGAGCCGGTCCGTGACCGGCGGGTTCAGCAAATGGAAGATGGGGCTGACCGACGAGGATTCGTACGCGGTCCAGCTGGCCGGGGTCGACCTGCAGATGGCGATGATCGTCGCGCTCGTGCCGGCCTTCAAGCAGACGGATGACGCGCACCGGGAGGCGCTCACCTCGCCGTTCTTCCACGCGCGGGTCGCCGAGATGCCCCGCCTGATCGCGGAGATGGAGCTCGCGATCCGGAAACGGGACCTCGGCGGGATCTGCGCCCTCGCGGAACGCGACACGCTCATGCTCCATGGGATCACGATGACGGGCACCGGCGAGATGGTGCTCTGGCAACCGGATACCCTGCGGGTCATCCTCGCGGTCCGCCGCATGCGGGAGGCCGGAGTCCCCGCCTTCTTCTCGATCGACACCGGGGCGACCGTCTACGTGAACACCTTCCCGGATCGCGCCGACGACGTGCGCAAGGCGATCGAGGAACTCGGGATCCGGACGATCCCCTGTGACGTCGGCGGCCCTGCCCGGGTCACGGACGACCACGTGTTCTGAGGGCCTCCCGGCGGACGACCGGAAGGTCGATCGCGCGGCGTCCGACAGTTCCATCGGATAGCATTTATTTAATTCAGAATAGATATAATTCTGGCTCACAGTCGGAGCCGGGTGCGGCCCACCGGCCCGGCCACGACCATCGAGCTCGCGGACGGCAAGAAGTACTTCCGGGCGACGTCCCGGACCCGCTCCTCCGTCAGATCCGCGATCACCTCGGGGTAGCGCTCCAGGAAGTCCATGCCGAGGCCGTAGTACTCCATCCGGTGCAATTCGGACGCGACCTCCGCGTTCCGCTCGAGCGACACGATCAGCGAACCGATCTGGTTGTCCTTTCCGTCCCGGACCTCCTCCCGGGTGAAGGGCTCCGTCCGGAGGCGGTCCATCTCGCCTCGGATCGACTCGAGCGCCTTCCCGAGGTTCGCCGGATTCACGCCCGCCGAGATCGACCACATCCCTCCCGCCGTCCTCGCGTCGAGGCTCGAGAACGCGTAGTAGGCGAGGCCTTGCTCGTCCCGCAGGTTCCGCCCGAGGCGGCCGTACAACCCGATCCGCCCGAAGAGGAGGTTCGCCAGGTTGAGCGCATAGTAGTCCGCGTGCCGGCGGGGGACGCCCGGCGCGCCGATCGCGATGTCGACCTGCGTCTTGTGCGGCATCGGGATCCATCCCGTCCCGGGGCGATGGGGCGGCGGGGGCGGGATCGTGGGCGGTCCGCCCTCGTCGCCGCGGAGCCGCGACAGCGGGGTGGCGACCGCGTCGTCGAGGAGGGTCCGGTCCACATCTCCCGTCGCGGCGAGGATGAGGCCCTCCGGGCCCACGTGGGCTTCGTGGAACGAGACGATGTCCGCGCGCCGGATCCGCCGGATCCGGGACTCGCCCCCCTTCGGGTCCCGCCCGTACGGGTGGGCCTTCGGGAACACGAGCCGCGCGAGTTCGCGGAACGCCCGGGCGCGCGTGTCGTCCGCCTCCATGCGGACGTCGTTCAGGAGTTCGCCGCGGACGCGCTCGACCTCCTTCGGCGGGAACGTGGGGCGGGCGAGGCACTCGACGAGCATCCGGACGGTCTCCGCCGCCGTCTCGCGCGTGCAGCGCCCCTGGAACGTGAGGACCTCCTCGCCACCGGCGAACTCGAGCGTCGCCCCGATCCCTTCGAGGCGGTCCGCGAGCTTCGCCGCGCTCATCGTGCGCGTGCCGCTCAGCAGGAGCCGCGACGTGAACTCGGCCACGCCCTGGTCGGAGCCCTCCGCCGCGACCCCGGCGGGGACGCTCCCGCGGAACGCGATGAACGGGTTCGAGGGCAACGCGTGCGACAGGAGGACGGCGCCGTTCTCGAGGACGGTCCGGTCCGGCAGGTTCACGCCGGGACCTCCTGGGCGTGGAACCGCACGACCGTGCGGTGGTCGTCGACCAGGTACGTCCGGGCGACGTCCCGGATCTGCTCCGCGCGCACCTTCTCGATCTTCGCGAGGAGCGCCTCGCCGAAGTCCCACGAGCCAAGGCCTTCGCCCGCGCTGAGGAGGATCCCCTGGAACGTGACGCCATCTTGTTCGTACCGGGCCCAGGCGCGGACCTGCGCGCGGGCGCGCGCCAGCTCGGCCTTGGGCGGCGGGACCTTCCGCAGCTTCTCGACCTCCCGGTCGAGGACCGCCTCGACGCGGTCGAGGGCCGCGCCGCGCGCCAGGGTGACGCTCGCGATCAGCAACGCGGGGTCGAGCTTCATCTCCTGCCGCACGCCGACGTCGGTCGCGAGGCGGGCGTCGACGAGCGCGCGGTACAGGCGGTTCGAGCGCGGCTGCCAATCGCCGGCCGCGAACGGGACGATGCCGCGCCAGCCGCCGAGGACCGTCGACAGGAGGACGAGCGCCGCGGTGTCCTCGTGGCTCGCGGCCGGGATGTGCCATCCCACGGACAGGAGGTCCGCGGGGCCCGGGCGATCGAGGTCGCTCCGCCGCTCCCCGTGCTGCTCCGGTTCCGAGAGGCGGAGCGGGTCCGGCGGCGTCTCCGGCTTCAGGGCCCCGAACGCCTCGCGGACGTGCTGCATCGCGACCGCCGGGTCGAAGCCGCCGACGAGGACCAGGGACGCGTTGTTCGGCGCGTAGTAGCGCAGGTAGTGACGGTACAGCGGTTCCCGGTCCAGGGTCGCGAGGTCCTGCTTGTACCCGATCGCGGTCCAGTGGTACGGGTGCACGTGGAACGCGAGGCCCCACAGCTCCTCCTCGACCGCGAACTCGGGCTGGTTCTCCGCGCCCTCGCGCTCGCTGATGACGACGGTCCGCTCGGCCTCGACCTCTTTCGGGTCGAACGCGGCGTTGCGCATGCGCTCCGACTCGATCATGAGGGCCGTGTCCATCGCGGTCGCGGGGATCGTCTCGAAGTACATCGTGTAGTCCGTGTCGGTAAAGGCGTTCATCTTACCGCCGAGGCGGGAGATCATCTTGTCGATGTCGCCCTTCGCGAGCTTGCCGCCGCCCTTGAACAGCATGTGCTCGACCCAGTGGGTGGAGCCGGTCATGCCGGGGACCTCGTTGCGGGAGCCAATCCGGTAGATGACCCACGTGGAGAGGGCCTTCGTGTCCGGGATCGGCCGGAGGATGACCTTCAGGCCGTTGTCCAGCGTCTCGACGCGGGTGGGCATCCGGCCGGTGGCAAGGCGGGCGGGCGATATCAAGTTGCCCGACACGCGTCCGGTCTCCAGAACCCGGGCCGGAGCCTAGCGGCTCAAACCTGAGCTAGTTGTTCCTTTGCCCGCCGGACGATATCCCTCTCGCGTTCTCCTTTTTCATTCGCTGGTAAATGGATTCGCGATAGGCGATCACTCGCGGAGGGAACCGTCCGAAACCTCGCCCCGTTCGCCCCTGGTGGTCCGCTTCCGGTGCCTGATAAATTGCATAAGAATCCGTGCCTGTCTTCGCTTAATTCGGAGATGCGGCCCGACCGAAAGCAGGAAGGGCTCGACTTTGCGCCCGTTCTAGACCAACTTGTATCCTCGCTTCCATCGAGCATTTCGCGCAACCTGGTTGGCGAGGATCCCACCGAAATCACGTTGCAAGTCTTCTAGGACGGCCCTGTCGGTGTTGTCTATGCACACCCTCGGCACGTATTGAAGATTCCATCTGTCGATGATTCGCACCTTCGCGAGAATCAGACTGCCCTCGGCATCAGTGAAGCCTGCAAGATATTCCGGAGACACTTTCCGCGAAACGTGCCTGAGAGACCCAGCGCTGCGGGAGTGTGGGAGGGTCGGTCCCCGCCTATTCAGACTCTTGAGACGTTTGTGGAAGGATTCTCTAACCTCCCGCTGACGAGGAGACAGGGGAAGTACCCGTCCAAGCTGGTCTCTTCTTCGCCGACACGCCCGAAGATGATTCTGAAAGCGTAACAGCTCGCGAGCTTGTGTTGATTTTACCCTAAGATGGGGTGCGACTTCCAAAATCAGGCGCGCCGCAGCTGCGTTCGTCCAGATTAGGGCGTACGCTGGTTTCCAGTTCCAACGTCGCGAAGGAACGCCATGCAAAGTCCCTCCCCATCCTCGGCGGATTTCCTCCAGAATCTGACGATTGCTGTTGTAGACCACGACTCTCGAACAATATTCGTGGAAATTCCCCCTAGGAATCCGAGCGACCGACAGACTGCCTTCGCCGTCCAGGAAACCAGCGAAGTACTCGACCGAAACTACGATGAGACTAAAGCAAGCCGTTTGTGCCTAATCAATGACGACCTAGGAGGTCAGCGAAAGTACTACGCTCGCCGATCTCCTCCTTGGCCTTTTTGCGCCCTAAACTTGGCCGACTCCAAATCGAGTTCAAAGTCCTCTTCCTTCACTTCGCCAGGGGTGAAGACCTTGCCGGCCTCAAACTCCAGCTTCTTCTCGCTCTTCTTCCGCTTCTTCGGCTTTTCCTCAACTTGCTGTGGCATAGGGTGCCTCCATCTTCGTGGCGTAAGGATCGAGGAGATCGATTCGCTTGCGCGTCCCGTCGTTCACGATCAACATAGACCAATCAATCATCTCGATATTGAAGGTGTCGCATAGCTCCCTGCGTAGCGCGGCGCGGGTGTCTTTCGGCGGCTCCTGAATCGCCTTTTTGATAGCATCGTCGTCCGTGATGCGATCGACCAAGCCGGCGCGCTGCCGCTTATAGAACAAGGACCGTTCCGCACCGATCTCAGAGTATTGCTTGCAGGCCATCATCTCGACATCGGGCCCGGCCTTCTTCTCGCCCGCCTCCTGGATCGCGAACCAGCGATCGAGCCACTCGATCCGGTGCGCGAGCTCCTTCGAGCGTCGGTTCTCGAGGCCGTCCAGGACTTCTTCGAACGTCCGCAAGGCGCGGCGCTCCCAGTCGTCCTCCACGATTGACTCGATCTTCCCGAGGTAGTATCGCTGGATCTCGATCGGCGAGACCGTCCGGCCGTCCTCCAGTTCGACCTTCCACTGCTCCGGATTCCGGATCTCGACGTTGTGCCACAGATCCCGAATCGGGTCCTTGAGCCGAGGTACGTCGGCCAGCTTTCCATCTTCCATGAGCTGCAGCACGCCCGACGTGACAAAGTGGCGGAGCATGATCGCGGTCTCGTTCATGAGCGCGTCCCCGACGATCACGTGCAGCCGTCGCCAGAGGCGGCCGTCCGCATGGGGCTCGTCCCGCGTGTTCAGGATGCCGGTGTCGTGCATCGTCTCCCCGCTGACCACCTGCGACGTGAGGAAGGCCATCGGCGAGAGCACGTATTTCCCGCGGACGATGTCGCCCGCCCCGGTGTAGATGATCCGCGTGGACAGATGCGGGACCAGGTCGCGGACGTACTGACCGGGAAACGGCACGTCGCGGGAAACGCAGTAGTTCTCGTGCGACCCGTACGACGTCCCGTCCGGCGAGGTGTTGTTCTTGAATGCGTGGATCTTCATGTCGCCCGTGTACTTCTCCTCCATGACCCGGCGGAGCCAGTCGAGGACCTTCTCCCCGGCCTTCTCCCAGATGACGACGTCATGGAAGTTCGTCGTCTCCGCGGTGCTGACCTCGAAGTGCCCGACGTCGTAGTAGACGCGCGAGCCGTTCGTGATGAACTCGCCGGCGAGGTGTAGGTCCGAATCGCGGAGCAGGTCGAGCGCCATCATGTGGGGGTCGAACCCCATCGTGCCCATCTTGCGGCAGTACAGCGTGTACTCGTGCTCGGTCCCCTGGACCATCTTCCTCATGCGTCACCCGACCATCGGGTCCGCACCGGTCCGGAAGACCTCCCGCTGGCGCTTCTCGTAGACGTACATCTCCG
>VBMA01000024.1 GCA_005878985.1 Methanobacteriota archaeon
TGCCATGCATGCAGAAAGATGGCGTGAATGGCCTTAAACCCACTCCCGAGTACGATGAACGTCCACCTGAATCACGCCTTCGCTGGAGCTGATATATCGATCTGCGCATTCAGAAGAAGGCCGCACCAACCGCCCCGATGGCGAGCCCCAATCCAGAGAGCGCCGCTCGCCGAATCGAGAGCTTCTCAGGATATGCGATACTGACGTATGCCAAAGTGATGCCTCCAAACAGCAACGCGTTACGAGGACTCCCCCAGATTCCCCATGCCACTGCGACGAGGAAGAGCAGAACCCCGCCAACCAAGAAAAACCCCCAAGCAGGGATTCCCTTCCCCACGCTGAGATGGGGGCGGGGATCTTCGACATCGAGCGCGTATCCTCTGACGGCAGCAAAGTAAGCGACGTAGCCCAGCACGACATACAGTACAACTAGTACTGACGCTCCCTGCCACCCTCTCGAAGGGTCCCGAACAAAGAGCAGGGTGAAAATTACTACCAACCCCACAATGAACATGAATGTGAGCCGCGACCTACGCGCATCGCTGACCAATCCGCGATTAGACTCGGCCCCTGGTTTCACGGCTACCAATACCCTGACAAATCTCCGAGAGTCGCGACATCGCCGATGAGCGATGCAACCGATGAAACCATCGCGACTATGTTAAGCGCCTCACTGACCGGAAACATCAATGGATACGCCCGAGTCAGAGGGCCTTTGGCCTTCCCGAGGCTCGGTGCTGCCGCGAAGAAAGCGAGATAGATCGCGGCTCCATCGAGCAAGATCATCCCGACTCGCGCGGTTACGGGATCGAACAGGCTCCCCATTGTCATGCTCGCAAGGAGGACAATAAATGCAGCGACGGCATGGAAGAACCCGGACTCTACCGCGGGCAGGCTCTTGAATTCTCGAGTGACTGCCGCGTATAGGAGCCCAAACTTTGCTAAGAACGCCGCGAAGCCGAAGGTCAGTTTTCCCGCGGTTTCAAATTGGGACGGAACTAGATTGGCGATTTGGTCGTCTCTTGGCAGAGCCGAATTGAGTACTTTCACAACCAGGATGCCGACGATCGCGGCGATCAAGAAGTCCCGGAAGATGGGAATCAACGTTCCGATAACAAGGGTGCCAATGCCGCCGGACGCCACCATTGTGATTTTTTCGGCAACGGAAAAGCCAACAGTCAGAAGAAGGAGGGCAAAGAACAGCTGGGACCCGAAGATTGCCGTGGTCAGAACGGTAGCGAACAGATCGGGCGTCACGGGAGTACGCAAAAGTCCCATTGCGGCCGCGACTCCATCGACGAAGGCAGCTATCATGTCGACTACGGGTTTTATTAGAATGTTTACTGCCGATACAACCATGTTCTTGATGAAGTCGACGGCCCAAGTCACGACCTGGGCTAGGACCTGCGTAGCCTTCTGAGCGACCGCCACGACCGTGTTCCAGAGCGCCCCGAGTTGCCTCATCCCCCAATCCACGATCGCCCGCGCCAGGTCCACGAGGAACGTGCCCAAGGCGACGAGGCCCCTGTAGATCATCTGCCCCAAGCAAGAGGGCTGGCTCGCGCACACGAGGACGTTGACCAAGGTCGATGCGGACGCGCCGATCTTCGTCCAGAAGTCCGCGGGCATCGCGCCGGTCGGGCCGATCGTAACGGACGCCCAAGGATGGATCTCTCTGGCGCACATCCTCTTAGGAGCCGCGAATGCGGATCGACAGCCCCTGGAAGAATTCCTCTTCGTCGGAGATTCCGATTTTTGAGAGGGGAAGTCGCTTTCCGTCTCGCAACGACAAACGGAACACAACGCTGCCAGGCTTTCGGTCGACTGAGAGAATGTCCGCGTAGGAGACAAGTCTACGTCCGGCCACGATTCCTCGTTCTGTTAGCCGCACGGGAGTCACGTCGCGACGAAAAGAGGTCAACAGACTCGCAACCCCGGCGCTCCATATAAGTAAGAGGATTCCGAGAACTCCTGACCGGTATGGCTCGCTAACGAACGGACTCACTCTACTCGTCAAAAGGAAGTAGCTCGGAATGGCAACAAAGAGGGTGATTCCGCTCACCGAGATAAGCAAGTTCTTCAAGGCAATTCGTCGACTAGCAAGGACTGTGGCCAAATCCCACCACACCCCGCTCAATCGACATTCGCCTACGGCCACGCCGGTCTGGGCAAGGTCGAAGCCAAGAGTAGCGGCCTCGAGAAACCCATCCACGTTTCCAAGCACTCCCGGCGCAATGTCTTCCCCGTGCAGAGCGAGGAACTAACGGCGACACGAACTCGGCGTTTGGCCGGCAATGCCACGGACCCCTTTTGAGCCCCAGAAGGCACGAGTCCATCAGGCAGATCTCCCCTTTCGACCGCGCATCCATGAGGGTAGGATGATGGTATTCGATGGAGGCGGCCTGTTGGAGCTTACTTCGATGTCGAGCAATCGGAGTTGATCGCAAAGCTGTGAGCGATTACCCGCGAGGCTCTCGTGTACGATGTAGACGCGACCATCTTTGGTTTTCAACCCGAGAAAAGGGACAGTTTCAGGCGGCACGTACCACCTTGCAATTTCGTTCCAATGTAGGAACGTGTTTGGCCGATTCCAAAAGGCATCCAATAAGCTACGCGTCGGCACATCGACGCCGGACTCATAAAGGATTAGCCTGTCCCGTGCACCCCTAAGGAGCAGCACCGGCACCACTGTTATGGCGATGAATGGAATCACGACAAATAGTAAAACGACTAGCACACCGGTGGGTTCGCCAGTCAGCAGCCGCCAAGTGTACGCCACCCCGACCACGATGCCCAGTCCGAGAGAGGCGAGAGCCCTCCTTCGCGCTCGAGTCTCACGACGCACGAAGCTCTCCGATTTGGCAGGGTCGAACAAGACGTTCTGCCTAGTTGTAGGAAATGAGCTGGTTGGGATCATGTTGACAACGACCTGGCGAGGTTTGCCCCCGCATACCCAATGCTGAGCAGTCCGACAGTTTCCTCGATTTTCCGAAGAGGGTTGATGGGAATTCGATCCAGGTTATCTGTGCCCAGCGTAAGCACGAAGCCCGTTGCGGCGAACGCTAGGCCGACGGCTGCTCCCAGGTCGTCAGTCCATATCAAAGAAACTAAGAGCCCTGCAATCGCGACCATCAGTCCCATCGAATCCGTCAGCCCAAGCGACTGCAACTGCCTGGGCAGAGAAGCCTTGATTAGAATCGGTGTTAGAGAGGTCATTACTCCTAGCAAAGAAATGCCTATTCCTTCCTTCCAAAACGAATCTGCGCGATCGTCCCCGCGACCGTCTCCGAGACCTTCGCCTGGCCGAGGTCCTCGCCGTACAGTGTGGCGTCCGTCAGGGGCGCAAACCTGCCGCCGCCGAAGTCTTTTCGGAGTTTCGAGTCGAGGAAGATCGAGCGTGGGGCGACGACCGGCTTCATGACGACGAATAAGCCGAATGCGGACGCGATGTCGAACCCGGAGTGAGTCAGTGCATCATCCTTGATTGGTAAGTGCTTCGATGGCTGCCTTGAATCGGTCGGGACTTGCGATGTCCCGAATCTCAACAGAAAGGATTGGTCTGTCAATGCGGTCCGTATGTATGATGACAAAACCAAGTTTCTCCTCCGATTTCGCGCCTTTGAGCGCGTGAGCCGGAATCCATGGGTGAGGCGGAACTAACACGCCGGTGCTAGTTATCTTAATCCCCAATCCACGGCGCACATCGACGAGGAGGCCGCCGACTAGCAGCAAGGCCATGAACGAAAGTGCTACTAACCAAAGGATGATGCTGCCCACATCGTGCGTGGATCCGGGGGAAAAGAGAATCGTAACTATGACGGTCCCTGCGATGATTGTCGAAATCGAAACGACCAGCCGGTATCGCCGCCGCCTTTTCAACCTTGGAAATCCCGGTTCGGACCGGTTGTCATAGAGAACGGCCCCATAGTCCCCCGACATTCCTCACCTCAGCTCGTGAATGCTTGGACGACTGAATACCCGAAACCTGCAGCGGCGATCCCCTCATCCAGGAAACCCCACGGTCCGTGTAGTTTGTCGTTCCGGAGTTGGCGCAGCCGGTCCTGTTTCGGTAGCCGGTCATGCGGAGTTGCCAGCCCATGACCCCCACGGCCGGATCAAATCCATTGTCGTCTATGACTCCAACCTAGGGCGATCTTCGCGCATTTTGATGATTCGCCGCATCCTATACCGTGCGCTCAGAATCCAACCAACCGCGAACGCGAATCCAGAGACGAACAAGGCTGCGAACGCTACCCGTCCTGCGATATTGTTGTTTCCCGCCAAGGCAATCAAGAGGGCGGCAACAACGAGAATCGCGAGCAACCCGAGCCCGATCGCCAGCTCTTCCCTCCATTCTCGCCCGACCCAGAGCGGCGGCGTCGATGGCGCGCTCGCCACAACGGACGGGGCCGGCAGGCGATTGTTCCATTCCGACCACGCACTGAGGAGTGCTCTAATGCCCGTGGTCCCGACGTCACTCTCGCGGACCAGGAGCCTCTCCCCACCTCGCAGTTCAACGGAAACACTGTAAGTGCGCTCCTTTCCGGCAACGACGCGGATCCCTGGAACGACACGTTGCGCCGTCTCGAAGGGAATCACGGCAGCGAGCCTTGGCGCGAAAAGTCGTGACCGGCGAAACGGTGGAGCGAAGGCGTTCGCCCATACAACGAACCTCGAGCGGGATAATTCAGCGCCCGACACCAGCAGGGCTTCCAAGAACGCACCCCAGACGATCACCGGCAGCAGAAAGTAGGCAAGAGGTGTAGAAGGGTCTCGCTGGAAGTCGAGGATCATGACTGCGGTAAAAGCCACGGTTCCGCCACCGATCAGCCCATATCCGAATATCAACGGGAGATTCCTCGCCACGAGGTTCCCTCTTCCTTGGCGGTACACCAGCGCTTCCCGTGCGTCCGGAGGAAGAGTCATTCCCACGTTTATTCACCTCTCGCCGCGCCGTCCATATGACCGACGACGCCGAGAGCTGATACCCCTACCTCAATTCCTGAGATTGCCGCGGTGAGTTTCGCGTATAGGACGCGTGCAGGATCCGTAACCGCTTCGTACAATGCCACGATGCCGAAACCCAGCGAGATGACGTCGAGGAATAACGCAGCTGTTTCCGGAAGGGCGACCAAGGCAGGGATCACAGCGAGCGTAAATCCAATAATTGCCATAATGAGTGCCCTCGAGGTCTTGACGGGATTGATTGTCTCTCCGTATGAGGTCTTGAATGCATCCGGCACGGTCGGATCCATCACCCGCTCCACATGTAACAGCCTTATCGGGCCTCCAAATTGAGCCAAAAAGGCGATCGCCAAGTCAAAGGCTGCAATCGCAACGCCCATGAATTTCCATTCTCGCGTGGCGACCAGGTTCGCGACCCACGACAGTGCAGAGGACGCGGCCGGCGCGACGGCTTGCACCACCACGGAAACGATGAGTGAGATAATCATCGGCACGACTTGGGAGACGATCAAGTAGCCGATTCCGGTCGCGATCGTCGCCGTGACCGCGGCGATCATAGCGAACGACATGACCGTCAAGAGGAGGATGATGTCGGGGCGGAACACGGCCGCGAGGAGCTCGCCGATGGCGGCCCCCAGCCGCACGGCGGACGCCGGCGAGCCGTCAAATGTCCGGGCGATCTGATCCAAGTTGCGCGCGGCCCGTACGATGTCCGCTTTCCATCCGTCGAGATAGGCGAGAACGGCCTTCACGGGCGCCGTGAACAAGGCGAAGAAGCTGTCCAGGAGCTGGCCCAATCCCTGCGCCGCTTTCTGAGCGACCGCCACAATCGTGTTCCAGAGCGCCCCGAGTTGCCTCATCCCCCAATCCACGATCGCCCGGGCCAGGTCCACGAGGAACGTGCCGAGCGCCACGAGGCCCTTGTAGATCATCTGCCCCAAGCAAGAGGGCTGGCTCGCGCACACGAGGACGTTGACCAAGGTCGATGCGGACGCGCCGATTTTCGTCCAGAAGTCCGCGGGCATCGCGCCCGTCGGGCCCTCGGCGATGCCGGTCACCGTAGCGGGCGACGACCATGGCAGGATCTTGAGGACGTCCGCGGGCAGGTTCATCCGGAGCACGTACGACGTGACGTCGACGTACGAATACACGGCGACGTTCGTCGCGTTCCGCAGGAGGCGGTCGAGGACGTTGTACGCGTCGACGCCGGACAGGGACTGAGCAATGGCTCCCGCGACGCTCTCCGATACGCCGGTCTGGCTGAGGTTCTCGCCATACAGGGTCGCGTAGGTGACCGGCGCGTACACGCCGGCGTCGAAGTCTTTCCGGAGCTTCGAGTCGAGGAAGATTGAGCGTGGGACGACTATTGCGTTGATCCCAACGACGAACGGACCATACGACGAAGTGACGTCGAACGTCAGAACGTAGTACCGGTCCTGCCCGACGAGCCGGTTCTGGCCGTTCGCGAGCGCGATCGTCGCGTTGCCGTCCGTGACGAAGAGCGTCTTGGCCTTCGGAAGGGCGACCGTCCAGATGTCGAAGGAGTAGTACGAGTTTCCGTTCCACAGCGTGTTGTAAGATGTGCCGGAGTTCAAGGCGTATCCGCCCTGGACGAACGCGTCGACGAGGATGTCGTCCCCGCGGCAGCAGTTGATTGACCAAGCCGTCGCCCGAATGGACACGGTCGAGACGTCGTCCGGGACGTCTGCATAGTACGTGTACCCGAAATACGAAGTCGTGTACTGGGGATTCGGCCAGCCGCACGCCTGGTCGAGCTTGTCGAGGGTGGCGACTCGATGTTGCGTCACCCACGTGTAGTCGTCGTTCACCCGGATGATGCCGACGAGCTCCGGCGAACACCATGGGCTCGCGCCGTGGTGGACGTAGTTGACCCGGACGGCTACAAGCAAGTTGTGCAGCGGATCCAAGTCGGACGAATCGCGTACGCCGTCTCCGTCTGTGTCCCAGGCGAGTGGGTTCGTCCCCTTGGTGAGCGTCTCGTAACCGTCCGACCAGCCGTCCGCGTCCGTGTCCACCTTCCATGGGTCGGTCGCGAAGCCGTCGGAGCCGAGATTGATCTCCTCACTATCGTTCAGGCCGTCCCCGTCCGTGTCAGCGCGGTTCGGGAGCGTGTGGACCGTTAGCTGAATCTGGAGGTACTCGATCACACCGGTATCGGCGCCGGCGTTGTCGGAGACGCGCAAGTACCACGGATCCGTGGAGACGAAGTCTTGTCGGCCGAAGTTGAGAGGACCGTTCAGCATGTCGTACGAAGTGAAGTTGTTGTCCACGCTCCCTCCAATCCGGCTTCGCAAGACGTAATTCAGGTCGGACGCGCCGACGACGTGGTGGAGCTCGACGATCAGGTCGCCCATGAACGTGTGGGTGATACCGACCATCGCGGTCGCGGAGGCGAGGAACGAGGCGGGGGCCGACAGCTGGGCCGACATCGACGCCGTCGACGCGATCCCCGGAACGCCCGAATAGTCGGGGATCGGGTAGCGCTTCGGCGTCTTCACGCTCTTCACGAACAACTCCTGGCCATCCGCGAGGCCATCTCCATCCGTGTCTGTGGCGTTCGGGTTCAGGAGAATCCCGCGTACTTCGAGGTCGCGGACAGTCCATGACGTCGCCTCCGTCCCGAGGATGAGGACTTCGTCGATTGCACCAACGAGGTGCGACAGACCCTCCGAGTACCCGAGGGTCACCTTCGAGGACGAGCTCGGGAATGTCCCGCCCGTGCCCGATGCTACCGCAACGCCGCTCACATACACGGAGAACCGGGAGGTCGTCGACCCGGTTTTGAACGCGGACCCCGCGAGATGGACCCATCGGTTGAGCGGAATCGACAACGGCGATGTCGCGGAACCAGCCTTGTAGACGGTCCACTGAGCCCGGCCGTCCGAGGTAACGTTCAGGAAGAACTGGCCTTTTCGAGCGATGATCGCGGTATCCGAGGCGGGCATCGAACTCACCAGGACATATGCATCCACGGTCACGGCCGTCGTGAGGAGGCCCGAGACCGCCGTGTTCGCAATGTCGATGCCGTCGGAGCCTCCGGAGAACTTGCGTGCGAACCCGGCCCGGCCCTCGACCACCGTGGTCCCAACCGCGACGCCCTCCTGTGCGGGCGAAGAACCGTCGAAGTCAAACAGATTGCCCGAGGTCCCTCGGGTCTCCAGGTCAAGCCACGTGAGCGGTGACGCTGCGTTCGTGACATTGAAGTACGCCCCAATTTCCGACGGGGCCAGGCCGCGGTCCCAGATGCGGACCTCGTCGATTCCACCTTTGAACCGTTCGAGGTTGGCGGCGGCATATCGTCCGATCGCGAGCCAGTATCCGCTGGACGACAAAGGTCGCCCGGTGAGGATCCGCGGGACGTCCAAGGCGCCGTTGATGTAGATCTTTACGAGAGTATCCGAGCCGGTCAGCTCGAAGCTTGCCGCAATCGAGGTCCAAGTTCCCGAGGGTATGGATGCGTTGGACGTGAGGACTCTCCATGCCGTCCCATCATTGTACTGGGCATACACTGTCCCGGTCTTCGACACTTTCAGCTGATAGTTCGAGTTCTTGTCTAGGATATCTCCCAAGACGTCGGCCTGTGTGCTGTCCCGATTCACCCAGGCGGACACCGTGAAGGGCACCGTCAGCCCCAGATCCCCCGCGTTGACGTAATCGGAGCCGGAGCCTGAGAAGAGACGCGCGCTGCCGACCTTGCCGGTCGTGGATGTCGTGCCGGCAATGGTTCCGGTGCGACCATTTCCACTCAAATCCCGGAGGTGGGTGGCGTCGGTCGTCGTGGCCATGTCGTACCAAAGCAAGCGATGGTCTAGGATGCCCGAGATCTCGTCCGAATCTTTGATCCCGTCCGCGTCCGTATCATCGGACGTCGGCGAGGTCTTGAACGTAATCGTCTTCGGGGCGCCGTTCACAGGAATCGTGATCGTGCGGTTCGTCACCTCGACGTTGTCCGGGATGCCGTCCGCATCCGTGTCTTTGAGCGTCGGGTTCGAACCGTAGGTGTTGACTTCCGCCCCGTCCGAGAGGGTGTCGCCGTCCGTGTCGCTGACCTTCGGATTCGTCGTGAGGCGCGCCGTGAGGTTCATCGGGCTCGCAAAGGCGAAGAAGTCGATCGTATCCGCCGGAGCCACACCGGACTGCTCCCGGTACAGGGTCGCGCTTTGATTCGTCGTCGCGCTGAGCCGGAGTCCGATGTTCTTGTTGCCCCCCGCCGCTTCGCCCCGGAACCACGCGAGGACGAGCGGCGTGAGTGTGAACTTCGCGGGGTACGTCCAGGTGCCCGTGGTTCCCGAAACATAGACTTCTGCGCGGGTCCAGGTCGCGAGCGTGTTCGGCGTCGCCTGGGGAGAAATCGCCACGTAGCCAACCGTTTCGGTCCCATGGGTCGCAGACGAGTTCGCGTTCAGGTAGACGCCGAAGCTCGAGGCGGAAACCGCGTCGGTTCGCTTCGCGATGGCGGGATTCCCATCGAGCGCCGTCTGGATCTGGACGAGCATGATCGGGACCGAGGTGAAGGATTCACGGAACGCCACGGTCGTCGCCGTCGTGGTGACGGAGGCCGTCCCGGCCTCCACGCGGCTGCCGTCTGACAGCACATGGTCGCCCGCCTCCAGGACCAGGTACGTCACGTCCTCGCCCGCCCCGGAGCCCCCGGACACCCATTTCTCGACCTTCAACTGGAATGTGTGGTCCGTCACGCCAGAAATCCGGATATGACCGAACGCCCGATCCCGGAACGTCGTCGGCTCCGCGATGACGACCGGTGCGGAGTAGTGATTTCGAAGATACACGATTTGCGCGGCGGATGCGACGTTCTTCACCGTTCCGACTTCGCCCACGACCTTGGACTGGCCGGTCGTTACAAAGCCCGTCTCTTGACCGTCGCTCAATCCGTCGGCGTCCGTGTCCGAGTTCGTCGGGTCGGTCGCAATGCCCGTCAGGATGGACGTTGTCCCGCCGATCGACACGGTGAGGGCGTGAGGCACAATCTCGTAGTCGTCCGTGAGACCGTCCAGGTCGGAATCGCGGGTCACCGGGATCGTGTGCCAGTAATTCGCCTCCATTCCGTCGTTGATGCCGTCGCCGTCCGTGTCCCTGCCGTTCGGCAACTGGGAATCGGTCTTCGCCTCAAAGCGCAGGATGAAGGCCGTCACCGTTCCCGTAGTTCCGAGTTTCCAATCCTTCACGACCAGGCGCCACTGGAGATACGTCATGAAGTACGCGGCGGGCAAGGCGGGTCGCAAGATGCGAGACGCGTTCTCGCCGACACTGCCTCCGGCCGACGCACCGGTCAGGTCTACGACGAGGGTCGCTTTCGTGCCGACATCGGTCTCCCCCGGAGTCCAGTCCGTCCCGAGCGTGCCCAAGGTCGCGGTGGCGGGGGCCGTAGGGGCGTCCGGAGCAAGGGCGGGCGACGTCGGGCACCTGGGAGGACAGCCACCGCCACCTCCGCCCCCTCCATTGTACACCGTCACCGTAATCGTGGACGATGCCGACTTTCCGTCGGAGACCCGGTAGGCCTTGGCCGTGAGGCTGTGTTGATCGTCCGTCGAGCCCGTCGTGTCCCACGACCACGAGTAGGGAGAGGACGTATCCGTGGACACCAACCCCCCATCGAGGTAGAACTCCACCTTGGAAATCGACGAGGCGGTGGAGCTCGCGTTCGCGGCGACGGTCCTGATGAGCTTCACCGTCGACCATGCCGTGGGCGCCGTGAGGTGCACCGCGGGGTCGTTGCTCGACGTGACGTTGCGGGTCGATGTCGTCGTCTGTTGCAAGGCCCCGAGGTCGTACGCGACTGCCTTGATCGTGTGGACCCCGTTCATCCAACCATCCGTGCCCCACGATATCGCATAGTCATGCGTGCCTGCGATCGGGGTTGTGACATACTGCTGGAGCACGTTGTCCACGTAGTAGCCGACCTTCTGGACGCCGTAGTAGTCCGTCGCGGTGACTTTGACCGTGATCGTCGCGGTCACGGTCGCATCGCTCGCAGGATTCTTCCACGTCACGGCCGGGCCGAGGTTGTTGACGTTCACGGAGATTTGGTCCCAGGCCTTTCCGCCGGCCGTGTCGTACTGCGTCACGTTCAGGATCCGGACGCCATCTCCGGTCGTCGTCCAGCTCCACGGATAGGCATTCCCGACCGGGGTCGTGATCGTCGCCATCAACGTCCCGTTGACGCGGAACTCGACTTTCGCCGTGATGTCCGGGTGCAGGACGGTCGCAACGGCATTGATGGTCCCCGCGTAGGTGGCCCCCGCGGCGGGGCTCGTGATGCCGACCGAGAGGAGACGCTTCCCCGGATCCCAGACGTAGCGGTCGATCCAAGCGGACCCGTTCCAATATCCAATGCTCGCCGTGAGGTCCGAGCGCTTCGCGTGATCGACCGCGAAGTTCGCCAGGGCGCGCGTCGGGATTCCGTAAAATTGCGCCAGGGAGACGGAGGATGATGAAGCGTTGATGGCGTCATCCGGGATGGCCTGAGGCATCCCGGCGGCGCCCATGTCTTGATAGTACACGGTCGACGACTCTTGGACGTCCGTGAGGCCATCTCCGTCGGAGTCGCCGCGGAGGTACGCCTCGAACTCGTTGATCTGGGGCAGCTTGCTTCCCACTTTCGCGTCAATCGTGATTTTCATGCCGAGGGCGGAGTACACATTCTGAAGAGCGACGATCACATCGAGCCCTGGATTCGTTGTCGTCGACCACACTTTCTCGCCGGTCTCGTACGCTCCGTTGCCGCTCGTGTCGAGGTACAGGGACAACGAGGAATAGACCGTTGAGGTGAAGTGACCGTGAATCTCGTTGACGGATGCCATCGATCGGAATTGGACCGCCAGCCATCCGGTCGTCGAGGAACTCTGCCAGTACGTCGTGGAAGAGCCATCAATCGCGTTTCCCGGCGTATTGGAACCGGATGAGTCGGACGCGGTCGCCTGGCCGCCGTTCGACGCGAGAGCATGATTGTACTCCGAGCCCGTCGGAGATGTGGCCGCGACCGGGTGACCCTGAAAAATCAGAAGAACCATGACCGCGGCGCACGCAATAGCAGCCACTCTAAGCGCTCGACTCGCAAAAATCCCTCCGGGAACGCCATCTGTCCCGGACTATATAACGGGACACGCGTGTTTCACTCGTTTTGTCACGTTTTTCCCGGAGGCGGGACGGATTGAGGCACCGCCGCGGAGTTCAACGTCCGCTATGTTTCGCAAATCGAGCTCGGCGCGGATCCGAAGCGCGACCTCGCCTTCGGATGTGACCTTTCAATCTCCGAGGAGCACGACGCCCGAGCTGGGATTCGAACCCAGGTCTGAAGCTCCGCAGGCTTCTAGGATGTCCAAGCTACCCCACTCGGGCGCACCGGTCGCATCGCGACGCCGATATAACTCTTATCGCTCCCGAGACGGCACGGACTCCTTCAGCACCTCGATTGCCCGGAGGAAAATCTCCTCGATCAG
>VBMA01000122.1 GCA_005878985.1 Methanobacteriota archaeon
TCACGGTATCGGGCGTGCGTGACAACGGATCCGCAACGTTCGTCCAGCCGCTCAACAACGTCCATCGTAAGCTGAAGACGCTCGAAGCGACGCCGGCAACCGCGGAGTTCCACGTAACGACGATACCCCCATCGTGAGTCGAGATCGCGGACGGATATTGCGCGGAGGTCGCCAGGACGGTCGGCGAGCCGTACGAGACCGAGACGATGTTGCCTCCGAGGTCTCGGCTCAAGGTCATCGGAACGTCGACGAGGGCGCCTGCTGCTGGGCCGCCCTCGGCGATGACGCGCATGCTGACGGGAGACGTGAAGACCGCCGCGGGCCTTCGATAGGCCACGATCGGCATCGGCGACTTCGCGGGCGCGCTCCAGGCGCCTGCCTGCGTGGGATCGCCGTTCGCGTACACGACGGACAAGTTGCCGCCGACGTCGACGTAGACGGCCACGTACTTCCCGAGCGCGTCCTTAAGGATGTCTTGGCTTCCGGGCAGCGCGAGGCTGTTCTTCCCGACGGCGGAGTCTCCCGCCATCGTGACGATCGTCGCGGACGCAGGCGTCCAGGACGACGCTAGCAGGAAGACGACCAGCGCGGCCGGCACCATTAGCTCGAAGAACCGCTTGAGACCTCGACCCACGTTTCACGCCTTCGAAGGGAGCGAGCTTCGTGACGATACTTAGCCGGCCCGTCCACAAGACGGTGCCTGGGTGGTCGGGTCCAACACACTTGAACACGGCACGCTCATCCGGCCGCCTTGCGGGTCCCTGCCGAGCTCGCGCTTGGCGACGCGAATCGACCAGCAGATCGGATGGCCCGCGGTCCGTTCAGAGATTGTCAATGTCCGGGAGCTCTTCGGCCGGCTCGGGCTTGGGTTCCGAAGCGGCAGGGACTTCCGGGGTTGTCGGAACCGACGTCGGTGCGACCATTGGCGCCGCGACCACGGGCGCCATCGCGGGCCGCCGAGGCTTTCGGCGCGCGATCAGCAGCAGTGCGACGACGATTCCGGCGATCACGGCCAGGATCCCGAGGAAGCCCGCAATCTCGGACAAGCCGAGTCCGCGGCCTCCCGGTACGTTTGCAACGGTCACGTGAACCATCGCCGACGCCGAGTTGCCCGCCGCATCGAAGGCGATGACCGTCAGGGTGTGATTCCCGTCTTTGAGGCTTCCGGCGGCGATCGACCACTCGAACGGTGCGGTCGTGTCATTGCCGACGGAGACCCCGTCGACGAGGAACTCGACCCGGACGACCGCGAGATTGTCCGTCGCGGCCGCGACGATGACCGTCGATCCGGGGATGCTCGCCCCATCGGACGGGGAGGACACGGTGACCACCGGAGGCGTCATGTCGCGGACGGTGACCGTCACGGTGTCCGTCCCAACATTGCCGTCCGCATCGCGCACGGTCAGGGTCACGACGTACGCGCCGGGCGTTGCGAAGACGTACGACGCGCTAACGCCCTGGAGCGTCTGCATCGTCCCGTCCATGAATGTCCACCTGTAGCTCGTGATTCCGACGTTATCCGTCGAAGCGGATCCGTCGAGTGTCACCGTCGTGTCCTCGTCCACGACGAGGTCGGGCCCGGCGTTCGCGACCGGAGGGACATTGTCCGGAGTCGTCTGGATGAGGACGGCGGCCGGGGTGTAGTAGCCCGCCGAGTCGTACAGCTCCAGGAAGGCGCCGTACTGGCCGGCGGGTACTCCCTGAGAGAGGTCCATCCGAAGACTTCCAACGGCGAAGGTCGGACCGTTCACGATCGCGTAGCCGACGATCGCGCCGCTCGTCAGGTCGATGCGGACGCCGGAGGCATACGGTTGGAACGTCGAGGTCGGCTGGTCGCCCGGACCGAAGAAACCGTACGAGTTGTAGATGTACAGCAGTTGTCCGCTCCGCGCGTCGAAGACCGCGGCGGCGGGGACCGGGCTCGAGAGCGTCGCGTTGTCCCAGTATCCCGCGACGGCGGTCTGGAACGGGGCGTACGCGTAGAGGCTGGGCCACCAGACGGAGTTCACGCTATCCGACATGTGGCCGATCGGGGTCTGGGTGTCCCATGACGCCGAGATCGTGTAGTTGCCGGCGCTCGGTTGCGTGACCGACACGAGCGAGGCGTCGAAGCGCCCGAGGTTCAGGAACGTCCCGACGTTCGCGGAAACGGAGTAGAGCTTGAGGATCGATAGGTACGCCTGGTCGAGGCTCGTTTCGTTGACGTGGGCGACGAGGCTTGTCGGGTTCGATTCGGACACCCCAATCGACGGGGTCGCCGTGAAGCTCTCGACGAGCGGTGGATTCGTGTCCGGCGCCAGCGTCAGGTTGACCCAGAGCGTCTCGCCCGAAGCGGGGTCCACGCTCGCTTCTCCGGCGGCGTGGCCCGTCGCCGCTGCGCGGACCGTCTGCGGTGCCGCGACCGTCCAGACTTCGTAGTAGCCCGTTCCGTCCGCGTAGGCGTACGGCGTCTGGTCATCGTATCCGGTGACGCGGATCGTGGCTGGCCAAATGCTGGCGTTCGTGACTGCGTCGGTGATGTAGCCGCGGATCCGGACGTCTTGCGGCAGATCCGGGTAGAGTCGAATCGTCAGCGGATTGGAGCCCGCGGCCGGAGTCAAGACGCTGCTCCAGCTCAGGTAGCTGGTCGCCCACGCCGACACATACGTCGTCGCACCGGCGGGAGCGTCAACCACCGCGGAGCCCGTCGCATTCGAGGCGACCCAGTCGGATCCGTAATACCACGCGGCATAGACGCTCGCCCCGGAGACGGGCAACCCGGTCAAGGCGTCCGTCACGTTCGCCTCGATGTGCGCGTTGAGGCGGTCCAGCGTGATGTTGACCCAGGTCGTCCGGTGCGGATGCGTGGCGACGTAGACGATGTTGCCCGCGTACGGGGCCTGCCCGAGGACCGCGACCGAAATCGCGGGGCTCGGCGGGACCGCGAGGGAGAAGAAGCCGGACGCGTCCGCGTAGACGTACGTGGAATACCCGGCTCGCGAGTCGATCGCCGTCACCCCGAGTCCGGGCACGTGGCTCCCGTCCAGCGAATCCACGAGGTACCCGGACACGGTCGAGATGATCGGCCACAGGGTCGCGTTCGCCCACACGACCCCGGGCGAGAACGAGAAGAGCCACGTCGTCCAGGTGGTGTATCCGGGGGCGCTCGCGCGCGCGACATAGTCGTCCGGCGGGAAGGGGATGTTGAAGAATCCGGATGCGTCGGTGGTCGCCTGGTCGAAGTACCCGCTCCCGAAGAGCGGATCGACCGTCACGACGATCCCGGAGAGGCCGGCTCCCGTGACGCCGTCGCGCACGTACCCGCGGACGCCAAAGGCGAGCGGCGTGAGGCCGATGTTGAGGACGTACTCGCCCGCCGACCACACGTATGTCGAGGTCAAGGTCGGCGCATACCCGAGGGCGTTCGCCGAGAGCTCCACGCTGCCCGTCGGGACGGTGAGGGAGAAGAATCCCGTCGCGTTCGAGACGGCGGACGGCAGGATCGTCCCGTCGACCTGCGCGATGACGGTGGCCCCGGCAATCGGGGCGCCGGTGTTCGCATCGGACACGGTCCCGTTGATCCATGCGTCCATCGGATTCGAAGTCAGCGAGATGTTGTACCAGAGGATCTGCCCGGAGCCCACGTACACCGTGTAATAGTCGTACGGCGCATAGCCGAACACATTGTGGCTCATGATCTCGTAGCCGTCCGGCACGAGGTTCATTTCGTAGTAGCCCGAGCTGTTCATCGAACTCTGATTCACGTATCCTTGGCCGGGGTTCCACCAGGGGTGGCCCGCGACGATCTCTCCGACGGCCACAGGCGCACTCGTCGAGGCGTCCGTGACGTAACCTTGGAGGCGAGCGGATCGGGGGCCCGCCACCGGCAAGGTCTGATTGAGCCAGATGGTCTGGCCCGACCCGACGGCGACGGTCGATGTGACCTGGTCGCGGTCCGGGCTCCATGTGGTGACAGTGTATCGGTGCGAGGGAACGGCCACTTCGTAGTAGCCGGTCGAGTCCGTGGAGGTGTCGAACACCCACGGGAAGTCGGACGCCTGGAGCCGGATGGCGGCGTCGGAAATCGGCACGCCCGAGACGGAGTCCGTCACGAACCCGCGGACCCGTCCATCAGGACCGGAACCGGTGACGACGGCCGATGCCACGATGAAGGCGGCGATCGCGAATGCGACAAAGGCGATCCAACGCGAGACCCGACGGTGGTCGGTAGGCGGGGCGGACATGGCGAACACGCCCGGGCAGGGCCCGCGGCAACGAAGGGGTCGAGTCCGAGTCTCTTAAGGCCAGCGGAGAGATTATCGTCCGTGAGCCTCACGGGGGCGGGGATCAGGTGGAGGACGCCAAACACCCGCGAGCGGCGATCGGCGGATCCCGAGGGACCGTCTGGACGATCGGTCACTCGACCCGTTCCTTCGTGGAATTCCTCGCCCTTCTTGGCGAACATCGCATCCGATTCCTCGCCGACGTCCGGCACTTTCCGACTTCCCAACGCGTGCCTTGGACCGCGAAGACCTCATTGGCCAAGGCCCTCTCGGAACGGGGGATTGCGTACGAACACGTCGAGGCCCTTGGGGGTTTCCGGAAGGCATGCCCGGACAGCGTGAACCTCGGCTGGCGGAACAGCGGATTCCGAGGATACGCCGACCACATGGCAACCGCCGAATTCTCGGCGGGTCTGGATCGGCTCATCGCGATCGCTTCGGAGCGGCGGACCGCGATCATGTGCGCCGAAGCGGTGCCGTGGAAATGCCATCGCTCCCTCCTGTCCGATGCGCTGCTCGTCCGCGGCCTCCGCGTGGTCCACATCCTTTCGCCGGGCAAGGCCCAGGACCACCGCCTCACGCCGTTCGCTCGGGTGCGCGGAACGCGGGTCACCTACCCGGCGGCGCGCAAGCGCCTTAAGGCGCGGGACCGTTGACGCGCACGATGGGGACGATCCACGATGTCCGGGTCGACGCGGTACCCGGAATCGTCGTGCAGCGCTGGCGGAGCACGGAGGATGGCCTGTTCCTTCGAGCTCGCGGACAGTCGGACGAGGTGCGTCTCGTATGCGTGTGTGGACGCAGCCACTGGATCGTTCGGGAGCAGTTCGGCGACGGAAGCGTGTCCCTTCTGGTCACCTGCCACACCTGCGGAACGCGCGGATCGTTCCTCATGGAAGGCGTCACCCTTCCGACTCCATGAACGGATCAGCGGAGCGCGAATCCGCCATCGACGACAATCGTTTGGCCGGTGATGTACGACGCATCATCCGAGGCGAGGAACGCCACGACGCGCGCGACCTCTTCGGGAGTTCCCCAGCGTCGCAGCGCGGGTTCCTGGGCCAACGCTTGCCGGTCCTCCGGTCGCGTGGCCCGCTCGGTCGCCTCGGTGGCGATGCTCCCGAGGGCGAGCGCGTTCACGCGGACTCCGCGCGGGCC
>VBMA01000025.1 GCA_005878985.1 Methanobacteriota archaeon
TCGTCGCGACGATCGCCGTGGAGCGCGCCAAGCAGGCCCTGGAGAACACGAAAGACTGGAAGCGGTACATGGAAGCCGAGGGCGGAATCGTGATCCTTCCCTCGAACGTCACCCAGTTGGGGCGGAGAGACCCGAAGAAATAGGCCGGCCGCGGACGGTTGCGCGGCACTCTTCTCTTTCCATCCTTCCGTCCGCGGATTGTTTAAATCGAACCTACGAATTGGGGACTCGATGTCGAGCTTCCGGGGGCGAGACGTCCTCTCGATTCGCGACTTCACTCCGGCCGACATCCAACTCGTTTTAAGGACCGCCCGCAAGATGGTCCCGATCGCCACCGGCGAGAAGCGCTCGCGGTCCCTCGAGGGCAAGATCCTCTCGACGCTCTTCTACGAACCATCCACGCGGACCCGGCTCTCGTTCGAGAGCGCGATGGCGCGCCTTGGCGGGCGCGCGCTCGGATTCAGCAGCGCCGAGGGGACCTCCGTCCAAAAGGGCGAGACCCTCGCCGACACGATCCGCATGGTCGAGGCGTACAGCGACGCGATCGTCTTGCGCCATCCGCACGAGGGCGCGGCGCGGCTCGCGGCGGACTTCACCGAGAAGCCGGTCATCAACGCGGGCGATGGCGCGGGCCAGCATCCGACCCAGACCCTGCTCGACCTGTACACGATCTGGGACGAGAAAGGTGCGTTCGAGGGTCAGAACGTCGTCCTGGTCGGCGACCTCAAGTATGGCCGGACGGTCCACTCGCTCGCGTACGCGCTTGCCGAACTCGGCGCCCACCTCACGTTCGTGAGCCCACCGACGCTCGAGATGCCGGCGGAGATCCTCGAGCGGGTGAAGGAGAAGGGTCTCTCGTTCCGGGCGGCACACCGCCTCGAAGAAGTGATCCGCGAAGCGGATGTCCTCTACGTCACCCGGATCCAGAAAGAGCGGTTCCCCGACCCCCAGGAGTACGAGAAGGTCGCCGGTTCGTATCGCGTCGACATGGAGGTCCTGCGGGACGCGAAACGAGGACTCATCATCATGCATCCGCTTCCGCGAGTGACGGAAATCGCGCCGGAGGTGGATCGGACGAAACACGCGGTGTACTTCAAACAGGCCTTCAACGCGGTCCCGGTCCGCATGGCGCTCCTCGACCTGATCCTCGGAGACGGCGTATGAGGGAACTCCGCGTCACCCCGATCAAGAACGGGACCGTGATCGATCACATTCCCGCGGGGCTCGCCCTGAAGGTCCTCAAGATTCTGGGGATCGGGGATGCCGTGACGTCGACGGTAACCGTGGCGATGCACGTGCCGAGTCAGGCGATGGGTTGGAAGGACATCGTCAAGGTCGAGGACCGCGAGCTCGGCGGCCGCGAACTCGAGAAGATCGCGCTCATCGCCCCCACCGCGACGGTCAACGTGATCCGCAATTACAACGTCGCCGAGAAACGCCCGCTCGCACTGCCGGATTGGGCGGTGGGCATCCTCCGATGTGCGAATCCGAACTGCATTTCGAACGTCCGCGAGCCGATCGAGTCGTCGTTCGTCGTGCGCTCGAAGAACCCCCTCCGCGTCGTCTGCAAATACTGCGACCGGGAGCTCGAAGACATCGTCAGCCACATTCTCTGACGACGAACGTGGGTGGCGTCGGACTCGATTCTCTGTGTCACCGAAGCGTTTAAGAACGGCTCCTCAGATACGCGCCAACAGAAGGGATGGTGACTCTTTGCTCGAAGAGCTGTCCGAAATCATCGGGCTCCAGGTCTACACGCACAACGGCGTGTTCCTGGGAAACGTGAACAACTTGGTCGTCGATGTGGACAACGGCGCGGTTGATGGAATCTTTGTCGGGGAGACGAATCCGCTCCTCGTCGAAGGGAGCCGCGCGGTGAGCGTTCCGTACCGCTGGGTGCAGAGCGTCGGGGATATCGTCGTGCTGCGGTACTTCCCGAAGCGCGTCTCCTTGCGGAAGGGGAGCGCGGCGCCGCCGGTCGCGGCCGCCGCGAAGTAGGACCGCGCGCCGCTGCGAAACCGTTATTCCCGTAGGCCCGTTGCTCTACCGATGGCCCGCCGGAGCCGGCCGGCTCGGCGAACGCCGAGCGTCCGATTCGAGGTCTTGGAAATCGGCAGACTCCATGGCCATGAGCGCGTCCGACCCGCCCTCCTCCGGGAACTCACGGACCAAATCCGGAAGGACGGATATCTCCGCCGACCGATCCTTGTGGCCGACGTCGATTTCGTAATCCTCGATGGCCACCACCGCGTCGAGGCGGTCCGGGCTCTCGGCGCCCGCAGGATCCCTGCGTACCTCGTCGATTATTCCTCCGATATCGTGCAGCTCGGCACCTGGCCCGACGCCGTGGTCTCCGTCGTCACGAAGGAAGACGTGATCCGCCGTGGCCGGACGGGCGACCTGTTCCCGCCGAAGACCTCGCGGCACACCCTAACGATCCAGCTCGAGGACCGGCCGACCGACTTGGACGACCTGAGATAATCACGTGCTCGGTCCGACCGAGCCTGGTCGAAGGGAAGCCGAAACATTTCGGCGGCTCTCGATGAAGATCGCGGTTCAGTGACTCACGTTCTCCACCGACTTCCCGTGCGGGTTCGGCCGGATCCGGATACGGGCCGTGGGCTCGGCTTGGAGCGACCGACCACCGAGGAGGCGGTCGAGGAACACCGCGAGCGCCGCGACCTCGGAGTGCGGTTGGTTCCCGACTGCGACGTTGAAGTCCACGAGGTCGTACACGTCTCGCGGGACTTTTTCTGCGCCGACCACGATCAACAGGTCGTCGCGGGGGATTCGCGGGAGCACGTCGTCGATCGGGAGTCCGTACATCGTGAGGTGGACTCTCGGGCCTTTCCAATCCCGCAACAGGCCCCTCCACGGCACGCCCGTCTCGATTCGGAACGAGCCCCCGAATCGCCGCACCACGCCTCGGACGGTCCGCTCGAGCCCGGGATCCCGGGTCGAGACGAGGACCGCGTCCGCCCCGAACACGCGGGCCGTCAGGGCGACATGGGTCGTGACCCGCTTGTCCCGAGCGGGACGATGCCCGAGCCGGAGGACGGTGATCACCGATCAGTCCTCGAACCGGATGATCCGGTGACCGCGGAAGTCGAGGCGAGGGGAGCGTTTCACCAAGGCCTTCAGCTTCGTCTGCGTCACTTTGAGGGCATCGGCGACATCGCCGGAGAACTTGCCGTCCGCCCCGACCATGTCGAAGATCTGCTTTTCGATTTCGGCGTACGCTTCCTCGGACATCATCGCAGCGTGGAGGACGTCCGAGATTTCGGGGACCGGGGCGGTCGCGTTGATGTGAAAGGAGGAGTAGAACGCGTGGTATGCCTTCTCCGGGGACGCGGTCGGACCGGTCTGCCACTTCGTCTCCACGAGCTTCATCTTCTCGAAGAACCGGAGGGCGTCGGAGCCGGTCCCCCCGAACTTCTCCTCGATCTCCCGGGCCGTCTTCCAACCGGTGGAGACTTCCTTGAACACCTCGCTCTTGACCTCCGTGTCGACCGCGCGGAGAATCGGAACCAGTTCGGCGACCTCGCTCACAACCTTGATGCGATTCAAAGAAACCCGCGTGCTCGATATCCGGTGTGGCCGTTATAAGTTTTATTTCGGTGGCTGAAAGAATTTCCTCGGCGAGGAGGGAGACATCGGAACGACCTTCACTTCCGGTCGATGGACGTATCGCTCCCTCTCCATGATTTCTCGTCTCCGTCGCGCGCGGAAACGTTTAAGCGAAACCCGGACGTTCGTGGCTCCGGTCGAATGAAAGTCAAGGAACTCCGCCCGGAGAGCAAGGTCGACGTCATCGAGCTGACGATTCGGCAGAAGGGCGATGCGCGGGATTTCTCGAGCCGGAGCGGCTCCACGGGGAAAGTGGCGGACGCGAAGGCTGTCGACGACGAGGGCACGGAGGTCTCGGTCAGCCTCTGGAACGACGAGATCGAACGGGTCCAGGCGAACGATCGGATCCGCATCACGAATGGATGGGTCCGCGAGTGGCGGGGCAACATGCAGGTCAGCGCGGGCCGGTACGGGAAGCTCGAGGTCCTACGGTAGGGCCGGCGGCGCGAAGAGGAGGGCGACCGCGGTCAGGACCGCGAGCGGCACGACGAGCATCAGCAGATCGTCGTCCAGTTGGGCGTGCTTCGGGCCTTCGACGATCATCGCGGACCCCGTCGCGAGCACCGCGAATAGGAACTGCCAGCTCCACGAGCGAGTCCCGAGCATCGCGTATTCGGTCGCGAGGAACAGCAGGAAATACGCGGCGATGACCGTGGACCGAGGCCATGATCGTCTCCGGGCGAGCGCCGCGAGCGGATCGATCCACGCCATGCCGAGGAAGACCGGGATGACAAAGTAGGGAGCTCGGGTTCCCAGGAGATCTCCGAACAGGAAGAGGGCGAGCCCCAAGCCGAGGGCCCCCTGAGCATAAGCGGAAACGCGTCGGCCTTCGTACGGCCGCATGCCGAACAACCGAACGCCGAGCGCGATCCGCGCGATTTCGATGGAGGCCGCGGTCCCGAGGAAGAGGAGCGTCACGCTGGTGCGGGTCACGCCGCTGCCGGCTCGCAGATCCTCCGGCAGCAGATAGTACGACAGAAAGACCGGCGAGACGATATGCATGGCTCGACGGAAGGCGGCGTTGCCGTCCATGGTGTTGACCCCGCGGCCATCACTCGCCGAATTCCGTGCCGCGCCATTTCGCGTCAATGCCCTTGAGCAAGATATACGTTATCGCGCCCAGGATCGCGAGGACGAGTCCGATGCCGATGGCCGAGAGCCGAAGATCCCGATCGATCGTGAAGGACAGGATCGTCAGCCCGAAATCCGGGAGCATCGACATCACGCTGAACCGCGCGAGCACGCCGGGGTCGAAGAGGAAGGAGCTGGTCCGCAAGCCCGTGAGGTAGGCCGTCATGACGACGATGTACAGCGAGGTGACGACGACGATCGGAATCGCGAGCCACAGCAAACGCGTGTCCGCGTTCAGCCACGCAATCATCACGACGAAGCCGACGCCGATCCAGGTCGTCATGAGAAGAAACGCGATCAGCTTCGTCCGGATCACCTGGGGGACGGACACCGGTACCGTCGAGAGGTAATCGGTCGCGTCCACGTTGTTCATCCAATTGTAGAGGATGACCCCGAAGAAGCCGACCATGCCCGCGTAGAAGACCGTGTTGAAGCCGACCGGGACCTGGAGGCCATGCCGGACGAACCACGCCGTGAAGGACAACAGGAGGAGCGGCGTCACGAACGAGAAGAACATCTTCGCGTAGGTCCCGCTCCGCTGAAAATCGAGGAGTTCCTTCCCGAGGAGGGCGCTGTATCCCTCGAACCGGTCGAGCCGCGCGATGATTCCCGGGAGTTCGTTGCGGGCCGCCACACTCGGAGGCTCGAACCGCTCCGGGACCAGTACGACGGCCCCCCCGATGAGGGCGGCGACGATTGCCAGCCCGAGCGAGAGGAGCGCCGCGGCTCCTGTCGCGTCCGCACCCAGGGGCGGCAGGAGTTCGTGCGCCGCGAGGCTCGGGAGGATCCAGGAGAACGGAATCGCGCGGGCGGCTCCCGCGGCCGCAAACAGGGCGGAAACACCGGCGACCGCGATGACGAATCCCCCGCGGCTTCGCATGTAAACCGTCGAGACGAAGAAACTCAGCGACATGCCGAGGAGGAACGACAGCAGCGCGGCCCCGAAGAGCACTCCGATGCTCGTGAGCCGGAAATGCGTCACGGGGATGGACAGGGCCAAGCCCACCGTCGCGGGGACGAGGAGCAGGACCATGTAGAAGATCACGTCGCGGAGGAACATGCCCAGGAACGTCCGACGGAACCGCATCGGGAGGATCCCGGGCATCGCGACCAGGTAGTTGCGCGTCCCGGTCGTCCGCTCGAGGTATTGTCGACCGAGGAATCCGAACGCACCGACGCTCAAGCCGTAGAGGAAGACGCTGACATGCAGGAGGAGGATGGCGTCCGCGAGCGGCGTGTACGCGAACAACCGCCCGCTCGTGACGGCGATTGAAAGGCTGAACATCGTGATGATGAACGGGAACGAGACGAACATCGTCTGACCGGAATAGCTCGCATGGACGCGGAATTCCTCTTTCAGCATGAGGCGAAGGAGCCAGCTCATCGTCACGCCCCTACGAGGCGGAGGAACGCGGACTCCAGGTCCGCGTCGTGGGCCCGGATCTGGTCGACGGTCCCGGTCGCGATGATCGACCCGCTCCGGATCACCGCGACTCGGTGGCACAGCTTCGCGGCGATGTCGAGCAGATGGGACGCCATGAACGCAGTCCCCCCGCCGGTGATGTACTCGGTAAGGAAATCCTTGAGCTTCCGTTGATAGATCGGATCGAGATTGATGAACGGCTCGTCCAGGAAGACGAGCGCCGGCTCGTGGATGAACGCCGCGGCGAGCATCAACTTCTGTCGCGTCCCTTTCGAGAGGTCTTTGCACAGCGTCGTCCCGCCCTCGTCCAGATCGAAGAACTCGAACCAGTGCGCGATCCGTTCCTCGAGCCGGTCGAGTTTCCGGACCCGCCCGACGAAGTACAGGTACTCGTGGGCGGTCAAGTACGATGGCGGCGATTCCACTTCGGGCACGATGCCCACGAGCGACTTGACCTGGAGCGGCTCTTGCACGACGTCGATGTTCAGGACCCGCGCCTCTCCCGTGGTCGGACGGAGCTGCCCCGTGAGGATCCGCAGCATCGTCGTCTTGCCCGCCCCGTTCGGGCCGAACAGGCCGAAGAATTCCCCCGGTTCGACCGCGAGGTCGATCCCCTTCAGCGCGTCCACGGTCCCGAAACGCTTTGTGAGCTGAGACGCCTGGATCGCGGGCACGCCGCGGCCGACGCGGGCCGCGTTATATAGGCCTTGGCGCGTGATTATCGAGGCGGCCTCGCGAATCTATTTGCCACGCGGACGTCTGTCCTATCCCGTGGGCACCGTCCTCTTCGTCTGCGTCGAGAACACGTTCCGGAGTGTGCTCTCGGAGGCGCTCTTCAATTCCATCGCGCCCTCCGGGTGGCGCGCGGAGAGCGCGGGCGTTCAGGCGGCAGCCGAGATCAATCCCGGCGTGCCGCGGTTGCTCCGAGAAATCGGCATCGAGCTCGGTCCGAAGAAGCCTCGGACCGTCACGCCTCAGATGATCGCCGGCGCAACGCGAGTCGTGACGTTTGGCTGTCTTGATCGGTGTCCGATTGGCGCACGCGAGAAATCGGAAGATTGGCCCATCCCGGGTGCGACCGACAAGACGATGGACGAGCTTCGCGCGATCCGTGACGAACTCCGCCGACGCGTCGCCGAACTCTCGATGCGTCTGCCGGCGTCCGTCGTCTCACCGACGAGGGCGCGGGCAAAAGATTGAAACCTCCCGCATCGGTGCAGGCCGCGTGCGGCCCCTTTTGATCACGCATTGCGGCGCGGGCTCGGATCCCTCCGTCCAGGACGCGGCGGAAGCGGCCGGGGCTCGCGGCCTGGAGGTCTTGGTCCGCGGGGGCCGTGCATTGGACGCGGTCGTCGAATCGATCGTCATCCTCGAGGACGATCCGCGGTTGAACGCGGGGACCGGCTCTCGGATGCGCATCGACGGTCGGATCCAGATGGACGCGGCCCTGATGAACTGGGACCGGGAAGCGGGCGCGGTCGCCGCGATCGAGGAGGTGAAGAACCCGATCCGGGTCGCGTACGATGTCCTGAAGACGCCTCACATCCTCTTTGCGGGCGCGGACGCGGTCGCGTTCGCACGGTCGAACGGCCACCCACGATACGATCCGTCGACCCCGGAATCCCGCCGAAACCTCATGGAGAGTCTGGAGCAGATCCGGAAGGGACGGCTGCCGCGATACGCGCGGAAGTGGAAGGGCGTCCCGATCCATGACACGGTCGGCGCCGTCGCGCGGGACCGGCGAGGTCGCTTCGCCACCGGCTCATCGACCGGAGGCGTCGCGTTCATGCTCCCGGGCCGGGTCGGCGACTCTCCGATCGTCGGCGCGGGACTGTACGCCGGCCCTCGCGGCGCGGTCTCCGTCACCGGGATTGGCGAGGAGATCATCAAGCAGGTCTTGTCGAAGTTCGTCTACGACCGGATCGCAGACGGGCTCGCGCCACAGCGGGCGGCCGATCGCGGACTCGCACTCTTTCCCGACGACGTCCCGATCGGAATCATCGCGGTCGCGTCGCGGGCATGGGGCGAGGCCGCCAACCGGGACATGGCATTCTTCTCCTCATCCGCGCGTCGAACCTTTTAAGAGAGCCCACGTTATCACGGACCATGTCACGGTTTGTAGGGGGAGGTTTTCGTGACTCGTAGGAGCGCGCTCACCAGCAAGATCGAGGCCGAGGTCAAGCTGCTGCAGCGACATGTCGCGATGCTGAAGGCGATCATGGAGAATCAGCCGATCGGGATCATCCGGCTCTCGGAGCTCCTCAACTTCCCGCAACACAAGGTCCGCTATTCCCTTCGGATCTTGGAGCAGGAGGGATTGATCAAGCCCTCGCCCGAAGGGGCCGTGACGACGGACAAGCTGGAGGAGTTCCTCGACTACCTGAAGGGCGTCCTCGATTCGATGTCGGGGACGGTCCAGGAACTCCGCAAGACGCTCGGGTGATCGGGCTCGAACGGTGCGTCACGCGGAAAGGAAGCCGAGAATCCCACTCAGGATCGCAAGGATGGACGGGGTGCCGCCGACCCCGCCAGGAATCAGAAGGGTCAACACTCCGATCGCGAGGTTGATCAACGCGCCGAGGCGGGTCTTCCCCCAGCCGAACAGGATGCTCGTCTTTCCCCGATAGATCAGGTAGCTCCCGTAGAGGACGCCGATCCCCGCGATTAGCGTGATGAGGTCGACGCTTCCCTTCGATTGAACGTTGAGGAGGATCATCACTCCGGCGATAAGCCCGAGGATAAGGGCGATGATGCCGAAGAGGCGCTTCTCACCGATCATCGGCGGGCCGAGGAACCCATCGTATCTAAGCCTTGTGAATCGGAGGTCGAACTCCGCGGCTCGGTTATTTAATAGCTTTGGCCGGAGTGGTCTCGGAGGGTCCGAGTCGCCCTCCGCTCCGGTGCGGCGCAGAAACTATTTGAGGACCCCCCTAGTATCGCACGCAAGCCGTCGTAGCTCAGTCCGGTAGAGCCCCCGACTGTTAATCGGGTGGTCTGCGGTTCGAATCCGCACGACGGCGCTCTCTCTCATGCGATTCGGAGTCGATCAAGGGTGCCGAGAAGGCACGCGAGTGGTTGACGAAGCGCGGCCGCCACACAAGTCGGCACTTTTCAATGATCGCCTTGAGGTCATCGGGACTAACCGCGGGTGCGTGTCCCCCGCGGGAGAGGCCGTCTGGCAGAGTTTCACAAGCTCCTGGATTCGCTCCCTAAAGGCGTTCTTCGCTTTTGACGCGGACCAGGTACTCGACCTGCTGGTAGCCCGGGTCCTGCTCCTCGGCGGCGACCACGTAGCGACCGCAGTTGAACTCCGCGTGCCTTCGATTTCAAGCTTCTCCAGTTCGAGCCCCTCAGTGTGGCGTGGGTGGCGATGACGTCGACCTCGCAGGCGAGAAGGCTTTCCGAGGGCGACGCCGAGGCCTTTTTCTGCCACCGGCGAATTCGGCGTGCGTGCTCTTCCGAGTGACGAAGCGGTTTCGAGCCACTCTTTCGGATGTCTACGCCTGGTGCACGGAATTTCAGGACAGTGACCCCGAATTGAGCCGAGTCCGGCTGCGCACACGCAAGGTGATCCGTCGGGAGGGAGACCTGATCGAGATGGAAGAGAGCGGAATCATGGCGTTCCCGTTCGTCGCCCGGTTCCTCGTACGCTTGCGGCCGCCGGACGGTTGGGAAGCCGACGCCCGCTCGAATATGGGGCACACGCACAACACATACCGGTTGTTCTCGGACAAGGAAGGTACTCGGCTCGAAATGACGTTCGACGTCCACTTGACGGGGCCTTACCGGTTGTTCGCCCCGTTCGCGCGAGGGTTCATCGTCCGGAAGACCTCGCGAGAGTGGGACGATTACGTGCGTGCAATGCAGTCGGGTCGATAGTTCGAAACCGGAATCCCTCGCTGTCGCGACCGCCCTCAGGCGTGTGGCTTCGCGGGCGTCGGGCCCCGCCACGTCGAGGCAGCGAGGATCGCGTTTCGCCCCGGGTAGTTGAACTCGAACCCGTTCACGCGACGCGGAAATTCTTCGCCGAGAAGAACTCCTCGCTCTTCGTGAACAATCCCGTCGGGAGCTGGCCGATCAGGAAGTGGTCCTCGCCGGCCACGGGATTTTGCATCGGTTCGAATTCCACGCGTACCCGGTCCCCGATGCGGAACCGGCTCCGTTTTCCGATGAAGCGGAATTCAATACGTGCCGTCCGGACCTCGGGCGGCTCCGTCATCATGGACATGTAGATGTTCATCGGTCCTCCGGCCTTCGCGGTGGCGATCGCCTCGAGCGCCTCCCGCTTCGGTCCCGTCGCTTGTGCATCGAGGAATAGGACCCCACGGCCGTGTCCCAGGTGGATCGCCTTCGGCCACGCCGCGACGAGGATGAATTTCAATCCGTCGAGCGCCACCCCGCCGTAGCCGCCCTTCGCGATGCGGTAGGCGAGGGCCGTCTCGCACTTGCCGTAGGTGGGAGGCGCGTCGAAGGAGCAGGGGCATCCCCAGTTGCAGTTGCACGCCATGAGTTGCTCGACCTGCAACTTCCACTTCGGTTCGGCCATCGCGCTCTTGGCGCGAATGGCGGGCGGCGTCCGAGATGCTTTCTCTCTCGGGTCGACCAACTCGAATACCCGGATGTTCGCAATCGCCGCAGAACCCTTTTAGCCCCCGGGGATAATGCCGCGCGGGAACATCTCACCCTATTCAAATTCCCCTTGATACTGTTGGTCATGAGGGTTTCCTGATGTCACGTCCCAGAGCAATGAAAACGATGGGACCGCCAGGTGGGGACCCACCGATCGAGATCGTCCACTTCGCGGATCCTTGGTGCTGGTGGTCCTGGGGTTTGGAGCCGGTCCTTCAGCGTCTGCGAGAGGTCTACGGTGACAACGTACAAGTCACCTACAAGATGGGTGGCGAGTTCGAGACCCTGAAGGCATGGATGGAGGAAAACGGAGTCGACGAACGGGGCACGATCGACTGGATTCTCGAATCCGTCGCGCTGACGCACATGCCTGTGCAGCCCGATTACTACTTCCGATGCAAGGTGGAGAGCTCGTTCCCCGCATGCAAGGCGTTCACGGCGGCGAAGTTGCAATCCAGGGACGAGGCGACGAAATACTTCCGTCGGATGATGGAAGCGTTCGGGCTCGAATGTCTCCCCGCTACGGAGGATACCCTCGTGAAATTGGGCGCGGAGGTTGGCCTCGACAAAGACCGTCTTCGAAAGGAAATGCATTCGCCCGAGGTGGAGGAGGCGTTCGAGCGGGATCGCGAGGAGATGCTGCGGCAGCATGCGAACTTCGACGCCCTCCTCGTCCGCAATCGTGAAGGACACACGGAAATGAAAGGCGCGACGTTCGCTGCGAGACCGTTCGAAGAGATCGTCGACCGGCTCGCGCCAGGACTTCCGAAGAGGAGCCCCGCGGACATCTTGGAGTACCTGGAGCATCACCATGACTTGACGCCCGCCCACGAGATCGCATCTGTCTTCCGAATTCCGAGCAAAGACGCCGAAATGCGGCTCTCCGCGTTGGAGCGAGCGAGACTCCTGACGCGTCACCGCTTCGACGGAATCGAAACATGGCAGTGGAAGGGAACACGGGTGGAGAAGCTGCCTCTTGAGATCGTGAAGGTCTCGCACGTGCCGCCGGAAGTTCAAGTCGAGGCGGTGTCGGACCTCACGCCCATCATCACGAAAGCGGTCCAGTCCCTGTATACGGAGGTCGCGACGCGGCCGGACAAGGCGTACCACTTCCCGCTCGGACTCGAGGCGCTGCGGTACCTGGGCTACCCGGACGACGCCCTGCAGAAACTACCGCCCAGGGCGACGGAATCCTTTGCCGGCGTGGGCTTCCCGCACGCCGCGAACGCGATCAGGCCGGGCGACACAGTCCTCGACATCGGGTCCGGCTCCGGGACGGACGTGCTGTACGCGTCCCTCAAGACCGGGCGATCGGGGAAGGTCTACGGGCTCGACATCACCCCCGCGATGATCACGAAGGCACGTGCGAACATCGCGCGGATGGGCGGGAAGAACGTGCGGATCCTCGAGGGCGACGCAACGCGGATCCCACTCCCCGATGCGAGCGCCGACGTGGTCACGAGCAATGGAGTCCTGAACCTCGTGCCGGACAAGCCCGCCGCGTTCCGGGAGATTTTCCGGGTCCTGAAGCCCGGCGGGCGCCTCCAACTCGCCGACATCGTGGTGCAGGTGGACGTGGGCGCCGTCTGCGGGCTGAACCCGCAACTCTGGGCGG
>VBMA01000056.1 GCA_005878985.1 Methanobacteriota archaeon
TCCGAGACCGGTGCAAAGCTCAGCAGGACCGTCGCGGGCCTCAGGTTCTGGGAGGAACATCGCCTCCCATACGCCCGGAGGACGGTCGCCATCGGCTCGGCTTCGAAGAGGACCTGGGTCGTGAAGAAATCACATCCCGCGTGCGTCTTCTCGACGAGGCGATCAACCTCGTGATCGCGTTCCGCGATCGTGATGTTCCCGAGGGCGATGTCGTCTCGCCCCTTCGTCACCGTCCGCAGGATGCGGTTCGCCTCGACGACGGTTGGCCCCGGATAGCGCACTCGGCTGCTGTTCCCTCCGACCAAGACGAAGTTGCGGAACCCGTGGTCTTCGACGGATTCGCGGATCCAACGTCGAAGGACCGACTCCGACGGGACGTGAGCGACGACCTTGTTCATGATTGGGTCGACCCCGAGGTCCCCCAGCATCGCCGCGAAGTCGCGGGGATCCAAATCGCGGTAGAACGGTTGACCCGCATGGTTTTCCTCGAGGACCTCCGGGATGTTCACTCCGTTCAGGTTCTCGAGGGAGCGGACCGAGTCTCGGACCCGCTCGACGAATGCGTTCACCGCTTTCTCGCTCACCCGTCTCCCGGGCGGGACGATTTCCAGGACGACCGGGGTGGATGCGAGCGCCTCGCGGAATGGCCGACCCATGCAGGCCCGCATGGGCCCGCGGAGATACTTGAACGTTCACAACGAGAATGGGGGAAGTTACCGAATTTGCGGTTTTTGGTTAAATACAGAGAGCCGGGCGGGTGAAAACTTCATGTCGCCGACAATCAATCACGATTTGCGGAGGTTTCTATGAGCCCAAAGAAGGACACCCAAAAGTCCGCCAAGAGCAGTAACGCGGTCAACAAGAAGTTCACAGGATTCACGGACGAGGAACGAGCCGCGATGAAGGAGTACCTCCAAGAGAAGAAGGTATCCGCGGGCCGCGGCCCGCGCGCGGACAAGGCGGACGGGGAAAGCGCCGTGCTCGCGAAGATCGCCGAGATGCGGGAACCGGATCGCGCCATGGGCAAGCGGCTCCATGCGATCATCAAAGCCAGCGCGCCGGCCCTCTCGCCCAGAACCTGGTACGGGATGCCTGCGTATGCCAAGGACGGCGAGGTCGTCTGCTTCTTCCAACCCGCGCAGAAGTTCAAGACGCGGTACGCGACGCTCGGCTTCAGCGACGCGGCGAACCTCGACGAAGGCGCCCTGTGGCCGGTCGTCTTCGCGCTGAAGGAGTTGACTGCCACCGAAGAGGCAAGGATCAGCGCGCTCGTGAAGAAAGCGGTGAGCTGAGGCCTGATATCCGTACTTCGAGAGGTACGCGGCGTC
>VBMA01000057.1 GCA_005878985.1 Methanobacteriota archaeon
GAGGACGCACTTGCTGGACAGGCGCATTCGGGTTGTACGGCTGGCCCATCGGCGTTCCGCCGGGGACACCGGGGGCCTGACCGGGATAGCCGGGAGCCGGGGGCACCCCGGGCGCCACTTGCGCCGGGGCAACGACGCCCAGCTTGGCGCCGCAAAGGTTACAGAACACCGAGCCGTCCGCGATACGTCCACCGCACTGGTTACAGAACAGGGGGAGACCTCCTATTCGAAGGACGAGGCATCCTTGCCTTACTTAAGAATTTCCATCTGAGTTTTCGGGCCGGAAACTCCGGCGCATCGATGCGAACCGGACCGCAAACCTATTCCGCCGGAGCCCGTGTTCGCCATCGAGATCCCGAGGCCGCTCCATTGGCCGGATTCGCGAGCCGCAAGCTGACGGCATTCTTCAACCTCGGCCCGGGGGACGTCCGGAATCTCTCCTTCCTGTATTTCGCGACGTTCATCATGCGGGCCGCGGCGTTCGCCGGCGTCGCGGTGATGCAGGACGTGATGCGCTCGCTCGACCCCCTGTGGCGGGGGGTCCTCTTCGCGGTCTACCCGCTCGCCGAAATCGCGACGGTCGGGTACCTCGGCGCGTTGTGCGACCGCATCGGACGCAAGCGGATCCTCGTCTTCGCGCACCTCGTGACGGCCGCCGCGGTCTTCCTGTTCATCCTGAGCATCGGCGTCGATCCGGCCGTGCAACCGTATCTCGTCGCGGTCTTCTTCGCGATGTTCGGGATCGGCGCGGCGGCGAAAGTCGCCTCGACCCTCGCGATGATCAACGACCATTCGAATCGCGCGAACCGGGCGCAGCTCATGGCGTTCTTCGACCTCGTCACCTTCGGCGGCCTGGTCGCGGGCTTCGGAGCCGCGTTCCTCGCCCTCCATGCGTTCGGCGTCGCCGACGCGGTCGTCCTCGCGGTGGGCGGGCTCGGGGTGACGGTGAGTGTCATCATGGTCCAGTTCCTCGTCGAGGAGACCCCCTTCACCCCGGATCTCCAACGGGGGACGATCGACCTCTTGCGCACCGTGCTGCGGAACAAGGACATCCAGCGGCTCCTCCCGGTCTACATCCCCGTCGTCGCGCTCTACGGATACGTCCTCACCTTCACCGACAACTTGCTCGGGGCCGGAACCGGGGGATCCGGGAAAACCAATCTACTCCTGATCGTCGTCGCGTCTCTCGGGATTCCGCTCGGCCTCTCGCTCGCGGTGAGCGGCCGCCTTTCCGACCGCGCGCGTCTGCGACGGCCGTTCATGGCTCTGGGGCTCGCATGCTTCGGCGGCCTCGCGATCCTCCTCGCCCTCGCTACGGGTGCCGGCAGCCCGGACTTGGAGCAGCTGGTCTCCCGATGGCCCTTGATCGTCCTCCTCGCGGCCGGCGCCGGGACGTTTCCACCCGCGGCGCTCGCATACCTGGGCGACATCGTCGAACACGCGGTGACGGGGACCACGTTCGGGATCTACTCGATCATCTTCGGGTCCGGGCTCATCGTCGGCCCGGTTCTCGGGGGCGCCCTCACACAGGCGCTCGGGCCGATCGCCTTCGCGGTGATTGCCCTCGGGCTGATCGGCATCTCCGGGGCCAGCGTGTTGTTCATCCGCGAGCCGCTGAAGACGCCGCGGACCGCGGTCGCTCCCGAGAGCCCGATTCCTCCGGAGACCCGCTGAGAGCATCTGTCGCGCGTTCCTGATTCTGACGGCGCCGGATTGAAGTACCGGCGCTTTCGTCGGACGGAGCGTGGCCTCGAGCACATCGAGCCTCCTGGATCTGGACCCAATCGCATACTTCGCGATGGGCGGCTTCGCCCTGTTCTTCGGCCTCTTCTTCTTCGTCCTGCTCTATGACATCCCGCTCTTCCTGTACGTGTGCGGTCCGATCACTGTCATCCCGGGCGTCATCGCGATCGCCGTCGGCGTGCGGCAATGGCGCCGCGAACGGGCGGTGGTCGACTTCGCGAACTGGCTGAAGTCCCAGCGGCGAATCCCGATGGATGTCATGGCGCAACGGCTCGGGAAGACGCGCTTCGAGACGGAGAAGCTCCTCGGAAAGGCCCTCAGCGAGGGCCTCGTCAAGGGCGCGATCGACCGGACCACGGACGAGTTCGTCTCCCAGGATGCCGTGAAGCAGGAGCACTTCGTCGGCACCTGCCCGAACTGTGGCGGCAACGTCGACACGTGGTACTTCCCCGAGGAACGCGTCACGTGCCCGTACTGCGAACGCGCACTCGCCCTTCCTGCGGATGCGTGATTTCGGCCGGACGCGACCCTTATATAGCACATGACTTTTAGAGCGCCCTCTACCGGGGTCGATCGTTGGCACGGGGTCTCTTCGCTGCGCGCAAACTGAAAGGCGAACGCCAGACCCGACGGTGGTCGGACCGATATTACAAGCGGCGCGTGTTGCACCTCAAAGAGAAGTCGGACCCGCTCGAAGGCTCGCCGCAGGCGAAGGGGATCGTCCTCGAGAAGGTCGCGATCGAGGCGAAGCAGCCGAACTCGGCGCTCCGCAAGTGCGTGAAGGTCCAGCTCATCAAGAACGGACGGCAGGTGACGGCCTTCGCCGTGGGCGACGGGGCAATCAACTTCATCGATGAGCACGACGAGGTCCTCGTCGAAGGCATTGGAGGCCGCATGGGCCGGTCGTACGGCGACATCCCGGGCGTGCGGTACAAGGTCATCCAAGTGAACGGCGTCAGCCTCGACGAGCTCGTCCGGGGACGCAAAGAGAAGCCGGTGAGGTAGGCCCGTGGACCCCGAGACGCCGCCTCCACCGCCGCCGGAATCCGAAGTTCCGCCGCCACCCCCGGAGCCGTCTGCACCGGGAGCCGCGCCCACGCCGGAAGCCCCGAGCGAACCGGCACCAGGGGAAGAGGCCCCGGCCGTCGAGAAGCCGAAGCGGGAGCCGAAGAAACCGAAGAAACGGCCCAGCTATGAAATGAAGCTCTTCGAGAAGTACGAGCTGAACGACGTCGTCGTCCACGACGCCGGTCTGGCGAAATACATGAATCTCTCGCCGATCGTGATCCCGCACACGGGCGGGCGGTGGGCGAACAAACCGTTCGGCAAGGCGAAGGCGAACCTCGTCGAACGGCTGATCA
>VBMA01000058.1 GCA_005878985.1 Methanobacteriota archaeon
GCGAGGAACTCCTCGAGCCCACCGCGATTTATGTTCGACCAATCCTGCGGGCCCTCCGACGCGGGAAGGTCCACGGGATGGCGCACATCACCGGAGGCGGGCTCCGCAACCTTGTCCGCCTCAAGTCGAAGGTCGAATTCCGCATCACGAAACCGCTCGACGTGCCACCCTTGTTCCGCGAGCTGCAATCGCTCGGGGGGATCGAAGACCGGGAGATGTACCAGACGTTCAACATGGGGATGGGTTTCGCGGTCGTTGCGCCGGAGGCGACGGCGACCGCCGTCGTTCGCTCGCTCCAGCCCGACGTGAACGCACGGATTGTCGGAGAGGTCGTTCGCGGCAGCGGCGTGTCCATGCCGGAGCTCGGCCTCGCGTGGACGAACTATTGAGACCGATCTATGGCCCGGCAACGAAAGACGAATCGACGACGGCTTGCGGCGCCCAAAGGGGCCACCGCCGTAGGGAAGGCGTCCAGCACGACGGGAAGTGGCGTAGTCTTGGACGTCGTCGCGACGCGCAACTCAAAGGCGGACGTATACCGGGAACGCATCGGATTCCCGGGGGAGCCGCCCTTCGCCCGTGGCATCCATCCGACGATGTACCGCGGTCGGCTCTGGACGATGCGCCAGTATGCTGGTTTCGGGACCGCGAAGGAGACGAACCGGCGGTTCAAGTACCTCTTCGCCCAAGGCAACGAAGGGCTGAGCGTCGCGTTCGACCTGCCGACGCAGATGGGCTACGACAGCGATGCACCAATGGCCCGCGGCGAGGTCGGACGCGTCGGCGTCGCGATTTCGACGGTCGAGGACATGGACACCCTGCTCGCTGGCCTCCCGCTCGATCGGGTGAGCACGAGCATGACGATCAACGCGACCGCCGCAATCCTCCTCGTCCTCTACCTGGCCGTCGGCGAGGCGCGCGGCGTCGCGCGGGGATCGCTCCGCGGGACCGTCCAGAACGACATCCTGAAGGAGTACATCGCGCGGTCGACGTACATCTACCCGCCCGCGCCCTCGATGCGCCTCGCCCTCGACGTGATCGAGTTCTGCTCCCGCGAGGTTCCTCGGTGGAACGCGATCAGCGTGAGCGGCTACCACATCCGCGAGGCGGGCGCGACCGCCGCACAAGAGATCGGCTTCACCCTCGCGAATGGGATCGCTTACTTGGAGGCGGCCGTGTCGCGCGGCCTCGACGTCGACGCGATCGCGCCGCAGATCTCGTTCTTCCTCAACGCGCACATCGACTTGCTCGAGGAGATCGCCAAGTTCCGCGCCGCGCGCCGACTCTGGGCGACGATCATGAGGGAGCGGTTCCATGCCAAGAAACCGGAGTCGCTCGAACTGCGATTCCATGCCCAGACCGCGGGCGTGGCGCTCACCGCGCAGCAGCCGGAGAACAACGCGGTCCGGGTCGCGATCCAAGCCCTCGCCGCGGTCCTCGGAGGCGCCCAATCGCTCCACACGAACAGCATGGACGAGGCGCTCTCGCTTCCGTCGGAGAAGGCGGTCCGGGTCGCCCTGAGGACCCAACAGATCTTGGCGCACGAGAGCGGCGTGGCCAACACCGTGGATCCGGTCGGTGGTTCGTTCGCGATCGAATCGCTCACGGACCGACTCGAGTCGGAAGCCGTCGGCCTGATCCGGGAGACGGACCGCCGCGGGGGGATGCTGAAGGCGATCGAGAGCGGGTGGGTCCAGCGCCAAATCGCCGATTCCGCGTACCGGGTCCAAGTCGAACTCGAGCGGGGCGAGCGGACCGTCGTCGGCGTGAACGCATACGCGGAAGGCGATGAGCCCGTCCGCCTCCCGAAGACGAATCCACGTATCGAGCCGGAGCGCATCCGACAGGTCCGGGCGTTCCGCGCGAAGCGCCGCCAAGGAGCGGTCGACTCTCATCTCCACCACTTGGAGGATGAGGCCCGGTCGGACGCGAATCTCGTCCCCGCGATCCTGGATTCGATCCAGGCGAGGGGGACGCTCGGCGAGATCAGCGACGTCCTCCGAACGGTCTTCGGCACGTACAAGCCGAGGCAAGAGGTATGATCGGACCCGTCCATCACGTGGGGGTCGCGGTGCGAAGCCTGCGCGAGGCGCTCGAGGATTATCGCCGCCTCGGGCTCGAGCCGCACCTCACGGAAGACGTGCCGTCGCAAGGCGTCCGCGTCGCCTTCCTCCACGCCGGGGCCATTCGAATCGAACTCCTGGAATCCCTCAAAGCCGACGGCGTGATCGCCCGGTTCATCGAGCGCCGGGGGGAGGGATTTCATCATCTCGCCTTCGCGACTAAGGACATCCGAACCGAGATGACGCGTCTCAAGCAAGCCGGATTCGAGTTGGTCGACGTGGAGCCGCGTCAGGGAGCCCAGGGGCGACTCG
>VBMA01000077.1 GCA_005878985.1 Methanobacteriota archaeon
GCCGCGCGTACGATCGCTCCAGCTGGTATTTGAGATCCTTCACGAGGTTCGCGAAGGCGACCCGGAACAGGTCCTCCTTGAGGTCCCCCGCGAGTTTGAGACGCTTGTTCGCGTAGTGGTCCTTGTCGTCTTCCCGGCGCATGCCGAGAGACAGCTCGAGGACCGTGCGGGCGACGCGTCCGAGGAAGATCGCCTTCTTGATCCGGTCCTCGCGGGTGTCGCCGAGGTGCGGGAGGAGCGACCGATCGAGGATCGATTCGACTTTCTTGATCCGGTATTCCTTAGCCTGGCCCGTCGCGAACTTCTTCTCGAGGTAATTGATCGCGTCGTCCCGCGTGAAGATCCCGTTCGGCGGGTAGATCTTCTTGTTCTGGCACTCCTCGATGTTCGCGTAGACGATGTTCGCCATCTCGGGCGTCGAGACGACCGCGTTGTAGATGTCCTCGTCCTTCTCCATGCCGAGGGCTTTCATCAGGATGATCAGCGGGATCTGTCCGGAGGCGGTCGGCACGCTGACGATCAGCTGCCCGTCCTTCTTCTTCTCCATCAGGGTGAGGGCGCGGTACCCCTCTTTTTGGGAGAAGACCTTCGCGACCTCGACCTTGCGGCCGTACCGTTCGTTGAACTCGACGAGGACGCGATTCGGCGCGAGATCCTCGAGCGAGATCAGGGCCCGCTCGGTCCCGCCGATGATGAAGTACCCGCCCGGGTCGTACGGGTCCTCGCCCATCTCGATGAGCTTCCGCTTGTACTCGTCGGACGTGAGCTCCCCTTCCGTCTCCATGTTTTCTTTGTAGAGGAGGCACCGCTTCGACTTGACCATGATCGGGAAGTTGCCGATGTGCACCCGCTCCGGCTCCCGTTCGATGCCGTTCTCGATGACCGTGAAGTCCAGGTAGATCGGGGCCGTGTAGTTCAGGTTCCGAAGGCGCGCTTCCATCGGGTTGAGCGGATGGGTGGCCCCGTTCGCCTCCTTGACGACCGGCAGGCCCAGCGTGATCGTCGGCTTTGCCTCGAGGTCGATCCGTCCGCGGTCGTCGCGCTTCCGGCCGATCCGGATCTCGATGACGTCGCCCTCGGTCCGGTCCTCGTCGAGCTTGATGATGCCGCGGCGTTCGTCCTCGGGCGACGACCGTAGGTTGTCCACGATCCGTTGCATCCGCGAATTCGGATTGTCGATCGTCGGAAGGAAGTCGTTGAATGAGGCGATGTGATGGTTGACGATGGAGCGTTCTCGGAAGAACGCATCGATGAGTTCGCGCATGTTCTACCTCCCGATGACGAGGCGATAGGCCTCCGACACGCCCGCGGTCCCGCTCACCCGCGTGACGCGGATGATCCGGCCTTCCTCGATGGGCCCCTCGATCTTCTCGAGGACCTGGATCACGGGATCGCTCTTCCGAATCTTCGGGAGCTGGTCTCGCGTGATCTTCATCGCCTTCAAGACCCGCTCCGCCTCTTCCTCCTGCACGAGGCGATGCTCTGGTACTAGCTGATGCTCCAACACGTTAAACCTCAAGGGGAGGTCCTCCCTGGGCGACCGTTTTCCACCTGGCATGCCACGCGCGCGCGAGCCGTACGGGCCCGCGGGGACTTTCGGGGACCCCGCGCGCTCCGCAGGGCCCGTTCGAACCCCGGACCACCCGGTTTCTTTCCGCTCTCCGGTGAAGGAAGGCGGCTAAAAGCCGGATGCTCTTTCTAGGGACGGTGTTGGTTCGCCATCCTACCTAGCTGAGCTACGGGCCCTCCGGCTAGCGGCGGCGACATGCGACCGTTTGCCAAAACGAGCCTTCGTATTAAAGTTTGCGGTGCACGCGAACCTCGTTGGCCGGATCGAATCGGAGGGCCATAATTATCCAGCTCGCAGGATATAGATGGCTCGGGAGCACAACGATTTATAGACCCACTTCATCCGGCGTTTCGTGATTCGCGTCGAGAGCCGCTGCACCTCGTGCGGGGCCGTCCTCTCGGGAAAAGGCACGACCTTGTTCCCGTGCCCGAGCTGCGGCCAAGCGAAGATCGGGCGGTGCGCGCGATGCCGCGACCAATCCGTTTCGTATCGATGTCCGGCCTGTTCCTTCACCGGGCCGTGAGGTGCGCGATGGGATCCGTGGCGGTCACGTTCCGTATCATGCCTGACGACGCCGACACGGACCTCGAGTCGATCCGCTCGCGGGTCCGGTCGACGCTCGGGAGCGCCTTGCGCGATCTGCGCGAACAACCCGTGGCGTTCGGCCTGAAGGCGATCCTCGCGGTGGCGGTCGTGAGCGACGCGTCCGGAGGATCCGACCCCTTGGAGCAGTCCCTGGCCGCCATCCCCGGAGTCGGAAGCGTCGAGACGGTCGACGTCACCCTCATCTGATCAGTACGCCATCTCGCCGGAAAGGAAGGCCCGCGTCTCCGGCCGCACCGGATGCTCGAAGAAGTCTGCCGCGGGCGCCACCTCGACGAACCGGCCGTCGAGGAGCAGCGCCACCCGATCCGCGAGGCGCTTGGCCTGGAACAGGTTGTGCGTCACGATCACGACCGTGCATCCGGTCTCGTGCCGATATCGCAGGATCGACTGCTCGAGCAGACGCACGTTGAACGGGTCGAGGTTCGCGGTGAATTCGTCCAGAAGCAGGATCTCCGGGTTCAGCACCGCCGCTCGGGCGAAGGCGATGCGCTGTTGCTCCCCGCCGCTGAGCTTTTCGGCCGACTCCTTTGCGGCTTCCAAGAGTCCGACGAAGTCGAGGCCCGCGAACACGCGCCCGCGGAGCTCGGCGTCCGGGACGCCTCGCAGCCACAGGCCGTACGCGACGTTCTCGAACGCCGTCGCGCGAAACACGGTCGGGTTCTGCATCACCAACACCATGCGGCGCCGCTGCGCGAGCGACTCGGGCGAACGGATGGGATACGACTTCCCGTGGAACGTAATCCGGCCCGCGTCCGGCGAATCGAGCAAATCTAACAGGCGGAGCGCGGTCGTCTTCCCGGCTCCGCTGGGACCTACGATCGAAAAGATTTCTCCCGCCTGGACCTCCGCGTCCAGGCCTCGGAGGACCGGCTTCGTCCCGAATGACTTGTGGATTCCCTCCAGCGAGAGCGGGGCCGCGCTCATACGACCCCCTTCGCTTGCAAGCGCTGGAGGAAGGCGAAGACGGCGAAGGCGATGACGAACAGGATGATCCCGAAGATCGTGGCCTCGAGATAGTGCGCCTGCGATATTTCGAGGACAATCGCCGTTGTCAGAACGCGCGTCTGCCCCCGGATGTTCCCGCCGACGATGAGGACGGTCCCGACCTCCGAGATCGCGCGGCCGAAGCCGACCATGACGGCCGTGAACACGCCGACCCGGGCGTCATGCAAAGCCGTCGTCCGCCACTGACGCTCGTTCGCACCGAGGGCGAGGGACGTGTCGTGGAGGCGTTTCTCCACCGTCATCATCGCCGAGATCGTGATGCCCATCACGATCGGCATGACGATGACCGACTGCGCGAGGATCATCCCGATCGGCGTGAAGAGGAACCCGAGGAACCCCAGGGGGCCGCCGCGGGAGAGGATGAGGAAGACGAGCAGGCCCGCGAGGACCGGTGGAAATCCGTAGAACGTGAACGCGACTGTCCGCACGAAGTTCCGGCCGCGAAATTTCCTCAAGGCGACGAGGACGCCGAGGGGGACGCCGACGACGGATCCGATGAGCGTCGACGTCCCAGACACCAGGATCGAGAGCCCGACAATCTGGAGGATCTCCGAGAAATCCGTCATGGACACAAGTCCTGCCCGTCCGGCTGGAACGGACGCACGCCGCCCGCGGTGTAATTGCCGATCAGCGATTGGCCCCGCTCCGACGTCAACCACTTCGCGAACCGGAGTGCGCCGGCCACGAAGATGCTCGGGTGGACGCTCGGGTTCACCGGGATCACGCTGTAGAAGTTCCGAAGCGCCGGATCGTGCTGGACGTCGATGCGGAGGTCCAGGTTCGCGGAGTGCACGAGGAAGGTGCCGTCGTCGGAGAGCGTGTACGCGACGAGCTGCGACGCGATGTCGAGCGTCGCCGCCATGCCCTGCCCGGACTCCTTGTACCACGTGTCGTTCGTGGTCGACGGGGTGTAGCCGACCCAGGACCAGATCGTCTTCTCGATGATGTTCGTGCCGGAGTTGTCGCCGCGAGAAATGAACAGCGCATGCGTCGTGCGGATCCGCTCGAAGGCGATCGTCGCGTTCGTGAGGCCCAAGATGCCTGCCGGATCCGACTGGTTCGGACCCACGACGACGAACTGGTTCATCATCACGGGACTCCGACACAGGCCTTGGCCAGCCGCCATGAAGGCCAGCTCCGCCGACGGCGCGTGGACGAGGACCACGTCCGCATCGCCGCGACTTCCCAGGTCGAGCGCCTGGCCCGTGCCGACCGCCGTGTACCGGACCCCGATTCCCGTGTCCGATTGAAAGTACGGGATCAGGTAATCCAGGAGCCCCGAATCGCGTGCGCTCGTCGTCGTCGCAAGGACGATGAACGAGCGCGGCTGCAGGTCGATCGACACGGCCATCCCGGCCAGGATCAGCAGGGCGGCGAGGACAAACGCCACCCGCCAGACCGTCACGAACGATGGCCACGGGAGCGGCTCACGCGGCCTCCGGAGCGCCGTCAACTCACCCCCGGCCGCGGAATCGTCCCCGCGCCTTAAATCCGCGCGGGCGGGACGGTCACGTCCACTTCCTCAAGATGAGGACCGGGCACTTCGCGAGCTTGACGATCCGGTCTTCGACCGGTCCGAGGGAGAACTTCCGCAGCCCGCCCGGCGAGGTCGCGCGGATCATCAGCAACGATGCCTCGGCGCTCTCGCGCAACGCCTCCGATTCCCATTGGGTCGAGTAGATGACCTTCGGCTCGACGGTCACGCCGCGCTCGTGCGCGCGGCCCTCGAAGCGTGTGCTCTCCTGTTTGAGGCGCTCGGCTTCGGACGGATCGCTCGCGAGCGCCACGACTTCGACGACCGGATGGTCCTCGGCAGCGAGGATCAACGCGAGGTCGTCGATCCCCTCGAGGCCCCAGATCGGACTCGTCAGGACGACGATCCGGCGGAGGGGCCGTCGGAACCCTTGGGTCTTGAACACGATGACGTCGCATGGCGCGTTCTCGATCAAGTAGTCGATGTTGCTCCCGAGGACCCGCCGATCCCCCTCGATCCGCTCGCCCCGCCATCCCATGACGAGGAGGTTCACCGCCTCCTCGCGGATCGTGTCCAGGATGATCTCGTAGACCTTGTGGCCGATCTTGACCACCGGACGCGTGTCGACCCCGAGGTGCTCGCCGATCCGAGCGAGTCGTTGAAGCCCGCGAATCCGGTCGTCCACGTACCGGAAACGAATCGCCTTCGGCGGGAGGTTTCGAGGGATCTCGACGACGTGGAGCAGGCTCAGCTCCGCGTTCTTGGCGCGGGCGATCCGAGCGCCGAGTTCGACGAGGGACTCGTCCTCGAACTCCCGAAGCGGGAGGAAGACGCGGTACCGCTCCAGCTCGACGTGGTCCTCCGACGTCGCCAGGATGTCGCGCACCTCCGCGGCCACGTCGGCCGAAGCCGGACGGCCCGCGACTCGACGACCTCCGATCCAATGATACGCGAGCCCGACCGCGAGCCAGACTCCGCCGAGGAGCGCGGCGAACGTCCCGGGCGGAATCGGCGCGTCGCTCCGCGCAGGGTAATTCCAAAGCAGGGCACCGAGGGCCAGGTTCAACGCGATTGCGGCCATCGGGACCGCGGGCACCAACGGCACCCGGAAACCGGGCGCGCTCCGCCGCTCCCCCCGGCGCAGGGCGATGACGGCCGCATGGACGAACGCAAAGAGACCGAGGAATGCGAGGCTCGCCAGGATCGCAATTGTCTCAATGGTCAGGAAGACGAGGAAGCCTGCGCCGACGAACGTGAGGGCGACGGCGGCGGGAGGCACTTCGCGTCCCCCGATCCGCGCGAGGCTCCCGGGAAGGAGGCGATCCCGCGCCATGCTGAACGAGGTCTTGATCGCCGCCGTCAGGTTCGAATTCAGGGCGCCGTACATCGAGACGACCCCGATGATCAGGACGGCGTCCCGCACGTACGGTTGCCCGAGTTGGAAATATCGCACGCCCAAGAGGACCATATGTTCCGTCCCACCGACGCAGGCCGTGCACGCAGGCCAACCCGACAACTCGCCCGCCGGCACGTTACCGAGCACCGCGAGGAAGAACCCCCCGTAGACGAGGAACGCGAGGAGCAAGGCGAGGAAGACGCCTCGCGGTACATTGCTCTCGGGGTGCTTCACCTGGTCGGACAGTTGCGCGACGACCTCGAAGCCCTGGAACGCGATGAAGAGCACACCCGCGCCGAGCATCAACTCGAGCGAGGAGACCGGCGCTCCGAGAGCGAATCCCCGCGGCGGACCCGGTTGGAAGATGGAAATCGCCCCGAGCACGGCGACCAGGACAATCAGCAGGATTTTCCCCAGCGTCAACCGACCGAGGGCGCGGAGAGGGAGGTGAATGCGCGCGAAGTGCGCGGCGGCGGAGAGCGCGAGGACGGCGAGCGCGACAAGGCTGACCTCCAGTGGGTTAGGCCCGAAAAACGACGATTGAACCGAGGGACGGACGATCTCGACGAGGAAGATCCCGAGGCCGAGGGCGCTCAACGCGGAGGCGGCGATGTGTCCGCCCCACGAGAGCCAGCCGCTCAGGAACCCGCTCGGCGCGGGCAACGCGCTCCTCACCCACACATAGGCACCCCCGGAGGCATCGGGTCGGCCTGACGCGAGCTCGGCGTACGCCATTCCGGCGAGGGCCGCGATGAGCGCGGCGACGCCGAGGCTCAACAGCATGAGCGGACCGGCGACCGCGTACGCGGCACCGACCAGGAGGAATATCGCGGCGCCGACCATCGCGCCGAGTGCCGCCATCGTGATGTCGAACAGGCCGAGGTCCCGCGTAACACGCACACGAACGGAGGCCGACGCGGGTCCGGCACCGGACACGGAGGGGCGGAGAATGGGCCGGCTACTTGAGCCTATGGCGGTGCGCCGGAACGGTTGAGCAGGGGTCCGTCAAGGTCCGGAGACGCGCGGGCCGACTACGGTTGCGATGCGGATTTCGCGGCGGTCTTCGCGATCGTTTCGCCGAGGGTCCGGAACACGAGCTCGACGTTCTCGCCGGTCTTTGCGGAGCTGAAGAAATACGGAGCCTCGAAGGCCTCCGTGGCCTGTTTCACCTGCTCCTCACCGAACGCGGCCTGGTCCTTCAGGTCGATCTTGTTGATCGCGAACGCGACCGGGATCTCGCCGACGGTCCGGAACACGGACTCGACCCAGGAGTCGAGGTCCTCGAGCGTGTCGTATCGGGTGATGTCGGCGACGGCGAGGATTCCCTGAGCGCCGTGAAAGTACGCCTCGCGAAGCAGCTCGCGGAATCCTTTCGAGCCCATGATGTCCCAGATGGTCATGTCCATCTGGATCGCGTCCCCGCCTTTCGGATTGAGGGCGAGTTCTTTCTTGGAGACTTTCGCGCCGAGCGTCACGATATATCGGTCGTCGTACTCGTTCAGGACGTAGCGTTTGATCAGCGAAGTCTTGCCCACGGCGTGCTCGCCCACGAGGCAGACTTTCACCTTCATTCGCCGCGGCTCCATCATGTCCGTCCTCGGAGGGATTTCGAGAAAATCCTTCGACGATTTGCGCTATTCGTTAGGGTCTATTTAGTCGTTACCGAGAAAAACGCAGGTCTTGCGACCCATGATACGGAGCACGCAACCCTTGAAATAACGACGCTGGGATGCGGACGTGTGGACGCGTTCGCGGCGACGCGACTCGCGGCCGGCACCGCCTTTCTCGTCGTCGCCGCGGCGTCCGACCTTCGGACGCGACGCGTCCGCGACCCGTTGTGGATCGGCCTCGGAACGCTCGGACTCGTCGTCCTCGCCGTGAAATTTGTGGTGGAGTCCGCGCCCTGGTCCGCATGGACGTTCGCGGGCTCGGCGGCCCTTCTCTTCTACGCTGTCTTCTTCGGACGCCCGCTGACCGAGGAGGACGGATTCCACGCCCGGTCCGTTCGGATCGCGGTGTTCTCCGTCGCGGGCGTGATGTGGATCGCGCCGTTCGCATTCAGAGGGGCCGTCCCGGCCACCGGATCAACGGCCGAGTTGGCCTCGACGCCCGTGATAATCGTCGCGTATCAAGGGCTCTACCGACTCCGAATCTTGCACGGCGGGGCGGATGCCAAAGGCCTGATGGCGATCACGCTCCTGGTCCCGACGTATCCGAACGCTCTGCCCTTTCCGCTCCTCATGCCGGACCCGCGGGTCGATGCGGCCCTGCGGATCGTCTTCCCGTTCTCGTTGGTCGTCTGGGTCGACGCCGCGATTGTGTCCCTGGCCATCCCGATCGGGCTGTTCCTCTTCAACGTCCTTCGCGGAGACGTCGCGATCCCTCAGGCGTTCCTCGGCTACCGAGCCCGACTCGATCCATTCCCGGCCCACGCGTGGCTCATGGAGAAAATCACCTCGCGGGGAGAACACGTCCTCGTCCTGTTCCCGAAGCGCGGAGAAAATCCCGCCGACGACATCGCCCGGCTGCGCGCCACGGGCGTCGATCGCGCTTGGGTGACCCCGAAGACCCCGTTCATGCTCCCGCTCCTCGTCGGATTCTTGCTCGCCTTCCTCGCGGGGAACCTCGTCCTTGCGGTGTTCGGCCTCGGTCACTAGACGTCGTCCATCGAAATCCTGATATATCGCGCACTCTCTCGGCCGTCTCAGCAGTGGTTTGACGGCCAAAGCGGCGGGGATACACCCGGTCCCATCCCGAACCCGGAAGTTAAGCCCGCCCACGTTCCCTGCGGTAGTGCAGTGCGCGAGCCTGCGCGAAGCCTGCCTTCCTTTGAGGAAGGCTTGGGCCGACGACCTAGGCACGCTAGCCGTCCATCCTTGTGGTGGACGACGAACCGTGCCGTTCTAACGGCCGTTGGTCCTTGGAACGCTGTCAGCCACTCTCTCTATTCCTTCGAGCGGCGCTTCGCCCGGACCTTCAAACCGAGGATGATGACTGGGACGACCGCCACGAAGATCATGTCGGAGAGCTCGGGGATCGAGACGGTGACGGAGGACGTGCTCCCGATCAGCGGATACCCGCCGACCGTCGTGTAGTTGAGGAACGCCCAGTTCACGAGCCGCGTGCCGCTGAAACTCGCGTTCACGCGTGCGGTCATCGTGAGGTTGTGCGGGCCCGGCGCGACGTTCGTGAAGTTCCAGTAGAACGTCCGTCCGTTGTTCCAGGTCGGCGCCGGCGTCGCGCCGATGTAGTCGAAGCCGGTCGGCAGCGAGTCTTTGATCGTGACCGTGCCCGCGGCAACGGAGCCTGTGTTGTTGTAATAGATCCGGAAGGTCACGAGGTCGCCGGCTTTCGCGTTCGCCGGGCTCGCCGTCTTCACGACGGTGATGGTCGGCCGCGACACGGTCGTGTTCGCCCAACCTCGGCTCCGCGGAAGGGGCCGCGAGAGCTGGTCGGTGTAGTCCAAGCTGACAGTGTTGCGAAGGACTTGCCCATCCGTCGTCGTCGCGGCCACCTGGACCGCGACCGTGAAGGAATGGGCCCCTGGCATCACGTTCGTGAACATCCACCCGTAGGTCGGGCCGATGATGTAGCTGTACGGAACGCTCGAGGACGAGTACACGACACCCGAGGGCAGTGTGTCGTTGATCCAGGTCGTCTTCGCCATCCCGGTGTCGGTGTTGTTATAATACAACGTATACGTGATCAGCTGTCCTGGCGCCGCGACCGTGCGGCTCCCCGTCTTGACCACGGTGATCGTCGGGCGGTGTCGATCGTTCGCCCGGCTCGGGGAGGGCGACAGCGAGATGTAGAAGTCGGCCGGGTCGCTGTTCGAGTCCATCGGCTTTCCCGTGATCGGGTCTTTGAAACGGGCCCACGTCTGGCCGCTCCCGACGCTCGGAGAATACGCCGTCTGGTCGACGACGGTCGTGCCTTGCCGCAACAGGAGCTGAGCGTTCCCGTTCGGGAGGGAGTTCATGGGCAGAGCCGTCGACAGATACTCGAGCCCCGATCCCCAAGCGCCGAGGGTCTGGGTCGTGAAGGTGAAGATGACGTTGATTTGGTTCCCGCGGACCAGGGCGAGGTTCCAGCCGTTCAAGGTAATCGGAATCGCCGTGGGGTTCGCCAATTCGACCCACTCCGGGTTCGGCTGGGGGGAGACCTCGTTGATCACCGCGTTCGTCGCCGCCTGGGCTCCGACCGGGAATCGGGCGACGGCGGAATCGGGCAGCGCAACGTCGTAGCCGAGTCTCCAGTCCGATGCAAGGTAGACGACCCGATAGCCGGCGGTCAGGTTCAGGGCCGTCGCGTTGACGGCGAACTCCATGCGGTGGGCGTCCAGCGCCACCACGACCGGTCGAACGAAGGTCCAGGGGTTGGCGCTCCCCGGGGCGAACGCATAGAGGCCGCTCGAATTCACCGCGCCGTTCCGTCCGATGACCGCGATCGCGTAGTCGAAGCCATAGGGATTGCCCTGGACATCGGACCACATGCCGGTGCCGCTCGAGTTATCTGCGTCGATGAATGCATCCACGACATCGTCGCCTTCGGCCGGAGGCTGGGGCGCCACCGTGACGTTGGTCGCCGGAGGACCGGGATACGTTCGAATTCGGGTCGTCGGGATGTCTTCGCCGCCGAGAAGCCGGCCGTCCACACGGACGTAGCCAGTGAAGTTGGACGCCAAGTCGACCGCGGTGGCAAGGAGGTCCACGTTCGCATCGTACTGCAGCCCGCCGGTCCGGTTCGTCACATCCCCGAGGGCATCTTGGCCGTACACCCGACCGCGCCAATCTCCGAAGGCGCCGTCGACCCGCAGACTCGTGGGCGCAGCCCCGAGATAGACGAGGCCGGTCTCCGGAGGTCGGAAGCTCACGGTGCCGTTCGAGCCGACTCCCGCAATCGACAGCCCAAACGTGGACGTCGGTGTGAGGTTGGCCCAGCGCGCTTCGACCCAGAGGACCGCCGGAGCGCCCACGCTCTCGCTCATCGTGAGACTTGCCGCAGTCCCGGCCATCGGAGCGACCGCGAGCAGCCGGTCCGCGGGGTCGAGGACCCCGCTGCCATCGTCCCGGTACAGGGAGAGATTTACGGGGTCGGCGGAGCTCCCGAGGCGTGTCAGGTTCAACGTTGTCAGCGACGTCACGCCGCCCATCGGGGTCAGGGTGATTCGAAGCATCGTGATGTTCGGACCTGCGACGATGTCCGGCCCGATCGTCTGCTGGCCGACGATCAGGGTCGCTCGGCCCACCTGAACGGAGCCGTCTGCGGGGGCGCGTTCCCCGAGGTTGTCGGCCGAATACACCAGGACTCGCGTCCGCCCGGGATTGCTCACGGATGTACGAAGTTCGAGTTGCGAGCCGCTGAACGCCGCCTCTGCGGATCCTCCCGGTCGGAACCGATTCCAATCATTCGACCGAGGGGTCACCGACTCGTCGAACAGGTAGCATGTGACCTGGTGTTGGAGTCCGCGGTAGTCTTGCCACCCGGTCACCTCGACCATCGCGTCCGCTCCGAGATCCCCGATCGGATAGCCGGTCAAGCGATTATTATCCCGGTCGAGGAACACGAACATGCTGTCCGTCTCGTTCACGGCGACGCCTTGGAATAGCTGACCTTGGACCCGGGCGTACACGAACAGGTCTTGGTCCTCGGCAGCGACCTTGATCGCTTGGAGATTCACGGCCGGATTCTGGATTGCGCCGGTTGGGTTCACCGAGTATGTCGGGAACTTCGCCCAGTCACTGAAGTCGCCGTCAATCCGGATAATCGGCGACGGACCGCTTGGCGAGGGCGAAAGCATACTCGCGAGGATCGGGACGATGACCATGAGGGCGACGACCGCCGCGATCCCGACGACGGAGCGAGACCAGTGCGGCTGCGCGGGAATCCGCGGGGGGCCGTAGCGTCCTCGCCGGCCGTTCGTGAATCCGTTTCCGTTGACCAGACCGTTCGTCGCGCCCTTGCCGAACGTGAGTCCGTTCACGGCCCCCGTCGTCAGGCCGTTCACACGGCCTTCCGCGAGACCGTTGACGCGGCCGTTCGTCCGGCCATTCGTCCGCCCGTTCGTCCGCCCCGAGCGCGTGCCGTTGACGCGGCCGTTCACGTGGCCCGACCCGACGGAACGGGGGGTCGCCAGGCCGCTGGACCGTAGGCCGGAGGCAGCTGCCTGGAGGGATCGGCCTTCCGCGCGCTCGAGCAGGTCCGCGCGCTCGAAACACGCTCGGGCCTCGTCCAGACGTCCGAGTCGGTCGAGGATCTCGCCTTTCGTCCTCCAGGCCACGACCAGAGAGGGGTCCGCGCGGAGGAGGGAATCGTAGTGGGTGAGGGCTTCGACGAGTCGCGTCTCGGCGACCTTCGGCGCGGCCGTGGCAGCCGGTTGGCGCCAGCGAGCGGGGAGGGCCGACGCATCCGCAGAGGCGCGGAGGATGTTCTGGACCTCGAGACGATATTCGTCGTCCTTCGCCGGGTTCAGCTCCGCGGCCTTCGAGAGCGAGTCCGCGGCTTCCTTCGATCGGCCCAACTTTTCGAGGATCTTCGAGCGGTTGACCCAGGCGCGCTCCAGCGTCGAGTCCGTATCGAGGAGTCGGTCGTAGTGCTCGAGTTCTTCCTGAAGCCGGTCCGTCTCGGAGAGCGCCGGGACGGCCGGGGCCATCCGCTGCCAACGCGTCAAGAAGTCTTTCACAACGCCTTTCGCGTTGACCGACGGCCCGACCGGCTTCGTCGAAGCGACCGACGTGCCGCAGATCGCGCATTCGGTCTCATCGGAGAACAGGTATCCGCCGCAGCGGGAGCAAAACGGCGCGCTCTCGTCGAGGTCGGGCTGGAATCCCGGGAGTAACGAAACCTCCTCGGGAGTGTACGAACGTCCACAGACGTCGCACTTCGTCGCTTCACGGCCCATCCCTGCGCCGCAGGTGAGACACATCCGGGCCGGAGCGTCCTCCTCGGCGACGAAATCTTCGATCTCGTCCGACAGACCGGAGTCCGCCGAGGCTTCGAACTCGACGCCGCAGAATGGGCACGATTTCGCCGCGCTCCCGGCGAAGGACCCGCACTGCGGACAAAGGAAGAGCTCGCTCGATGCCTCCCGTTCGGAACCATCCGAAAGGAGACCGACGAGCCTCTCAATGTCCCCGGACGTGACGCCTCCGACCGACGAGAGTTGCTCACGGGTCGCGACCCGTAGCTGCTCGAACGAGGGGAACCGCGCGGCGAGCCGCCGGGCTTTTGCCTCGCCGAGCCCCGGGAGTCCGATCAGCCACTCGAGATAGCTCTCGTCCATCGTCGAGTGGGGGTCCACGTGCTACTTAAAGCGCGTTGTATCGTCCGTATCACGCCCTCTATTCAATCCGTTAACATGGCCTTCAGACGGACGGCTTCCAGGAGGTCTCGTAGGGATCCACGGGGACTTCCAAGAGGACCCGATGGGCGCTCGTGCCAAATCGGACCAGAAGGGTCGTCTCCTCGCGTCGCACGAGTTCCGGCGCCAGAGCTTCGTCCGATAGTCGCCGGAGGAGCGCCTCTCCGAACGCCTCGGCGCGGGCCCGGTTCGCCTCGCGCTTCCGGGCAAGGAGACCGGTCGGCTCAACGCGGCGGAAGCGCCCGTCATCGAGGATGCGCACGAGACCGAAATCGACGAGTTCCGAGGCGACCTTGCTCACGGACTGTCGGGTGAGCCCCACCCGGGACGCGATCTCCTGGAGCGAGAGGCCCGGAACGGCGGACACGCCAGCGAGGACCGCGGCCCGACCGGCCGCGGCAAGGGCCGCAAAGAGCGGCACGTCCCGCGGATCGATGAGCCCGGAGGGAAAGACGCTCACGCCCTCCGACTGGAGGTATCGGTTCTCGATGAGATCCCACGTGTGCCAGCGCACGGTCGCGGGGGACATCTTCAGGTCCCGACTGATGTCCCCGATCCGGGCACATGGTCGAAGGCAGAGGTAGCGGAACACTTGCCGCCGCCGCGCGTTCGCGAGGCTGCGGCCCTCGCCTTCCAAGTCGACATCGGTCCCTTCCCGGGACACGGCCCGCTGTAGGGCACGACCCAGCCCCCGGGCCACGTCACGCCCCCTGGTACTCCTGGATAATCAGGTCGAGGACTTGCTCCGGCTTGAGCGTGCGAAAGTCGTCGTCCGTGAGTCCGTCCAAGGATTTCTCGAGTGCGTCGCGCACGTTCTTCGGCATCGAATGGGTGAGCAGGAGTTGGCGGAGCTGGGACGGTGCCTTCGCCGACGCGGGCTTTCGGCCATCCACGCCTTCGATCACGATCCCGAGGCCACGGACGATCTGGAACGCGTGGGCCGAAGGACTGTGGCGGCTGTTGCGGCACTTGATGATGTTCAGGAGCCGCGACGGATTCGCGTGGTCGCTGTTGAACTTCAGGTGGACGACGCAGTCCGCCAGGTACATCGGGATCACGGTCTCCGGACCCGCGAGATCCCCCGGGCCATGTTCCTCGAGCGTGCAGAGGACCGTCCCGACCTTCCGCGTCTGCTTGAACATGTAGCCGATCAGGTCCCGTTGCTCGTACAAGTCCTTCGTCGACCAGAGGACCGGCGTGAGGGGGTCGACGACGATTCGGGCGTTGCTGCCCTTCCAGTCAGCGACGAACGCCGGCAGTTCCTTGCGGATGAAATTCGAAAACTCTCGGCCGGATGCGTCGATGAAGACGAGGAGCTCGTTGTCGAGATAATCGAGGATGTCGGACCACCCCATCTCGACCGCCTCTCGGATGATCTGCTCCTTGTTCTCGTCGAGCGAGACGAAGACGCCTTCCTGGCCGTCCTGCAAGCCGCGGCGGATGAACTGCGTGGCGAGGGTGGTTTTGCCCGCGCCGGATCGACCGATGACCACGGTCGTGCTGTTCTCGTTGACGCCGCCGTCCAAAAGCGGGTTGAGTCCGTAGATTCCACTCCGAATCTTACGCACACGATTTCATCCTGGCGGGAGCCCGATAAACGTGCCGACCTGAGAATCAGGCACGAAATCGAATGCTCACGCGAGTTCGGGTTGGAGCCGGCGGACGAACTCGTCGACCATCTTCTGGTCGATCCCGTAGCCGAGGATTCCGTCCAGTCGTTCGACGACCTTTCCGTCGCGGAACAGCGCGAGGGTCGGGACGACGTCGACCGCGTAGTCCTCCCAGAGTGGATTGTCTTCGTCGTCGAGGTACACGGCCGCGAAGCGCCAGGGTCGCGCGGCCGCGAGCTTCTCGAACTCCTGTTTGAACCGCCGACAGAACGGACACCACGTGGCCCAAAACATGACCACGGTCGGTTCGGCCGCTTGCACGACCGACTCTTGGAACGCGTCCGGATTCTTGACCTGCAACATCGCTGTTGCGTTCACGACATTCGAGAGCGATAAAGCTTCACACGTGAAGATTCGCGCGTTCGCGCGTCGCGCGACACAAAGAGATATACGAGATACCCCCGATACGACCCGCCGCTCGCGCTCTCGAAGGGATGGAATGGGTACACCGATTGCTTCAGAGGAGATCCGCGGCTACTTCGCGGGCCTCCTGAAGCAGGTCGAGGCGACGTACGCGGTCGCCCGGGCTGCGCGGAGGCGGGGTTTCGATCCGGAACTGGACGTGGAGATCCCGCTGACGGACGACCTCGCCTCCCGCGTCGAACGGCTCCTCGAGCACTACGAGGTCGAAGGCGTCGCGCGTCGGATCCGCGAGCTGGCGAAGACCCACGACCGGGAAGAGCTGGCGATCCTCGTCGCGAAGGAAATGGCCCTGCGGCCGGCAACGAGCAAGGAGAAGGCGGTCGAACGGGCCGTTCGGGTCGGCCTCGCGATCCTGACGGAAGGGATTCTCGTCGCGCCGCTCGAAGGCCTCGCCGGCGTCAAGATCAAGCGGAACCGGGACGGCACCTCGTACGTCGACCTGTCGTACGCCGGTCCGATCCGCTCGGCGGGCGGGACCGGCCAGGCGTTGAGCGTGCTGATCGCCGACCTCGTGCGGCGGGAGCTCGGCCTGGGACGGTACGTGCCGACACGGGAGGAGGTCGAGCGTTTCAAGGAGGAAATCCCACTCTACCGCCAGGCGCAACACCTCCAGTATACGCCCTCCGACGAGGAGATCTCGCTCATCGTGTCCAACTGTCCGGTCGCGATCAACGGAGAAGGCACCGAGGACGCAGAGATCAGCGGGCATCGCGACCTCCCGCGGATCGAGACGAACCGGATCCGTGGCGGCGCGTGTCTCGTCATCGCGGACGGGATGTGCCTGAAGGCGCCGAAGATCCAGAAGCACGTGAAGAAACTCCGGATCGATGGATGGGAGTTCATCGACGAATACCTCGCGCAGAAGGAGTCGCGGCCCGAAGACACGAAAGACGAATTGGGCGTCGAGCCGAGCGAGGCGTTCATCCAGAACATCGTCGCGGGCCGGCCGGTCCTCTGCCATCCGAGTCGGCCCGGCGGCTTGCGGCTCCGATACGGTCGGACGCGGGCCACGGGCCTTGCCGCCCTCGCCCTCCATCCGGCGACGATGCACATCCTCGACGATTTCATCGCGGTCGGAACGCAGATCAAGACGGAACGCCCGGGAAAGGCCGGCGCCGTCACGCCGTGCGACCGGATCGAGGGACCGCTCGTCGTCCTCGACTCAGGAGACTTCGTCGAGGTCGCGGACGCGGAAGCGGCGAAACGTCTCACGCCCCGAGTTCGGGTCATCGCGGATCTGGGGGAGATCCTCGTGCCCTTCGGAGAGTTCCTGGAGAACAACCACGTCTTGATGCCCGGGGCATTCTCCCTCGAGTGGTACGGTGCGCTCCTGCGCGAGAAGCTCGGCCGACTTCCGGACGGATGGGAGGACGTCGACGGACCCCAGGCGCTCGCCTGGTCTCGGGACCTCGGCATCCCGCTCCACCCGCGACACAACTTGTTCTTCCACGATCTGACCGTGGAGGAATTGACACGCCTCCGCGAACTCATCGCGGCCCACGGGCGCATCGACGACGGCCGCCTAATCGTGCCCGGCGACGAGGAACCGCGGGAGTGGCTCGTCCGGCTCGGGGCCACGTACCGGGTACAAGGAGACGAGGTCGCCGTCGAGCGCCATACCGCCGCGCTGCTCGCGACGCTCGGAATCGAGGCGGGACCGGTGCTGCGTCTCGCCCCGGCTCCAGCGAGCGACGATCCCCTCGCTTTCGTGTCAGCGCTCGCGGGTTTCCCCGTGAAAGCTCGAGGGCCCACTCGAATCGGCGCGCGGATGGCCCGCCCGGAGAAGGCGGCCCCTCGAAAGATGCAACCGGCACCCCACTCGCTCTTCCCGATCGGCCACGAGGGAGGGGCCCAGCGGCTCCTGCTCGAGGCGGCGTCGAAGGAGACGATCGAGGTCGAAGTCGGCCTGCGGATCTGCGCCTCGTGCGGCAAGCGGTGGTTCCTCCCCAAGTGTTCGTGCGGCGGCCACACGGTCTCCCGGAACGGGCCGACACGGCAGCGCATCCCCTTGGCCGACGTCCTGCGGACGGCCCTCGAACGGATGGGCGAGACGAAACCGGCGGAGATCAAGGCCGTCCAGGGGATGATCTCGCGGACGAAGACGCCCGAGCCGATCGAGAAAGGCGTCCTCCGTGCGAAGCACGACGTCTACGTGTTCAAGGACGGCACGACCCGGTTCGACATGACGAACCTGCCGCTCACGCACTTCACGCCGAACGAAGTGGGCATCTCGGTCGAGACCGCCCGACGGCTCGGGTACACGCGGGACCGCAGCGGCCGTCCCCTCGAGCGTGACGATCAGACCGTCGAGCTGCGACCGCAAGACATCATCGCCGCGCGCTCGTGCGGAGAATACCTGGTCCGCGTGGCGGGGTTCGTCGACGACCTGCTCGAGCGGCTCTACGGCCTCGGCCGATTCTACGCCGCGAAGTCGCCCGAGGACTTGCTCGGCCACCTCGTCGTCACGCTTGCCCCGCACACGAGCGGCGGCGTCCTGGCGCGCATCGTCGGATTCACGGACGCGAACGCATGCTTCGCCCATCCGTACCTCATCGCGGCGCGACGCCGGAACTGCGACGGCGACGAAGATTCCGTGATCCTCCTCCTGGACTGCCTCGTCAACTTTTCCCGCGCGTTCCTCCCTGACAAACGCGGCGGGCTGATGGACGCGCCGCTCGTCCTGACGTCCCGCATCGATCCGAACGAAATCGACAAGGAGGCCCACAACCTCGATGTCATGCCGGCGTATCCGACCTCGCTGTACGAGGCGGCGGAACGCTTCGCGCATCCGAAGGAGATCGAGCCGCAGATCGACATGGTGAGCAAACGAATCGGGAGCGTCCTGCAGTACGAAGGGTTCTCGTTTACGCACGAGACGACGGACGTCGCGCAAGGCCCGCTCGCCTCCGCGTACGGCGAGGGCTCGATGGCGGAGAAGATCGACAAGCAGCTCGAGCTCGCCCTCCGGATCCGGGCGGTCGACCCGAACGACGTCGTCGCGCGGATCGTCGTCCATCACTTCCTGCCGGACCTGATCGGAAACCTGAAGGCGTTCTCGAGCCAGCAAGTGCGTTGCACGAAGTGCGGGGAGAAGTACCGCCGGATCCCGCTCCGAGGGAAATGCCTCGCCTGCGGGGGGAACCTCACGCTAACGGTCCACGAGAGCTCGGTGAAGAAGTACCTCGAAATCTCGAAGCGGATCAGCCAGCAGTTCGAGGTCTCGAATTATCTGCGTCAGCGCATCGATCTGATCGAGGACGCGATCACGTCGTTATTCACGAACGACAAGACGCAGGACCTGAAGCTCGACGATTTCTTCTAGGCGGCCGAGACCCTCGCCTGCTCGGATCGGATTTTCAGGGCGGCGGCCGCGGTGAGGAAAGCGCCGATCCCGAACGCGCCGAGCACGAGCAACGGGAAGTTCGCGATCGTTACGTTGGCGAGGTCCGTCGGCACGAGGCCCGACCTCAACCCGATCTGGTCCGGACCGAATACGAACGCGCCCAGGAGGGCCAAGCCCAGGACCATGAATATGATACCCGCCTTCGCGGCGGCGGGAGTCCGGAGCGTGTACTTGCACGTCGGGCACACCCACACCGCGTCTTCCGGCAGTTCGGCGTAACACTCCGGGCAGCGGCGCGCCATTGCGCGGGACAGAAAGGCCGCGGAGAAATAGTTTGTGTCAATGTTCCAGGGCGCGCGACGAACCGCGGATAACCCTTTAGTAGCGGGGGCCGGTTCGCGAGCGAATGAGGAAGTCGACCGCCATCGCCCTGGCCGCGGTCACGCTCATCGCGATCACGGTGCGGCTCTCGCCTCTCTGGTCCTTCCTCTATTGGGGCTCCGACACCGGCGAGTACTTCTCCATCCTACGAGCGCTCGTCCGCGGAGGACGCGTCTCGACCCCGTACTACGGATGGGGCGTGACGTATCCGTACTTCCCGGGAATGTTCTTCGCTCAGTCGGGAGTCGTCGAGCTCGGTGGCCTCGACGTACCGACGACGATCAATTTGCTCGTCCCTGTGCTCGGCGCGCTCGCGGTCCTCCCGATGTTCCTCGTCGCCCGTCGGATGACCGACGACGATCGTTTCTCCCTATTCGCCGCCGCGTTCCTCGCTGGCGCGATCCCGGTCGCGTACACGACGGCGCACACGGCGCCGGCAACCGTCGGGGAGCTCCTCGCCCTCGCGGGCCTCCTGTGCTTCGTGCGCCTTCGGACGGACGGTCGGGCGATGATGCCGCTCCTCCTCGTCACCGCGACGCTCATTGCGACGCACCACCTCTCCCTGTACTTCTTCCTCATCATGGTCCTTGGGACGGTCGTCGTCGAAGGGCTCGCGCGTCCGTGGCGGTGGACGCTGGGAGTCAAGCGGGAAGTGGCGTTCGCGGGCGCCCTCCTGGCCGGCACCTTCGTGTACTGGCTCGGGTACGCCACGACGTTCCGGGATTCGATCCTGCCGGATGTGAACATCCAACCGTGGTGGGCGTTCCTCGCCTTGTTCCCCGCGGGCCTCGTCCTCCTGGCGGCGATCATCTTCGCACGATCCCGTCTCCGCTGGCGATACCGGCCACGGTATCCCAGTCTGCGTCGGCCCGCGACGGCTTACGTCTCGGCCGCGGGCGCGATCCTCGTCATCGGCGTCGTCTCGGTCGTCATCGGAGTGCCGGGGACCACGTTTCAGGTGCCGGGGACCGGTCTCCTCTACTTCGTGCCGTTGGTCCTCCTCCTCTCGTTCGCCGCATCGGGCCGTCGATTCGTCGATTTCCTCCCGGATGGTCTCCAGGTGAACGGGTGGTTCGTTGCCCTCCTTGGCTCCGCGGTCGCCGGGATCGTCGTGGCCCCGCGCGTCCTGATTCCGTACCGACACACGGAGTACCTGATGATTCCCCTCGCGATCTTCGCGGGAATCGGCTTCTTCCGCCTGCTCGACCTCGCGGGCCTTCGTGGTGGAAAACGCACGCTCGTCCTCGGGGTCTGCGGCCTCCTCCTCGCCGCCAACGCGGTCGCCGGCATCCCGCCTCCCTCGACCCTCGCGGGTTGGAGAGAAGGGACGATCCCCGCCGCATTGGGCCCGGCATACTGGGCGCGGGAGTACGCGAGCGGTCTCGTTGTGTCGGACCATCAAGGGTCGACCACGGTTTTCGGATTCGGCGGAATCAACGCGACGTGGGACCGGACGCGTGCGCCGTTCCTGACGGCATCTCTCGTCATTCCCTACGATCCGTACGTCGGCCTGAGGAATATCTCCTCCCCGTCCGGCGTGAAGAATGGAACTTACATCTGGATCGACCGCGACATGGAATCCGGCCTGCGCCTGACGCCGTGGGAGAGCGCCGAGCCCATGAATTCCGCCGTCATCGCGAGATTCGACGACTCGCCGTTCATCAAGGTCTTCGACAATGGCTATGCGCGGCTCTACTGGATCGCCTGGGGCTGCACCCCCGCGACGTGCTGAGCCGCACGCTTTTATGGCCGGCGACCGCATCCCGCCGGTCCATGCGGGTCGCGGTCCTCCACGACCACCTTCGCTTCATCGGCGGAGGGGAGCGCGTCGCCCTCACCCTTGCGGCCGCGTTCGATGCCGACCTGTATGTCACGGACCTAGATCCGACGTTGCCCGAGCGCGCGGGCATGCGGACCGTCCGCGCCAGGGAGATTGCGCGGGTCCCGCGGTCCCCTCCGATGCGCCAAGACCGGCAGGCGCGGGCATTTCGAGAGGTGGCGATCCCCGATCACGACGTCTACATCCTTTCCGGAAACTGGGCCGTGTTCGCCGCCCCGAGGTTCCGCCCGAACGTCTGGTATTGCCACACCCCCGTTCGCGTGTTCTACGATCTCCACGATTCGATCCTCGCTTCGCTCCCGGGGGTCCGGCGCTGGGCCGCGCGACGCTGGATCGATCGGAGGCGGCCGGAATATGAGACTGCGGTGGCTGCCGTCCAGGTCGTCGTCGCGAACAGTCGGAACGTCGCAGATCGAATCGAGCGCTTCCTTCGCCGAAAGGCCGAGGTCGTCTACCCGCCCGTCGACACGTCGCGATACCGGTTCGGGCACGTCGGTGATTCGTGGCTCGCGGTGAGCCGGCTCTCCCACGAGAAACGCCTTCAGCTCCTCGTGGAGACCTTCCGTCGGTTGCCTCGAGAGCGTTTGGTCGTCGTCGGGGGACCTCAGCTGGGCCTCGATGCAAATCGGCTGATCCGTTCCCTCGACCCGCCGGCGAACGTCGAATTCGTCGGAGAAATCGAGGAGGCCAAGTTGCTGGATCGGTACGCCACGTGCCGCGGCCTCGTCGCGACCTCGGAGGACGAGGACTTCGGACTCACGCCGGTCGAGGCGATGGCGGCGGGCAAGGCCGTGGTGGCGGTGGACGAAGGAGGGTACCGCGAAACAATCGTGCCGGGGGAGACCGGATGGCTCGTGCCTCCGACGGCGGCGGCCCTCGCTTCGGCGATCTCCTCGACGACCGTCGCGGACCTCGAACGCATGCGCGCATCGTGCGAGCGGCGGGCGGCGGCATTCGATACGCGCATTTTCGTTGACGGCATGCGAACGATCGTGCGCTCGGCGGTCGAGGGAGCCGATGGAACGAAATAGCGTCTCAGCGCATCGCCGCCGGATGCGGCGAACGACCGGGGACCCCGGATGACCCGGCTTCCGGACATCACAGAGTTCGCGTGGCCGGCTCGCTTCCGCTATTCCTACCGATGGCGGCTCGTGGGTTGGTTGCTTGAAGGCCACGCCTACGTCCGCGAGATGATGACCCGGGTGTGGCCCCGCGGAATCGGACGGACCCTCGTCCTCACGGAGCGGATTTCGGAGATCCCGTTCGTGATCCGCGGGTTGCAGGTGCCCCCCGGGAGCCGAATCCTCGACGTCGGGTCGCGGTGGTCGGCCCTGCCACTGTTCCTCGCCGCGATGGGATATCGCGTGGCCGCCGTGGACCTGGCTCCGTTCCCGATTCAAGGGGGCGGCGCGGACTTCGTGCTCGCGGACTTGAGGCGACCGCCGTTCCGGAACGAATCGTTCGATGCCGCGACCGTCATTTCGACGCTCGAGCACGTCGGCCTGGGCTGGTACGACCCGCGACGCGCCGCGGAGGACGACATTCAGCTGATGGCGGGTCTCCGGTCGCTGCTCCGTCCGAACGGCACGCTCTTCCTGACCGTCCCTTACGGCGTCCCCGAGGAAGACCGGCACCAGCGGGCCTACAACCGCGAGCGGTTGCAGCGGGCCACCGCGGGATGGGTCCGGGATGTAGAGCGATACGCCGTCCGCCAAGGCAAGGCGTGGCGAGAGGCGACCGAAGCCGAGGCCGCCGTGACTCATTCCATCCCGGAGACCCGAGCGGTGGCGATGCTCGTCCTGCGCAGGGCCCGGTGACCCGTGCGGATCGCCGTCTTCTACGACTACCTCCAGACGATCGGCGGCGGGGAGCGCGTCGCCCTCACCCTCGCGAAGCATCTCGGCGCGGATATCATCACGACTGAGTCCGATGCGGGCCTACCGGGCCGGGCGGGATTCCCCGGAGTCCGCGTGATCTCCCTCGGCGACATCCTCTTGCAGCCCCCGCTCAAGCAGCTGCACGCCTCCTGGAAATTCACGCGCGCACGGTTCGACGGATACGACTTTCATTTTCTGATCGGCAACTGGGCCCATTACGCGGGCGGCCGACACCATCCGAACGTCTACTATTGCCTCACCCCGACGCGGAGCTTCTACGATCAACGACGAGCGATGTTGGCGCGACTGCGTCCGCCGAATCGATGGATCGCACGCGTGTGGTCCGCTTCTCACGCCTGGTTCGAACGGCGCTCCGTCCGCCGGTGCGACCAGATCATCGCCATCAGCGAGAACGTTCGTGGGCGGGTCCGACAATACTACGGGAGGGATGCGAGCGTCATCTATCCGCCGGTCGCCACGAGCCGATTTCGGTTCCGGGAGATCGGGGACTTCTGGCTCTCCGTGAGCCGGATGTATCCGGAGAAGCGGATCGAACTCCAGCTCGAGATCTTCCGCCGGTTGCCTCGCGAGCGGCTCGTCTTGGTGGGCGGCTATTCCGCGGGCGACCTGGCGGAACGGTACTTGGCGAACCTGAAGCCGCCTCCAAACGTGACCCTGCTCGGCGAGATCCCGGAGGACCGCCTGCTCGATTTGTATGCGCGGTGCCGGGGCTTCCTGACGACGGCGGTCGACGAGGATTTCGGCATCACACCGGTCGAAGCGATGGCGGCCGGGAAGTGTGTCCTGGCCACGGACGAAGGCGGATACCGAGAGACCGTGATTCCCGCCAAGACCGGGTTCTTGCTCCCGCCCGATTCGGAGGCGTTTGTTCGGACTCTGCGACAGCTCGACGAATCTGCGTTGCGGTCGATGAAGGACGATTGCATCGCGCGGGCCCGCACCTTCGATGAGGCCGTCTTTGTCGAGAAGATGAAAGGCCTTGCGACGGGCGCCGCGTAGCGATCGAGCCGATCCGTCCACGCGGTCCTGCCGATACGATAAAGAGTGGGTGAGGGGTTCCGCGCGCAATGGCGAAGTCCGCGCTCGTCACGGGAGCCACGGGTCAAGACGGTTCCTTCCTCATGGAGCTGCTCCTGAAGAAAGGCTACGACGTGCACGGGCTCGTCCGCCGCTTGAGCATTCCGAACATCGGCAACATCCAACACCTCGTGGACCGGGTGGCCCTCTTGGACGGCGACCTGATCGATCAATCCTCGCTGAACGCGGCCATGAAAGAGTCGGAGCCCGAGGAGGTGTACAATCTCGCGGCCCAGTCGTTCGTGGGAACGTCGTTCGTCCAACCCGTGCTCACGGGAGAGATCACGGGCCTCGGGGCCGTGCGGGTCCTCGAGGCGGTCCGCGCGTACGCACCGGATGCGAGGGTGTACCAGGCCTCGTCCAGCGAAATGTTCGGCAAGGTGGACCGAGAGCCGCAGGACGAGAGCACGCCGTTCCATCCCCGAAGCCCGTACGGAGTCGCGAAAGTCTACGCGTATTGGGCTTGCGTGAACTACCGCGAAGCCCACGGCTTGTTCGTGTCGAACGGCATCTTGTTCAACCACGAATCCGAACGACGCGGCCTCGAGTTCCTGACCCGCAAGGTGAGCACCGGCGTGGCGAAGATCCATCACGGCCTCGCGAAGACGGTCGCCCTGGGAAACCTCGATGCGAAGCGGGATTGGGGGTACGCCCCGGAATTTGTCGACATGATGTGGCGGGTCCTTCAGCACAAGGAGCCGGACGACTTCGTCGGGGCAACCGGCGAGGCCCATTCGGTGCGCGAGTTCGTGGAGGAAGCGTTCCGCGTCGCCGGCATCTCGGATTGGGAGGCGCACGTGACGATCGACGAGAAGAACTTCCGACCCTCGGAGATCTACAACCTGCGCGGGGACGCGGGGAAGGCCAAACGAATCCTCGGATGGCAGGCGAAGACCAAGTTCAAGCAGCTCGCGAAGATCATGGTCGAGGCGGACATCGAAAGCCTGGAAGGATCTCGCAAGCCGAAGTGATCCGCTACGGCCGAGGCGGCGACGGGAAGCAAGCCGTGCAGTGGGGATCGATGTCCCCGAGGCTCTTGTGGTACTCGCAGAACCGGGCCGTCAGCATGAGGCCGGAGCAGAACTCGTTCACGCTCGCGATCTGGTCCGAGAGCGTCATCCCGTGGGCGATTTGAGAGGAGAGTTCGTGCACATATGGTTTGATCTCCGGGAAGAGTCGCAGCATCTCCTGGTCGACGCCTCGGCTCTGCGTGTTGTAGTGGCTCACCGCCGCTTGCGTGATCCCCATCGAGTGGGCGACGTCGACCTGCTTCATCTTGTACGTGTGCAGCAGTTCACGGGCCAACCGCGCGCGGATCGTGGGAAGTAGTCGAGCGACCACGAGTTCTTGGGGTTGGAGCATCCGGCGCGCCTCGTCCCTCCGGGGACCGGACTGAATACAGTAGAACACGGTATTTAACCGTGTTCCTTTTCCTCGTTGTCGCGAGGATTTCCCGTTTGCATCGATTCGCATTTTCTATGGAGGGAACGGTTTCGCAGCGGGGACCCGAATCACATCACGCAGCAGCGGGGACTCTCCCAATAGTCCAGCCCGAGCCGGACCAACGTCGGGTCGGTCGAGGTGATCGCGTACGCGTCACCGTCCGCCGTCCGGGACATCGTCAGCACCTGTTGGCCGTCGACGACCAAGAGGACGCACTCACACACGATCGCGCGGATCTCCGCGGCTTTCTCGAGGTCTTTCGTGACGGGGATCTCAGGCACCGCGAGCCGCACGCGAATCCGGCGCCGGGCCGCACGGGCGAGATCGTCTTCGAGCTTACGGAAGATCCCTTCATCGGCGGCGAGCACGACGAGTTCCTTCCGCGCCGATGAGATCAGGGCCTTTGCTCGGGCGACGACGTTCGGGAGGCCCTTCACGATGTACGCCACGTCGGTGTCGGGAGATTTCGTCGCCGCACGGAGCGGCTCGAGGAGGGAGCCGAGGCGCGTCGTCGCGGCCCGTTGCTTCTCGTACTCGGCCTCAACAAGACGACTCAATCGAATCTCCACCTCCTTCGACGGCACGACCCGATACGTCTTTGGCTTGCCGTCCTGAACCTCGATGAGTCCCTTCTCCGCCAGTTCGTCGAGGGCGTAGTAGATCTTCGAATCCGGGATCCCGGTCTTCAGGACCAGGTCGCCCGCCGTCGCGTGGCTCACCCGAACCAGAGCACAGAACGTCTCGGCCGCGTATCCGCTGAATCCGAGGTCCCGCAAGGTGCCGCGGATCCGTTCCGCGGAAGGTCCGAACGATTCTTGGAGGAGCGCGCTCGCCCGCGCCTTGACTTCCGACATCCGGTAGACCAAGGGAGGAAGAGTATATAATGTTAGCTACTACTGAGAGGTAGTAGATACCATGGATGCAACCGCGGAGGAAGTCCGCGCGAAAGTGCGGGAACGGTATTCGATCGCAGCGAGCGGCCGCGGTGGTTGCCAGGACGACGGCTGTTGCGCGATCGGCTATTCGCCGGCGGAGCTCGAAGGCATTCCTGTCGAGTCCGTCCTCGGGTTGGGCAGTGGAAATCCGGTCCGGTATGCGGAGCTGCGCCCCGGCGAGACCGTCGTCGACCTCGGGAGCGGCGCCGGAATCGACGTGTTCCTCGCGAGTCGCCTCGTCGGCCCGGCGGGACACGCGACCGGGATCGACATGACGCCAACGATGGTCGCACGCGCCACCACCGCTTCGGTGTCTCACGGCATCCGGAATACGTCGTTTGTCCTCGCGCCGATCGAGAAACTCCCGCTTCCGGATGGACATGCGGACGTGGTCCTGAGCAACTGCGTCATCAACCTGAGCCCCGACAAGCGAGCCGTTTTCGCCGAGGCTCTCCGGATCCTGAAGCCGGGAGGCCGACTCGTGATCTCGGACGTGGTTCAAGAACGGGACCTGGGCCCGATCGAGGATGACTGCGGCTGTGTCGGAAATGCGATGGTCCGCGGCGAGTATCTGGAGACGATCGGGCATGCGGGATTTTCGGAGCTCCGGATTGTTGAAGACCGGCCATGGCGGACGGGGTCGGGCGGGATCGAGGCGTCCGCCGTCACCCTCATCGCGAGAAAACCGGGAACGGAGGTGAAGATGTGATACCTGTCGAGACAATGCTGGCGAAGGCGCTCGCGGAGGAACTGCGCGCGGAAGGCTGCTGCGGGAGCTGCCCGTGTTGCGCGGACTCTCGTTGTGGCTGCTGCGCCTGAGGCGGCACCTACTCTCGAGGGCGATGAGCGGCAGACCTCGCTGCGCCGTCCCGGTTCACGCACTCCGGACGCCCGATCTCAGCCGTGAGCGACAACCGAAGGGACCGAGTGCAGACTCCGGTAGATCGCGGTGAGTTCTGCCTTCTCCGCGTCCCCCAGCCGAGAATCCTGGATGTACTCCTCGTAGAGAGGGGTGACATCCTCGTCCCCAAGACAGGTGACGGACATGTGGAGGATGTATTCCGTTAGAATATGAAGCGAACCGGAGGTGGGGGCTCGAGTGGACGCGTCGTCTTTCACTTTCCTCCACTGGAATCGCATGGGTGGGCCTGCCGAAGGGTGCGTACCGCCGCGGCTGGTACGTAACCCTTTTCGGCCGGTTATCGCGGCGCGAACTGTCACGGCAACAAGGGGCAAGGTGTCCTTCGCTTGGGTCGTCCCGCCAATCCTCAAGAGCCCGCCCGCATTCCCGGGCGGCACGGCCGCATCTCGCGACGCGTCGCGCACCGTGTGCTTCTTCGATGGCGCATGTCCCGGCAATCAGTTCGCGCAGAAGGGGCCCATGAAAGCGGCTTTCGTGATCGGGGAGAAGGAATCGGTTCGCAATGTACCGGACCTGCGGACGCCCGACGGCCCGATGCGGAGCAACAACATTGCGGAATATCACGGTCTCATCTTCCTTCTGCGGCACTTGCGAGACCTAGATCGCGACCGAGGTTCCAAAGGGGCCTATCTCATCTGCGGCGATTCTCAACTCGTCATCCGCCAGATGCGCGGGGAGTACCGGGTGCGCACGCCCCATCTGGTTCCCCTCCATGAGGAGGCATCGCGCCTTTCCTCGGGCTTGGATGTCGAATTCCGCGCGGTGCCGCGCAAGCAGAACCGCGCGGGACTCCTCCTCGAATAGGGCATGGTGCAAGGAGTACTCGACGTTAACCGTCCGGTTACACTGGTGCACAAACGAGCACGTCCCTTGCGGCAAATTCTTGACCTTGAGAACGAAATCATCACGGCCGATGAGTCGTGACAATCGCCCGCGGAACCGGGGCCAGCACATCGTGCTATTCTTCGCCTTGCTCCTCATTGCGTCGTCATTGATAACGCCGGGCCCGGGGACTTCGAAGGCGAGCCCGGCGATCGAAACCCGAACGACGGGCCTCGCGAATTCCCACACGCTTCAGCCTCACGCGCCCATTCACATCACGGCGGACGAAGGGTTCAATGCCTCAAACGGCACGCGGAGCGGAACCGGGACCGCCGAGGATCCGTACATCATCTCCGATTGGCTCTTCGATGCTGCCCTTTACCCGAATTCCACCGCGATGATTTGGCTCGAAAACACCGACAAACATGTGATCGTCCAGGACTGCCAGGTCATCCACCTCGACACCGTCGGGGAGCAATTCGATGCATTTTATGTGGGCAAGTATCCGGGCGAAATCACGACTCCGACAATCGCGCCTCCCATGATTGACCTGACGAGCAATGCGACCTTCCTGAACAACGACATTGACAGTCGTTATGGGTACGGCATTCAAGTCTCGGAAGGGTCATCGAACATCCTCGTGAGCGGGAATCGGATCACCGTGCATCCGGACAACGTCAGCGGCCGCGACTGGATCTACGGGATCAACGTAGCCCGGGGTACCCACAACGTCACGATCGAGGACAATGTGGTCAATGCCGCGAGCAGCCTGTACATCACGATCGGCATCCACCTGAGCGACTATTACGTGAGCGAGCAGCGCCGGGCGTCCCGGCTCGTCGCCCGGAACAACACCGTGGTCGATGCCGCCGGTGGGATCCACGTCGAGTCTTCCCGGTTCACGTTGGTCGAGGACAATACCATCTATCGGACCAACCTCAACAGCCTGGCCTACGGCTGGCCACGCGCCATCACAGTCCGCGAGAGCGCGCTGAACGCGAGCCTGGTGCACAACACGATTCGAGTCGAACTTACCGGGATCATCATCGGGGCGGCGACGGGTCGCTGGGACACGTTTGGATCGGTGACTAGCGCAAACAATACGACGATTCGTGACAACATCATCTCGAACGTGACCAGTGGCATCCAGATCGGGAACGTGAGCGGCACTCAAGTTATCAACACGACCTTTGCGAATGTTGGACTTCAGGAGTTGAACCTAAATGGAGAGGGAGGTGCCCCCCGGAACCTGACCCTGACGGACTTGGCCCCTCCGGTCCGCATTCGAGCGCCAACCGAGTCGATACCGATCCATTGGTCTTGGATACATCTGGCCCCATCGGCGGAATACAACCTTAGTGCGACGAACGGTATGATCACCGTGAATGCGTCTTTCGCGACGACGGCTGCCGGGGTCGGTTTCGTCGACTTCGAGCAGCCGCGTACCAATGCCACCAACGTCACTGTGTACCGTCTCGCGGGGCCGCTGCCTCCCCCGAATGCACCCCCCGCCGTGGACTTCACGTGGACGCCGACCTCGGGCAATACGTCGACCGTGTTCGGCTTCACCGCGACGGCCGCCGACGATCACGATCCGCCCGGCTCGATTCAAGTTCACTGGGACTGGACGGGAGACGGGACGTGGGATACGGCGTGGTCCACGACGAAGACGGCGACGCATTCCTATTCCTCGACCGGAAACCAAACGGTCGTCGTGCAGGCGATCGATTCCGGAGGTCTGACCGCGACGCAGTCCCACGTGGTCCAGGTGACGGCACCGCCCCCGCCACCGCCGCCGCCTCCTCCCCCGCCGAATGCGCCGCCCACCGTGGACTTCACGTGGACGCCGACCTCCGGCAATACGTCGACCGTCTTCACCTTCGCGGCGCAGGCGAGCGACGATCACGATCCCCCCAGCGCCATCCAGGTCCGGTGGGACTGGAACGGCGACGGGACGTGGGACACCCCTTGGTCGACCACGAAGACCGCCACGCACACGTTCGGCGCTGTGGGCGATTACACGATCGTCGTGCGAGCAATCGACTCGGGCGGCCTCACCACAAGCAAGTCCAACGTGGTTTCCGTCACCGCCCTCCCACCGCCGCCGAACGGGACCAACCCGCTCTCCACGCAGACGCAGATACTCCTTCTCCTCGCGAGCGTTTCGACTCCCATCATGATCGTGACTGCCATTGGCGTAATCGTGTACGCGGTGCGTCGCCTGCGACGCACACGTGGCCGCCGCGATCGAATCAACCAACATCGGCGACACTTGCCTTGATCTCAAGTTCGTGACAGAGCCACCAGGGAGAATTGAACTCCCGACCTGCCGCTTACAAGGCGGCTGCTCTACCGACTGAGCTATGGTGGCGCATCGAGTCCATCGTCCCTTTCGGTAAAAGGTTTCCGCGTCGCCGAGCGCGCATCGACGCGAGAGAGTCTCATTTTTGGAAATCATGGAAAAGCATTTATTCGCCGTACCCGGCCTCCGATGCGTTGCGTGATCAGTCTTCCTTGTCCAACCTGCGGTAGCGAACTCGCTTTCCTCGACCAGTATCAGCGGCACTACTGCTACGCGTGCGGAAACTACGCGCCCGAAGGCTACGGCGACCGGGGCGCGAAAATCTGTCCGACCTGCCGGGGGATCTTGTCGTACGTGGCCCAATACGACCGCCAATACTGCTACCGGTGTAACGCGTACCCCGCCGACGGCGTGGCCTTGCGATCGCTCGAGGATACGATGCCCGTCGATGTGCGGCCGGTCGATGTTCGGCCCGTGGCCGAAGCGACTGAGGCCACCTCGGTCGTGACAGAACCCGAGACCACGATGGAGGAAGTGGAGGCGGCGAAGCCGACGGACGTCGAACCGACCGCAGAGCCCGAGAAGACCGAAGCGCCCACGATCCCGACCACCCCCACGCCCGCCGAAGCGTCGCCCCAACCGGAGGAAATCGTAGTCGAAGAACTTCCCCGCGAAGAACCGAAGGAGCCCGGACCGAGACCCCCGATCGTTCGCCTCAAAGTATTCCAGGCAAAGAAGCCGGCGCTCATGGATCTGTGCAAGGCCTACGACCTCGATCCGACCGGGACGAAAGAACAGCTCCGCGAACGACTGCTGAGCTATCTCGACACCTTGGAGGCGGAGGCCGAACCGGAGCCGGAAGTAGAGAGTGAGGCGCCCGCCGGTCCGGTTCTGATCGAACGAGCCGAAATCGAGGGTGAGTCCTTCCACACCTCTGAGGAGATCGCGGAAACCCCGGCCGTCGAGGCGGAACCGGAAAGCGAACAGCCGGCCAGCCGAACTCCCGTTGCGGAGACACCGGTCGTCGAAACGCAGGCCACCCAGGAACCCGTCGCGGAACGAATTAGAACGCCCTCGTCCGTCTCAATCCCCCAATCCCAGCCCTTGGTTTCGGTCGCTCCCGCCGTCGAACCGATGCACGCGCTCCATCCGTGTCCGACCTGCGGCCGCGAGCTCACGTACATCGCCCGATACCGACGATGGTACTGTTACCATTGCCGGGCGTATGCGCCCGCGAGCGAGTCGAGGTTCGCCTGTCCGACCTGCGGGGCGGCACTGCGCTGGATCCCTCAATACGAACGGTGGTGGTGCGATTCCTGCCGCCGGTATGCGCCCGCGGACCTCCCGAGACCGGAGTCTGCGCCGGTCCTCACCGGAGGAGTCGCCTCGACGCCCGCGGAAGCCGCGAAATTGCTCTCCTACGCGACCGCACGCCCGGCGACCCCGGTCACGCATCGACATCGAAGCCCCGGTAGCGGAATCAGCTTCGTCGGATTCGGAGTGATCCTGTTCGTCTTGTACGAGATGCTCGTCGACCTACCGTCTGCCCTCTCCTATAGCACAGGAATCGCCGTCACTCCAGACCTCGCGTTCGGTCTCCGGTTCTTCGCCTTCGTGTTCGTCGCGCTCGGCGCCATCCTGGGCCTGTCGGCCGTGCGCGATCGACGCTGAGACGGCAAAGGTTTTCCCCGGCCGCGCCGTTCGACGCCGGGCCATGCGGCTCCAGCAAGTCGTGAAGGACGAACGACGTCCGCGCGAGTTCGACCCGCGGGAATACATCTCCACGTGGACGGAGAAGGACCTCCTCCACGGGAAGATCGTCGACGCCTGGGTCATCATTTTCCGGACCCGCGGCTGCTACTGGGCGCGCTCGAGCGGTTGCTCGATGTGCGGATACGTGAACGACGTGGCGCAGGAAGTGAGCCCCGCGGACATCGGCCACCAGCTCGACGTGGTCCTGAAGAAACATCAGGGACAGCCGCTCGTGAAGGTCTACACCTCCGGGAACTTCTTCGACGACCACGAGGTGTCTCCCGATGTCCGCGAGCGAATCCTCACGGAACTCGGAGACCGCTGCGACAAGGTCATCGTCGAGACGCTCGCCCACCTCTTGCGCCGGGACCAGCTCGACCACGCCCTGCGCTTCGTCGACGAACTCGAGATCGCCTTGGGACTCGAGTCGACGAACGAGAAAGTCCTGCGATACGCCGTCAACAAGGTGTGGGGCCTGAAAGAACACGCGCGAGCCGCGACCTTGGCGCGCGAGGCCGGCGCGACCGTGAAGACGTATCTCCTGGTCAAGCCGCCCTTCCTGACGGAACGGGAGGCAATCGAAGACGCGGTCCGATCGGGACACGAAGCGGATCCGTACAGCGACACGGTCTCCTTCAACCCGGTGAACGTCCAGGGCCGCACGATTGTCGACCGGCTCTTCCGCCGGGGCGAGTACCGCCCGCCGTGGCTCTGGTCCGTCGTCGAGGTTCTGGAACGCACTCACGACCTGAAAGCCCACGTGAAGAGCCACCCGACCGCGGGCGGCATGGTCCGCGGAGCACACAACTGCGGAACCTGTGATCGACGCGTCGTGAACGCGATCGAAGAATTCTCACTCGGCCTCCGCGCGGACTTCGCGGACCTATCGTGCGCCTGCCAGGACGTGTGGCGCGCCTACAGTGAGACGCAGCCGTTCATGATGACGTCGGCGGACCCGCTGGCGGTCCTCGAAGCGTAACGTTCATACGCGGTCCGAGAATCGGGAATTGCAATCCGATGCGCGAATACGAGCTGAAACGTGGTACGGGCAAGACCCTCGAGGGCGATGGCCTGCGGAAGATCGCCGCGGACGTGTTCGGCGACGTCGGAACGGACGGCGCGAAGGTCATCGTCTCCTACGGGGCCCTCGAGAAGATGGTCGTGTGGACCGACGGCAAGAAGCTCTTCGTCGACACGACAATGAAGTCTGGCGTTCCGGATCATGTTGCGACGGACACGATCAAGGCGTACAACGCATTTCTCGAGCGGGCGACCGGGCTGACGGCGAAGGAGCGGGGCAAGCGAGCGAAGGAAGCCGCGCAGAAAGGCGCCGCCTGAGGATCGCTCCCGCTCGCCCTCCAAGAAATGGAAAAGGGTGCGGGCGGTCCTCGGCCTAGCCGAAGAGCGCACCCAGGCCCGCAGCCGCCTCTTCCTCGGAGACCTTCTCTTCTTCCTTCTTCTCCTCTTTCTTCTTCTCTTCCTTCTTCTCGGCGGGCGGCGCTGCCGCAGGAGCGGCGGTCGGCATCGCCACGGCGGCCTTCAGGGCCTCGTCGATGTTCACGCCTTCCAGCGCGGCGGTCAGGGCCTTCACGCGGGTCTCGTCGACCTTCACCCCAGCCGCCGTGAGGACCTTCTTCAGGTTCTCCTCGTTGACCGGCTTGCCGGCCGCGTGCAAGACCAACGCCCCATACACATATTCCATTCGTCGTCACCTCCTTCTTCTTTGATCATCCGGTCATCGTGCGAAGCGCCTCGTCGGCCGCGCCGGGGGCGCGCGCGACGAGGGCGAGCATCTGAGCTTGGGCTTTCGCGAGGAGAAACCTGATCGACTCTTTCGTCGGGAACTCGGACTCGACGGCGAGCTCCAGCGCCTGCGCGTGGGCCTTCGCGAGGAGCGGGCGGATCGTCTCCTTGGTCGGGTATGCAATCGTGAGCGCGAGGGCGAGCGCCTCCTGCCAAGCCTGGGCGATCTGTCCGCGGACGACCGTATCGTCGACCGCCAGCGCGTCCCGCCGGAACACCGTACCGGCCTCGTATGCACCCCGCAAATCAAGTCCAACGACGAGCGGGAAGATCTCGAGCCGCGCGAGCTGCTGGGCGACGTCTTTCGGGATGCGCTGACCCGCCTTCACCATGAGCTTGTCTTGGCGGATCATGACCTTGCCGCGTTCGATCGCTGCCGGGATCCCGGCCTTCTGAAGTTCGCCGACGACCGGGCCGGGTTTGAACGGCGTCTCGCCCGCGCGGACCCAGAGGTCCTCGGGAGCGAGCTCGCCTCCCCGCGCGGGGGCGCGCGTCTTCGTCGCCTCGAGTTCTTTGAAGAGTCGGAACGGATTGATGTCCGCCGTCACGACGGCCGTCTGGCCTTCGATCGTGTCACTGAGCTTGACGAGATCCGGCTTCTCCTCGCTCGCCTGCTGCAACGCGAGACGCAGCAGGTTGTTTTTCGCGACCGTGATCGTCGCGCGCCCGGAGAGCTTCTTCCGAATCGCCTGGAACTGCGGCGCAGGGATCCCGTGGATGTTCGCGATCCCGACGACACGGGCCTGCGCGCAACGCGTCGCGAGGTTGTCGACGAGTTGCTTCTTGTACGGAGCGACGTGCGCCAAGGAACCACCTCAGAGGTACTTCACCGCGGGCCCCATCGTGGTCTTCACGTAGGCGGATTGAATGTTGAATCGTCCGCGTTCCAGCTTGCCCACGACGCGGCGCATCAATGCGTCCAGATTCTCGGCGAGATCCTCCGGGGGCATGTCCCTCGTCCCGATCGCCGCATGGAACGTCCGCTTGTCGCGGCTCCGGACCCGGACCGTGTTCCGCAAGGAGTTGATCAGGTTCGTCGGGTCCGCCGTGGGCGGCACGGGACGTGGCATCCTCCCCCGCGGCCCGAGGACGACGCCGAGTCGCTTGCCGATCACCGGCATGAGCGGCGCTTCCGCAATGAAGAAGTCGTACGATGTCGCGAGGGTCCTCGCCTTCCGCTTGTCGCTCGCGTACTCCTCGATCTCCTGCGGCTGGATCACGAGGTCCGCGGCGTTCCGCGCCTTCAAGGCGAGCTCTCCCGACGCGAAGACGCAGATGCGGATCGGCTTCCCGCGTCCTTTAGGCAGGACGACGTCCTCTTCGACGCGATTCTTCGGGACCGAAAGATCAACATCGCGAAGGTTCACGGCGACCTCGACGGACTCTTTGAACGCACGGGGCTTGGCGGCCTCGAGCAGCTTCTTGATGGTCTCGACCGAATGCTTGTCCGCCAAGGGAGATCGCCTCCTGCAGTGCGTGCAGCTCGATGGCCTCCTGCAGAGGAGAGGCGGCGAAAGAGCGTGGCCCTAATAAGGCTTTGCGGACGCGCGACGCCGGGTCCGTCTTCGGCGAATTACGAACAGGACTCGACGTATTTCCATCGTCCGTCGCGCGGAATCGACGATCCGAGCGGCGTCGCCCAGGAATTATCAGTCGGACGATGATAACTGCATAACCCTTTTGTAGCCATCGTCCCTAGCCCGATGCGTGCGGGAGGAGGACGTCGCGCGGGCGCTCGAGACCCTCGGTCTCACCGGCAAGGAATCGCGCGCGTACCTGAGCCTCCTCGAGAACGGGGTGGCGAGCGCTCAGCACATCAGCCAACTCCTCGGCGTGCAGTATCCGGCGGTCTATCGGATCTTGCAGTCCCTGCAAACGAAAGGCTGGATCGAGGTGTCGCGGGAGCGCCCGAACCGATATCGGGCCCGCGCGCCTCGAATCGTCGCGGAAGAAGCGCGTCAATCGAGAGGGGACGATCTCGTCGCCGCGGCCGAAATGGTCGGCGGGTTGAAGGAGAGCGTCCCCCCGAAAGCACGGGAGACCGAGACGGACCTCTGGATCTACAAAGGCACGGAGTCAATCGGTCGCAAGCTCCGCGAGGTGGTCCTCTCCAGCAGCGGACAGATTCTGTGCGTCAGTCCGTTCCCTGTCGCCCCCGAGATCCTGCGGCTCCTGTTCGACGCCCTCGGTCGGTCCCGCCGCCTCGTGCGGGTCGTCTTGAACGAGGCGAACCGACCGGACCTCGCGGAACTCGGGAGCCTCCTCGGACGGAACATGCGCGTGCAGTTCCACTTCCCGTCTCGGCCGCTGTCCACTACCCGGCTCGCTCACACGTACGTCTTCCCGAGCGACCAGGAGGTGTTCATCCTGAATTCCTTCTACCGCGAAGGGGAACTCGCGGCGGACAAACTCCAGGGGCTCTGGGTCGGTGACATGGACTTCGTGAGGATCCAGCTCGAGGCGATGCTCCTCGACCTATCGCAACCGACCGCCCGGGAGCGCAAGGCGTTCCCGAAAGCTCGCTGACCTCAGCCGGCGAGTTGCTTGTCGTACTTGCCCGCCTGGATCTCCGTCGAGAACTCTTTCGCGGGCTTCCCTTCGACCGTCACGCCATTCGAAACGCAGGTGCCGACGACCTCGAGGACCCGCGCCTTCAGGGATTTCGCTTGCATCGCGTCCGCTTTCATGTTCGCGATCTTGATCGCCTGCGGGAGCGACAGGTTCCCGACCCGCGTCTTGCCGGGGTCGCCGGACCCTTTCTCGATCTTCAGCTCTTTCGCAATGAGCGCGGACGTCGGGGGGGTCCCGACCTCGATCGTGAAGGCCTTCGACTTCGGATCGACGAGCAGCGTGACGGGGACTTTCATCCCTTCGAAACTCTTCGTCTTCTCGTTGATCGCCTTGATGATCTCGACGATGTTCAGGCCGAGAGGACCGAGCGCCGGTCCCAAGGGGGGTCCGGGGGTCGCCTTGCCCCCGTCGACGAGGACGTTCAGCTTCTCCACCATCGTCTGAAACCTCGGTAAGGCGGCCCCAGAGACCGAGCCGGCATAAACGTTTCGACCGTGAGCAAGCGAATCATCGTTCGACCATGACCGGGCAATCCCGGATCGTCAGAGCGGGACTTGACGCCACGGTGGCGAGGATCATCGCGAGAGGATGAATGCAACCTTAAACAAGGTTAACGGAGCGGTGCCGGGCCAACTCGTTCGGGTGGCCGATTCACTTTTCCTCTTCTTTCTGGAGGACCCGGACGCTGTCGCCGCGGACCGTCACCGGGATGCGGACCATGGCCTCGAACAGCTCGACCGTGATCTCTTCTTTCGTCTCGTCGATCTTCATCACGCGGGCCTTTTCTCCCTTGAACGGGCCGGCGACCAGTTCGACGATGTCGCCTTCCATGATCCCGCTGACGATCGGCTTCGGGGTAAGGTACGCCTCGATCTCCGAGAAGGCGATTCCCGTCGACTCCCCCTCGCCCTTCACGACCCCGCGAGCCCGTCGCAGCCCGCGGACGACTTCCTCCAGGCGATCCGGGTTCATGCTCTCGACGTAGACGTAGCCGCGGAAGTTCGCGGGCACGAGGACCGAGAAGACCCCGACGTCCTTTGCCTTGGCCCGGGCGTAGATGGCGTCCGCCACGGCGCGCTCATGACCAATCGAGGACTTCACCGCGAGGACCGCCTGTCGTGCGCTGAAGCTCAGGGTCTTCGCGTCGAAGGCGCCCGGGTCGCCCTTCGAGATCGCGTTCACCACGACGTTCAACCGGTCCCCGTACCGCGCGCCCTTCGGACACGTGACGGTCAAGGTAATCTCACGCTGGCCGTCCGAGATTAGTCGGAACTCCTTCTCCGTGACCTTCGTGAAGGTGACGTCCCAGACCTTGTCCTCGACGCCGTACAGTTTGACCGTCCACTCCGGGGGATCGGGAAGCTCGGAATTGTAGACGAGGTCCACCTTGACCCGGATCGTATCGTCCTCGGTCCCGGTGTTCGTGACGACGACGGCGTATTCTTTCGTCTGCCCGGCGGTCAGCGAGACTTTCTCTTCCTTCAGGTCCAGTTTTACCGCGTAGTGGCCGACCGCCGGCGGCTCCGGCTTGGACTCCGGCCTCGCCTCGCGCTTCGAGAGATCGTCGAGCAATCCCATTCCATTACCGCCCCAGGGAACCGAAGATCCCGTGGAAGACGCCGGGTCCGTAGCGCATGATCAGGTAGATCACGAACCCCAGGGCGCCGATCGCGGCGATCCCGAGGCCCGTGATCAGCACGACCTTGGAGTACTCGTCCGACGTAGGCCGGCGCGCCATCTTCAGGACCCGACCGT
>VBMA01000026.1 GCA_005878985.1 Methanobacteriota archaeon
GTGATCGTCGGCGCGTTCGCGGGCCGAGGGAAACGCGCGGGCTCCTACGGAGCGCTCCTCATGGCCGCATACGATGAGCAGGAGGATCTGTTCCGCACGACGTGCAAGCTCGGGACGGGCTTCGACGACGAGACGTTGCTCGCGTTGCCGGACAAGCTCAAGGCCGCGCGTCGAGACCGCAAACCCGCTCGAGTCGACTCCAGGCTCGAAGCTGACATCTGGTTCGAGCCGACGACGGTCCTCGAGGTTCGGGGTGCCGAACTTACGGTGAGCCCGATTCACACGGCTGCCTGGGGAACGGTCCGCCCCGGGGCTGGCCTCGCGATTCGGTTCCCGCGGTTTACGGGACGCTGGCGCGACGACAAAGGACCAGAAGATGCGACGACGACGAAGGAGCTGCTCGAGATTTACCGGCTGCAGCTCAAGCAGACCAGGAAAGAGTCGGCTGCACTAGCGTAGCGAAAACCGTCCCGACCTTGCGTAGCGTTTGGCAATCGGCTCGATGTCTTCAATGCGGGTGAGCACAAGAGACCCGGTCGGGGGTTTCGCCGGCCCCCCTAGCGAGGGCCGTGGAATCCATGCCGCGCCCATCCCAACCTTGATCGCGCCCTGGAGATCCAACGTCGAATCGGACACGAACAAGCTCTCTACCGGTTTCGAGCCGAGCGCGGCCATCGCTGCCCGATACATCCGTGCGTCCGGCTTGTACGATCGTACCTCTTCTGAAATCGTAACGGAGTCGAACAACCCTTGGAGCTTCGTGCGCGCGAGGACTCCGGCGACCGCCTCGGTATCGCCATCCGTGATAATCCCGAGACCTGCGACGTTGGACCGGAGGCTCCGAAGCCAAGCCACCGAGACGTCCTTTTGGAGCGCGCTCCGGTGGACGTATCCGTCCCAGGCCTCTCGGACGAGGCGGGTCGATTCCTCGAGGACATTTGCGCGGCCGCGTTCGCGAAGGAGCTTGGCGAGGACATCCGCCGCGATCGCCCGTAACGGCCGGAAGTTCGGACCGATTGCCGTAGGCAGTCGCTCGGTGGTGTTCGTGGCCCAGAGCAACGCGAGGGGGACGGGGCCGCGCACGTGGACCGCTTGAAGCGAGTTTGCCATCGAAGTGACGATTCCGCGGAGGTCGACCAGGGTCCCGCCAAGATCGAAGAACACGAAAGGCCGGGTCGTCACGGAATCGACCTCAACGTCCTCTCCCGCCACCCGACCAAAACCAGATATCAAGAGCGGTATTTATTTGACTTCCCTTATACGTGCCGGAACGGAACGCGGTTCCGGACACACCGATGGTCAGTTGGTTCTTCGAAGTCCTCATTGAAGCGCCCCTCGTCTCGGCGGCAGCGTGGTTCGTCCTCGCTGCGCTACAAATCTACCGAGACCGGTGGCACACCTGGACAGAAGCGTTCTTCCTGTTCTGCTGCTTTTTCGCGGGCCTCTACGCAATCGGCGATTGGCTGCTTTTCCACTCCGTAAGGGAGGTCTACGCGACTCTCTCGGCCCTCGTGAGCCTGACCGGCTTGACGCTCGCGGTGAATTTCTTCCTCCTCTTCACGCTCGTGTACGTGGACCGCATGCGCCGGGCTTACTGGGCGCTCATGGTCGTTTCGATCGCGATGCTGCTCCTCGTATTCCGATTCGGAATCACGATGATGAATCCGCCCACGAGCGACGCCCCGCTGTTCGTGCCCGTCTTCGACTTCCGGATTCTGGGAATCTACCTCGCGTACATCCTCACCTACTCGGTCGTGGGCATTCGGAACCTGTACCGTCTCTACCAGATTGTACGGAAGAGCAGCGAGACCCTCGCCCGGCGGGCGGCCGGTCTCATGGTGACGTTCACACTGGTCCTCATCCTCGGTTTGTCGACGAACGGGATCCTCGGCCTGACCGGCAACCAGAGCTTTCCCCCGCCACTCTCGACCCTTCTGATTTTCGTCGCGGCGAGTGCGTACTACACGCTGTATCCCATTGGACGAGAGCGAATCTCGGAAGCGATTCGGATGTTTCAGGCCCGCCGCTATTCGATCAAGGCGGTCTTCTTGACCTTCCACGATGGCACGTTGATTGGCGCGAAGACGAAGCCGGGCGAGACGGCAATCGACCAAGACCTATTCGGGGCGACCCTCGATGTCATCCAAAATTTCATGCGGACGTCCTTCCCAATCCTTCGGGGTAAGTCGCTCAGTTCGATCGTTCACGGGAGCTACACCTTGGTCATTGAAAAAGCGCGGATGACCTATCTGACTGTCGTCCTCGAGGGCGAAGAGACCGATCAGCTCCGCCGCCAGATGCGAGACGTCCTCCTCGCGTTCGAGGCGCAAAATCGGCCTGTGCTTCAGAAATGGCAAGGCGTTCCGAGTGAGGCGACGGGGACTGAGCAACTCCTCACGGGATTTTTCGTCGAGTCGCCGCTCGTCTAGGCGTACACCTGGATGAGCCCGACAGGCGAGCCGACGACGAAGAGCTTGCGGGGCTTCGGCGAGAGGCGGACGATCTTTTGGCGAAGCCGGATCTCCCGGTCTCGATACCGGGCCTTGATCTCGTCGATCGACGCGTACGTCTTCGAGAGCGCCTCGCCCTCATTGAGGAGCTTCGCGAGATACGTGACCGCAACCATCGCGGCGTACTCGTTGAAATTCCAATTGCTGTGCACGGTGCCGTTCTGCGAATACACGTACGCGGCCTTGCGCATCCGCGTTGGAATCCACCCGCCGGAGATCCCGAGCTTCGTGTGTCGCACGACGACATCGATCGGCGGCAGCGCCTCGAGCAGGGCGCGGCCTTCCGGAGACAGGAACCACTCCTCCTCGTAATCCATCAGGAAATGCGCGTCGAACTTCGGATGCGAGGGCATCGGAAACGCGCGGTTGAATTCCTGTTCGAGCTCGTAGCCCTCCCGGATTCCCTCCAGATGGATCGCCAGCCCGTGGCGGCGCGCATACTCGCGGAACGGATCGATGCCCTTCAGGAGGATCTCGAGGAACCGCTTCGTCTCCTCGGGTCCGCGCTCGCGGTTGTACACGGTGTGTGTCATGATCACGTTCGTCCGCGCGCCGAGGCTCGCGAGCGTGTGGACGAGGGCGAGGCAGTACAGGCCCGCGTCCGCGTCGACGTCGCCGGTCACGGGGACAGAGAGGGTCGACCGCGTGCCATCGGGAATGTCGTACATGACGAGGTCCCGCACGCCCTGGAACGCCTTGTCCGAGTCGACGCCCAGCCCAAGAGAATGGGAGAGGACGTTCCACTGTTCCGCGAACGCTTTGCGGATCGCCTCCGGCGTCGCCAGTTGGAGCGCCCCTCCACTCCGGGCCGGGAGTGGCGTGCGTCCGTCGGTGTAGTCCGCCGATTCCACGAGGCTCTGAAACAGGTCCTCCTGGAGGCGGTGGCCGACGGGGTCGGCGTCGATGGAATCAGGGGGTTCCAATCCTGGTTCTTCGGAGGGCGCTGGCTTTGCCTTCGACGTACCGCTCGCGGTCACGAAGTCAACCCCTCTCCCACCGTTCCCAGAAGTGATTATCAACTATTTAGTTGCTACGAATGCTACCGAATGATACGATTTGAATAGATTTGTAGAAATCCTGAAGTAGGCCGCATTCCATGCGGAAGACATGGCGCGGACTGTGGGGGCGAGGCGTCCGGAGAAAATCCAGTTCAACATTCGCGTCGAGGGCGAGGTCCTCGCGCGCTTTCGAGACTATTGTCGCCGAAACGGCCTCGATCCGCAGGGCCAGGTCGTCCTGTTCATGCGGAAGGTCCTCGATACGGAATTCGACTTTCAGGAGCGGTTGTGGTCGGCCCTGAAGGAAGAGCGGTCTTGAGGGCCGCCGCCCCGAGGGGCGCGTCGAAGCGGCGGGAGAGCATCGCGAGTTCCTGCGTCCGCATCGTCTCCGGTGCGACCGTCAGGAAGAGCCGGCACGCATGGAGGCTCGCGATGTCCAACGCATCCTTGACGAACGGGAGCCATGCCCGCACGTCGACGTACAGCGCGAGCTGATCGAGCCCGACGAGGACGATGTCGCTCTGGGGGTGGGCGGTCGCGTAGTTCGCGATGGCACGTCGGCCCTCCGTGTCGAGCGCCTTCGGTCGAACCGTCGGGATCCCGGGCTCGGGGTGGTCCGTGACCCACACGATGTCGAAGCGCTCACCGTATCGGACGCGCGCCTTGAACGGATGCTCCGTCGTCAGGAGGAGGCCTCGCCGCGCGCCGACGAGGGGGAGGGCCACCGGCGCATCCTGTGCGTTGATCGTCATGAGGACGTGATCCGCGGTCCCCGCCGGCGTCGGGTTGGGGGCTTCTTGGATGTCCAGGAGCCGGTCCACGGATCCGCGCAGGACCGCGACCTGGTCCGGCGTGAACGTCCCCTGACCCGCCGCGACGATCACGGTGCCTCTCGAGGCGCTCGCCTGATTCAGGACGCGTTTGAGGAACCGGCCGACGGCATCGAAGCCGGCGACGGCCGCCAAGTAGTCGAGATCATCGAGCAGGACCGCGGTGCCTGGATTCTCTCGGAGGAACTTGACGACCGTGTGGACCAGCTCGAAGTCCAGTCCGTTGGGCCGCACGGTCCGCTCCGTGCTGGACGCGGTCGTGATCCACAGGATCGGCGTCCGCTCGAGGCCGAACCGGGCCGCCATGTGTGTGGGCGCGAGACCCGTGACGCACAACCCGGGCGTGGCCGAGACAATGTCGCGGAACGCGCCCATGGCGGCGCTCCGACCGTTTTCGAGGACGAGGTAATTCAGGCCCCGCTCGAGGCGGTGAGGAGGAACCCGCGCCGGCCGGACCTCGACGACCGGCTCGATATGGAGGTACCGGTACCGTGCGACCGCGTACGCGATGAAGATCGACCACATCATCGTGTACAGGGATCCGAGGCCGAGTCGCGTGTTAGTGCCGGTCAGCACGGGCCAGGCGAGCTCCGTGATCGCCGCCGGCACGGTCCCCAGGAGGAGGCCCAGCACGACCACGCCTTGCATGGTCCGGCCCGGGGTCTTCCGGACGCGCCACCAGGAACGAACGAAGACCAGCACGCTGGAGAACATCCAGACGCCGAAGAAGGGAGCGAAGTACGCGTATGTGGACGCTATGCGGGCGCTCGGCCCGAACGCGTTCGCCGACATGCCGGAGATGATCAGGTTCGTCGAGGTGACCAGGTAGGCCCAGAAGACGAACGGCGCGTAGATCGCGGCGAGGGCCCACGGGCCGCGGAACCAAGGGCTTCTCGACGGGTACGTGAGGGCGAGGTGGTACAGCGTCGCCGGCACGAGGACGATCCCGATCCACGTGACGCGCGCCCAGAAGAACAACGCATCCGACGACGTTCCGGGGGCGAAGGACCGCTGGACGATCTCGCCGAGGTCCCAGATGATGAAGGCGACCATGACGAGGAACGCGGACTGGTTCGCGGACCGCCGCGGATTCAGGCCGAGGACGTACGCGCCGAGGAACGAGCTCACGATCAACGCGGCAAGGGGCAGCAGGGCGCCCAGCGCGAGGACGAACTCCGCTGGCATCGCGTCCGTCATTCCGACACAATCTCGAAGACGCCGCGCTCGACGAGGAGCGGGTAGTAGTCCAGGTCATGCTCGACCCCGCGCATCTTGACGACGCCGAGATACCGGCGCACGGACGTGCTCATTCCGACGTCGACTTCGCGCATGCGCAGGTGGATGATCGTGTCGGCGAGGAACTCCTCGACGCCGAAGTGGGCGAAGGCCGTCACATCCCGCCCCATCTCCGAGACGAGGAACGTCGTCGCATTCAGGTCCCGGAGCTCCTCGAAGAACTGGAAGATCTCGTTCCGCGGGCTTTCGAACGGCGCGAGGGCGTACAGCGCGTCGAGGCTGTCCAGGGCGATCAGGTCGCAGCCCATCTCCTCCTTGTATCGCGCGAGCTGGCGGCGCAGGCCCAGGAGCCAGCGGGGCTGCTCGCGGACCTCCTCGATCTCACGTCGCAGCGCGCGCACGTCGATGATGTGGACGCCTTTCGCATAGCCCGGGTCCATGCCGAGCGACGTCATCTGCGAGATGAGCGAGGTGCGGCTCTGCTCCATCGACAGGTACAACCCGGAGGCACCGTGCTCCTTCGCCTCGTGGAAGAGGATGCGGTACACGAACGACGACTTCAGGGAGCCCGGAGGTCCGGCGACGAGGACGATGTGTCCCCGCGGGATGCCGCCGCTCAGACGATCGTCCAGGCCGACGACATACGTAGGAATCTTGTCTGTGGCCTGCGACAGGATGGAACCCCCTCCCGACCCGACCGGCGGGACCGGGCAAAGGTCCCCAGCCGATAAAACGTTATCGCGCGAGGTCTACGGCCACCACACTGGATTCGAATCCGGCGCGGATGCAACGCCTCACCGGGAGGAGGCCGTGCCGCGGTCCCCCAGAACCATTAAGCGTGAGGCGATGTTCAGGCGGCGATTCGATGCCCGCGACGGTTGTGGTTGGTGCCCAGTTTGGGGACGAAGGCAAGGGGAAAATCGTCGACTACCTTGCCGACCGCGCGGACGTCGTCGTGCGGTTCCAGGGCGGCGCGAACGCAGGACACACGGTCCAAGTGGGGGACCAGCTGTACGCGTTTCACCTCCTGCCCTCCGGCGTCCTCCGAAAGCGTTCCATGAACGTGATTGGGAACGGAGTCGTGATCGATCCGGCTCAGCTTCTGAAAGAGATCGAGGAGACGCGTGCTCACGGCCACTCGGTGGAGAACCTGCGCATCAGCGACCGCGCGCACGTCGTGATGCCGTACCACAAGATCATCGACGGGCTCGAGGAGAAACTGAAAGGCATCTTGGGAGCCGGCACCACGCTTCGGGGAATCGGCCCTTCCTTCGAGGACAAGGTGGGTCGGTTCGGCATCCGCATGTGCGACCTCGTTGATCCGCTCGCCCTCCGAGAGAAGGTCGAGACGATCGTCCCGATCAAGCAACGGCTCATCGATGCGTACGGCGGGACGGAACGCCTCGATCTGGAAGCAATCTACAAAGAGCAGGTCGAGTACGGAGCGCGTCTCGCGCCGTTCGTCGCGGATACGTCGGCGTGGCTCGACGCGGCGATCCGGCGTCGAAAACGAGTCCTCTTCGAGGGCGCCCAAGGCACACACCTCTGCATCGACCACGGAATCTATCCGTTCGGCACATCGAGCGATTGCGTCGCTGGAGCCGCCTCCGTCGGCGCGGGGGTCGGACCGCAGTTCTTGACGGACATCATCGGCGTCGCGAAGGCCTTCACCTCGCGCGTCGGCACCGGACCGTTTCCCACGGAAGTCGAAGGGGACACCGCGGAATACCTGCGCGAACGGGGCGGAGGCGAATACGGCACGACGACCCGGAGGCCGCGGCGCGTCGGTTGGCTCGATCTCGTGATGCTCCGGATGGCCGTGCGCGTCAACGGTCTCGTGAGCCTTGCCGTGACGAAACTCGATGTGCTTGGCGGGCTCGACCGGATTCCGGTGTGTGTGAGCTATCGTGCCGATGGAGAGACGATCAAGGAATTCCCCGCGAGCATGCGCGTGTTGTCGCGGTGCGAACCGGTCTACCGGGAGTTCAAGGGCTGGACGGATCTCACCGAATCCCAGTGGATCGCCACCGCGAAGAAAGGGAAGCGTGCCCTCCCGGAGGCGGTGCGGAGGTATCTAGGGTTCATCGAGGCGCAGCTCAAGGTTCCCGTCCGGATCATCTCCGTAGGACGTCCTCGCGCCGCGACGATTGGCCACTGAAGCGTTCAACTCGTCGACTCGAGAGCTTGGGCGGTGTCTAGCCGGGCGATCCGCTCTCGCAGCCCACAGGCGTTGCAGATCTCGTTCACGGTCGGCTCGCCGCATCGGGCGCACGCATTGAGGGTCGCGGGCGGATACTTCGCCTGGAGCAGCGGACGCATCTGGTCGTACCCGCTCACGATCGCATGGCGCGTGCCGGGGCTTTCCTCCTCGAGGCGATGCAGGATATCCCGGAATCGGCCGCGCTGGGCCCGCTCCGCGTACGGGCACGTCGCATCGTGGAACTCGACGCCGCTCAGGAGTGCGTACAGATAGACCTCTTTTTCTGGAATCATGCGGAGCGGCTGGATCCGGGGGACGAGGCCCGGCTGGCGCGTCTCGTGCGGTCCCATCCGGGCGAGCTTCTCGATGTCCCCGCGGGCGACGTTCATGAGGATCGACTGCGCCGTGTCGTCGAGGTTCAGGCCCGTGGCGACGTAGTCGGCCTCGACCTCGCGGGCCGCGCGGTTGAGGGCCTCCCGGCGGAACGGGCCGCAATAGCTGCAGGGAATTGCTTCCGGATCCGCCAAGACGACGTCGTCCATCGCATGACCCGCGGTTTCGGTGTGCGCAAGGACACGATGCTCGATCCCGAGTCGCGTGCAAAGCCGTCGCGCGGAGTCGATCCCTGCAGGACGGTACGACGCGATCCCCTCATCGATCGTGATCCCGACCAATTCGATGTCGCGTCGGTCCCCGAGGAACTTCGCCAGGAGTGCCGCGGTCGTGCTCGAGTCCTTCCCGCCGCTCATGCCGACGGCGACTCGCTCACCGTCGCGAAGGTCGACCTGGGATCGGAGCTCGCGCTTCACGCGCCGCTCCACGAACTCGAGAAAGTGATCGCGGCACAGGTGGTCCCCGCTGTAGCGGATCCACTCGACCGCGGGCTTTCCGCATCGATCGCACGCCACGGCCGATCGAATCGGCGCAGGGGCTTAAGACCTCATGGGCCCGGAGGGGGTCCCGACGGAGGCGACACGGATGGAGGCGGCGGACCGGCCTGCGCCGCCCCAGGCGGAGGAGCGACCGCAGGGCCGGGCATGTACGGTGGCGCGGCGCCGAAGTAGGGAGTCGGGTGACGGACCAACAAGTCGTACGCGACCGCGACGAGGATGACGATCCACGAACCGACGAACGCGCTGACCAACGCCGAGGACACGACCGAGACGAACCCCGCCACGATCGGCCCACCCACATACCCGATGAGACTGAGGGGGAACGAAATGGCGATGCTGATGACGCTGACGAGGATGCCCGTGACCAGGATCGCGGCGAACAGCGACCATCGGTGGCCGCGGGTCATCTGCCAGCTCCGCGAAAGCCCTCCGACCGCACTCGCATTCTCCATCATGATCGCGGGAGGGTAGAGGGCGAACGAGATGTAGAGGAAGAGCGCCAGGAGGCCGAGCACGACGAAGAGAATAAGCCCACCGCACAGGAGGGCGACGGCGCTCGACGCACCGCTCAATCCCGCCGCGAGGCCCACGAAGATCAAGACGAAGGGAAGGGTAACGAGTCCGAAGACAAGGAGCCCGATCAGCACGTTGGCCCCGAGGATGCTCAGGAACCGCTCGAACCCCCGTCGGAAGGCCCGTTCCACGGTCATCGGCTCACCGCGGTACCGGCGGACCGCGTACTCCGTCATGGCGCCCGTGACGATGCTCGTGAGGATCGCGGAGATGATGAACGTGGCGGCCAGGGAGAGGAGGATGAGTCCGAAACCCACGGTCGGCAGGGTCGTCGCGGGGACCCCTAAGAAACCCCCGCCGAGGGAGACCGTTCCAAAGATGGCGTACGACACGACGGCCAAGAGCGCGCCGGTCGCCGCGCCCAGGGCGAGATAGACGACGAAGAACGGCAAGAAGTTCTTTGTCCACACGTCGAAGAGGCCGGAGAGCATGTCTCCGAAGCTCGCCCGGCGTGGGAAGGGCGCATAATACGGGTACGGGGTCGGGTAGGGAACATACGGAGGCGGCGCGGCGGCTGGAGGGCCGGCCGGAGGGACGACGGGAGCCGCGGGGACGAAGGCGCCGAGACGGGTCCCGCAGTTCACGCAGAACGTGTTCGTCGCGGCGTTCGCGGTCCCGCAGGCGGGACACGCAATCGAAGCGGACAAGCGCTACCCCCGCCGGGCATCTCTCCGGGAAGTAGTTGAGTCTTGTGGCGGTTGGCCCCACGGGTGGCCACGTTATTTCGAGTGAGAACCGCGCCGGTTCCTTTATCCGGAATCGCCGGAATTTCGCCCATTCTCCGAGGGAACGCTATGGACATCAACCAACTGGGGCTCGTCCTCATGGGGACGGTCCTGGGGTGGTTCCTCCTGTTCGCGGTGCGTCGGTACAAGGTCCAATGGGGCGCCTTCGCCGCGTTCATGGCGATCGTGTTCGGGGTGAGCATGATGTCCTTCCTGTACGCGCGGGACCTCCTCGCGTACTACGGGATCGGAATCTTCATCGGCTTCGTGTCGAACATGGTCGTCCGGGTGGCCGGCACGACCGCGGGGGGCAAGTTCGGCGAAGGCCTCCTCGAAATCAGCGCGTTCGAGCGGAAGGACTGAGTCATGCCAGCGAACGACGTCCGCGCCGCGAAGGCCGCGAACGAGGCGGCGATCTTCGCCCGCGCCAACGTGGTCGGGGTCGCGATCGGCAACAAGTCGATCCGCGGGCGCGAGACCGAGGAGCGATGCATCGTCGTCTTCGTCGAGGCGAAGCGCCCCGAAGCCGAGCTCAGGCGGCGGGATGTCGTACCGAAGGCGTTCGGCGGGGTCCGGACGGACATCGTCGAGACGGGACGCTTCCACGCGCTCGAGACCGCCCAAGCGGTCGACGTGGGCCGGACGAAGCGGATCCGACCGGCGCCGGGCGGCGTGAGCATCGGTCATGTGCAGATCACCGCCGGGACGCTGGGCGTCCTCGCCCGGAGGAACGGACGGCCCGTGATCCTCTCGAACAACCACGTCCTCGCGAACCAGAACGCGGGCCGGGTCGGTGACCCGATCCTGCAACCCGGGCCCGTCGACGGCGGGCGCTTGCAGGACACGATCGCGCGCCTCGCCGATTTCGTGCCGATCCAATTCAAGGACAAAGAGCCCGGGCCGGTCGCGCGCTTCCTGGCTCGGCTCTTCGCGCCCCTCCTCCACGCCGCGGGCTGGGGCCTGAAACGTCTCCCGAGCGGCGCGTCGAACCTCGTCGACGCCGCGGTCGCCGAGCCGATCGAGACGCGGCTCGTCACGCCCGAGATCCTGGGGATCGGCCGCGTCCGCGGGACGAAGGAACCGGAGATCGGCATGCCAGTCCGAAAGAGCGGTCGCACGACCGGGGTCACACAAGGACGCATCACGGCGATCGACGCGGTCGTCGAGGTGGACTACGGCGGACCGACGGCGATCTTCCGGGAGCAGATCGTGAGCGATCTCCTTTCGAACGGTGGCGACAGCGGATCGCTCGTCGTCGACGACGCCCGGCATGCGATCGGCCTCCTGTTCGCGGGGGGCGCGACGACGACGCTGATCAACCCGATCGCCGCCGTCGCGAACGCCCTGAACGTCGTCATCGAGTAGCTCCGGTTCGCCCCCCGCCAAAGGCTTATTACACATCCGCCGGATGTGCCGCGTGTTGGGGCGGCGATGAAGGAACTCTGGGTCGAGAAGTATCGACCGAAGAGCCTGGACGAGGTGGTCGGCCAGGAGGAGATCGTCGAGCGCCTCAAGGCCTACGCGAAGACGGGAAACCTGCCGCATCTCCTGTTCGCGGGGCCGGCGGGGACCGGCAAGACGACGTCCGCGATCGCGCTGGCCCGCGACATGTTCGGCGAGAACTGGCGCCAGAACTATTACGAACTGAACAGCAGCGACGAGCGCGGCATCGAGACCGTGCGGACGAAGGTCAAGGAGATCGCCCGCATCGCGCCGTTCGGCGGGTCGAACTTCAAGATCATCTTCCTCGACGAGGCCGACAACCTCACGGCGGACGCGCAGGCGGCCTTGCGCCGAACGATGGAGACGTACTCGAAGACGTCCCGATTCATCCTGTCCGCGAACTATTCGTCGCGGCTCATCGAGCCGATCCAATCGCGCACGGCCGTGTTCCGCTTCCGCCCGCTCAAGCCCGATGCGATCGCCGAATACATCGGGCGGATCGCGAAGTCGGAGAAACTCAAGATCACGGACGACGGGATGGAGGCCCTGGTCTACGTCGCCGAAGGGGACATGCGGCGGGCCGTGAACGCGTTGCAGGTCGCCGCCTCCCTCGGGTCGACGGTCGACGCGGAGGTGCTCTACAAGGTCTCGAGCACGGTCCGACCCGAGGAGGTGAAGGGCCTCATCGAGAAGGCGCTCGAGGGGGAGTTCCTCCGGGCCCGGGAAGTCCTCGACAAGCTGTTGATCGAGTACGGCCTGTCCGGCGAGGACATCGTCCGGCAGCTCCACCGGACGGTGTTCGACCTGAACATTCCCGACGAGTCGAAGGTCCGCCTGCTCGACCGGATTGGGGAGACGGACTTCCGCCTCACGGAGGGGAGCAGCGAGCGGATCCAGATCGAGTCGCTCCTCGCCCATTTCGCGCTGATCGGCCAGGAACTCAGCAAGAAGTGATCACGGCCCGAACAGGGAGGCCCACGACTGGTATGCCGCCTGATCCTTCGGAGACGCCTCGCTCATCCGGGCGAGCGCGAGGACAATTGGGGCTGCCTTCGTCGCGGCGTACTCGGTGATGCACGCGTCCGCAAGGAGCAGATTGTAGCCCTCGTTGGCCGCTGGGGAGTCGCGGCACGCGAGGTTCGCAATGACATCGAGCTTGGCTACTGGAGTCCGCGGGTCGACGTCCGGTTTGAGCGCCGGTTCGGGGGAGCGAACGCGGAGGGCCGCCTGGAAGAGGGCGTAGAGCCGCTCGCCAGTCCGGCTGAAATTCAGGACGAACCGCGACGCGTGGGCGAACAAGAGCCGGCGGGCGGCTTCCGTGTCGTAGCCTTTCGCGGTCAGGAGCCTTCGGGCCGCCGCGACCACAAGCCCTTCCGCGAGGACGGAGGCCGCATATCCATCCCGAAGCAACGCGAGGATCGCATCGATGCAAGCCGCATCGCTCGGGGCCGACACAATCAGGTGCATTCGTTTCCGCCCGGGCTCGTCCAATGGCCGCCCACCGGATGAGAGCGCCTCGAGGTCGACCCACTCCTTCCCGAGGACCGCGAGGATCGTGTCGAATGCGGTGCGATCCCGTGGGCCTTTCACGAGATAGTCGACGGCAGGGCGTAGAATCGTGCGGGCCCCCTTGAAGCCAAGCGAGCGCGCGAGCTGCCACGTCTTGACCGAGAGGAACAGCTTGCGACCGCCCTCGCCCATGTCCTCGAGCGCCGCGCGGAAGAGCATGTCTCCCGCCATCTTGCGCTCCCAGTCCTCGTCGACCATCCCGAGGAAGATCGACTCTGCCTCGGCGACGTCGCCCGCCCGGACGGCAAAGAGGAACGACCGCCCGAGATGCGTGACCTCGCCCGATACGACCAAGGGCGGTTTCGCGGGGACCGCCGGCTTCCTCTCCGACGCGGCATACGCGATGGCTTGGAGGACCGGGAGGACTTGGAAGCGCGGCTCCATCACGGAGGTGAGATTCGACGCCGCTCCGAGGATCGCGAGGCTCCGCGGCGCGACCCCGGAGGCGGGATCATAGTGCGTGGCGACGCCGCGGGCCGCGGCGCGGGCGAGTTCGAGCGGCGGCGCCTTCGCGCGGAAGGCCTTGACGGCCGCGTCGACAGCGTCGGGCCGGGAGGCGCCAACCGCGGTCTCGACCTCCGTCAGGAGCGACGGAAGGGCCGCGACCGCCATCGGGCGCGCCCATCACGAGGTGCTTAGAAAAACCTTCGTCCCCGAGGGGCGAGAGAGACTTGGCGGATGATTCGGAGCCCGGCGCAACGGTCAAATCCGACTGGCTCTTAGGGTGGCGGGCCCATGGCGACGCGCTTCGCGTTCTGGCGAAAGATCGAGGAGGACTCCCTCGCGGAGAAGCACGCGCAGCCCGGCCTCCTCTCCGACTTCATCCTCGGCAGCCAGGACGGTCTCGTCAACGTCCTCGGCGTGATCCTCGGGGTCGCGATCGCCTCCTACCGGTACCCGAACCCGATTGCGATCATCCTCGCGGGCGGCCTCGCGGCCGCGTTCGCCGAGTCGATCTCGATGGGGGCCGTCGCCTACACGTCGACGGTCGCCCGCCGGGACCACTACGCCGCGGAGGTGGAACGGGAGCGGCAAGAGATGAAAGACTTGCCCGACCTCGAACGGAACGAGGTACGCGAGATCTTCGAGCGGTGGGACTTCCAAGGAGAAGAGCTCGAGGACATGGTGAGCAAGATCACTTCGAAGCCGAAGGCGTGGCTGGAGCTCATGATGGCCCATGAGTTGAACCTCGCGCCCGTCGGGAAGACTCAGGCCCGGAGGAGCGCGATCCTCGTCGGCCTCGCCGCGATTCTCGGATCGCTCGTCCCTCTGATCCCGTTCATCGTCATCGGCCGGGACATCCTCCTCGGCATCGCCGTGTCGCTCGTCGTCAGCGCGATCACGCTGTTCCTCATCGGCTGGTGGAAAGCCAGGACGACCGTCGGTCGACCGACGCGAAGCGGCGTTCAGATGGCCATCATTGGTCTCGCGTCCGCGATCGCGGGCTTCGGCATCGCGTTCCTCGTGAGCGGCGGGGTGGGCGCGTAGACGCGAGGGGTCCGGTCGACTTCCTCACGTCGTGCGTTCCTCCGTGCCCCGCAATCTTTTCAAACCCTCTCGCATTCGTCCCCTTTCGCGCGGTGCTAGTCTAGTCTGGTTAGGACATAGCCTTGCCAAGGCTATAAGGCGGGTTCAAATCCCGCGCACCGCACTCCTATCGATGTGCGGGGAAGTCCGCGGGGCCTCGCCTGAGGGGCACTCCACGGGGCGCGGACAAGGAGCCGCAATTGCGGCCCAGTGCCGCTTTCTGGACGCGGGAAATGAAAAAACAACCGATGCTTTAATCGGAGGCCTTTCCATCGGCCGCCGAAGGAATGGGGTTCTTGTGATGTCAAAACCGCGCATGGCTTTCGTTGTGGCATTGGGCATCGCGGCCGCCCTCCTCGGCGTGTCGGCGTTCTCGACGCCGGCCGCGGCCGCCAACAACGTCTCGTTCACGCTCTTCGGCAGCCGCGCCGGAGGCTGGGGCTTGACGAATACGACCGTGACGAGCCCCGGTCCGGCGTTGACCGTCCACGTCGGCGACAACGTCACGTTGAACCTGACCTCGCTCGACGCATTTACTCACCGGTGGTTCATCGACTACAATGGGAACAACGTCTCGAACGGCGCCGAGCCGACATCGCCGAACTTCGGGACCGCGCTGCTGTGGAACTTCACCGTCTCGAATGTGACCGGGACGTTCCGCTACCGGAGCGATCGCACGGGAGGCCCCGGCGACGACCTCTCGACGATGTGGGGCAACATCACGATCCTCGCCGCGCAGACGACGCCGCCCCCCTTGCTGCCGGGCGGTGAGAACACCGTCCTGATCGTCGCCGGCGTGATCGTGATCATCGTCGCGGTCATCGCCTTCGCCGCGTTCTTCTGGCGCCGGATGGGCAAGCCAGGGACGCCACCGCCTCCGCCGCAGTGAACGAACCGGGCGCGGAATCGACCGTGCCCATCGCCTTCTTTCTTTGCGCGCATCTCGGGGAACGGGGTGCGTTCTGTATTCCCCGCAATGATCGTTTTTGTAGGTCGCAGCTAATCAGGCCGATGCCTTTATCACCAAGACAGGCCAGTGGGGCGCACCAGGGTGGGATGCGGTGCCGACGATTCATCCACGAACGTTTGCAGCGGTCGTGCTCGCGGGCCTCCTGCTCGCTCTGGCCGGATTCGCGACACCGGCGACGGCGGCGGCGAGTCCGACTTACCTCTACGCGAATCGGACCACGGGCTGGGGCTTCACGAATACGTCTCTGACGAGCCCGGGTCCGAACCTCGAGGTCGCGGTCGGAGAACAAGTCACATTGAACCTGACGTCCTTGGATGGACGAAACCACAACTGGTTCATCGACTACAACGACAACTCGGCCGTCGACGCGAACGAGAGCTACACCGATTCCGGCACGTTCCGGGCCAACCTCCAATACAACTTCACGGTTGGAAACCAGACCGGCACGTTCGTGTACCGATCTCGGTTCAACGGAGATGGGAACCTCTGGGGCAACATCACGGTCCGCCCCGCCGGATTCCTTGGAGGTCTCCTGGGGAATCCCCTCCTGCTCGCCGGGATCGTCGCCGTGATCGTCGGGATCGTCGCGGTCGCGATCTGGGCTCGCCGCCGACCACGGCAGCCTCAGGAACCACCGGCCCAGTGACATCGGCCCCGCGCAATCGACGGAGCCGCGTAGCCTTCTTATCGCGAGCCCCTATGCCACTCCCGTGACGAAGCTCTCGGACATCGGGGAGCGCGGCGCGATCGACATCCTCGCGCGGATCTATGACCGGGGGCAGCCGATCGGCCTGGGACACGACTGCGGCGTCGTCGACTGGGGGGACGACTATCTCGTTGTGACGACGGACGTCGTGAACCGGAAGACCCACATCCCGACCGGGGCGACGGCCCCGCAGATCGGCTGGTATGCGACCGCCGTGAATCTGAGCGACATCGCGGCGGCGGGTGCGAGACCTCTCGGCTTCGTCGCGGCCTTTTCGATGCCAGCAGATACCGAGGTGGAGTTCCTCCGCGGCCTCGCGACCGGGATGGAGGCATGCGTCCGCGAGTTCGGGATCGCGGTGCTCGGCGGCGACACGAAGGAGGCGGACATCCTCTCGATCGCGGGCACGGCGTTCGGACGCGTGCGGAAAGATCGGATCCTGCTCCGGACGGGTGCGCGACCCGGCGATGCGATCGTCGTCACGGGAGACCTCGGGCGCGCGGGCCATGCCGCGAAGATGCTCGAACAGTCGTCCGGCATGCGGACCGAGGCGCTGAACCAACTCCTGCGGCCGTATCCACGGATCGCCGACGGCATGTTCTTCTCCGAGTCCGGCGCGGTCACGAGCTGCATGGACCTCTCGGATGGCCTTGGGGTGAGCCTGTCGCAGATGGCGGGGATGACGAAACTCTCGTACCAGATCGACGAGGCCGCGTTGCCGCGGTACCAAGGCCTCGCGTCCCTGCCGCCCGCGGTCGCGAAGGACCTGGTCCTGTATTACGGAGGTGACTACGAACTCCTCGCGACGGTTCGGCCGGATGCGATCCCGACGGTGCTCGCGAGGTACTCGGACTCGTCCGTTCGAGACCGAAGACGGCTCACGGTGATCGGCAAGGTCGCGGCCTCCGGGGGCAACGTACTCGTGACGAAAACCGGGAGGGAGCCGCTCCTGGCAAAGGGGTGGGAACACTTCCGTTCTTCCGGGATTCGGTAACGCGCTCGCAAAGTGTTTTAACCCGATAGGGCCCGTGTACCGATAGAGATGATCTCGGAACCGGAAATCCTCGATGTCCGGGAGCCGCCGGGCAAGGCGACGGGGAAGGTCGCCGAGCTCTGGAAGCCGGTCGAGGGCACGAACAAGATCATGTGCACGGCGTGTGCCCGCTATTGCAAGATCGGCGAGGGCCAGGTTGGCCTGTGCGGCATTCGCGGGGTTCACCAGGGCAAGCTCTGGTTGTACGTGTACGGACGCATCATCACGGGCCACGTCGACCCGATCGAAAAGAAACCGGTGTCGCACTACCGGCCCGGATCGAAGATCTTCAGTATTGCGACGACCGGATGTAACTGGCTGTGCCGCTACTGCCAGAACAGCGATATCTCCCAACGCCGCAAAGTTGAGGGCATCGAGGTGGAGCCGCAAGACGTCGTTCGCATGACCCTCGAACAAGGATGCCAGGGTCTCGCCTACACCTACAATCAGCCGACGATCTTCATCGAATTCGCGCGAGACATCGGCATGATGGCTCGCAGGGCAGGCCTGCTGAACATCTTCGTGTCGAACGGATACGACACACCAGAGACCGTCGCCGAGATGCCGAAGTTCCTCGACTGCGTCACGGTCGACTTCAAGGGATCCGGCGAGACGAATTTCGTCCGAAAGTACATCAACATCCCGAATGCGGATCCGATCTTCCAGACGCTCCTCGACACCCGGGACACGAAGAAGATCCACATCGAGATCACGGACCTCATCGTCCCGCAGGTCGGCGATGACCTCAACGCCGCGAGGAAGCTCTCGAAGTGGGTCTACGACAACCTCGGCCCCGACACCCCAATCCATTTCTTGCGGTTCCACCCGGACTACAAGATGATGGAGTTCCCCTGGACGCCGGTCGAGACGCTCGAGAAGCACTGCGCGGTCGCGAAGGAGGAAGGCCTGAAGTACGTCTACATCGGGAACGTCTCAGGCCATCCGCTCGAGCACACCTACTGCCCGGGCTGCGGCGCCGTCGCGATCAAGCGATACGGATTCGACATCACCGGCTGGTACCTCGACAAGGACAACAAGTGCAAGAAGTGCGGATACCAGCTCGCGATCTTCGGGCGGCTCGAGCGCACCGCGAAGGAGAACCGGTACTACAGCGTCCTATATCACCGCTGAACTCGCTCGACCGACCCCCTTCTCGATTCCACCGTTGATACCGCTGGGCCGCGCGCCACACGCTAATATGGAGTCGACCATCCGGCTCTGTGGTCAAGCCGCACCTCGACGTCCGCATCCGCCCAGCGCGCCCGAGGGATTTCGTCGTTTGTGCCCGCCTGTGCAGCGGCTCCCTTCGGGACCTGATCCGCCGCCAGGGGCAGCGGCCGCCGAACTTCCCGGTCCGCGATCTCCTCCCGTTCCTCCGACACGCGCTCGCGACGGACCCGGATGGCTTCCACGTCGCTGTTGTCAAAGGGAGGATCGTATGCTACGCGATCACGATCTTGCGCGGCAAGACGCACTTCCTCGCGCAGTTCTTCGCGCTTCCCGGGATGCAGAGCCGCGGGGTCGGGCGGCAAGTGCTCACGCGCGCCTTCGACGCGCCCCGTCCCCCGCGCGGCACCGCCCGGTGCGTCGTGGCCTCCCTCGACCTGCGCGCCCAGGCGCTGTACGCGAAGTTCGGGATGCTCCCGCGGACGATCCTGTACCACGTCGAGGGCAAGCCGAGGAAGTCGACCGCTAACGGTGTCGAGCTACGACAACTCGGACCCACGGGGACCTCGACGAAGCGGGCACGCGACCTGGCGGCACGATTCGATCGTCCACTCCGGGAGGCCCGCCGCGACGTCGACCAACGCCACTTCCTCACGACCGTCAAAGGCTCGCGGTTCTTTGACGCGCGGGCGGGCCGCAAGACTGTGGGCTATGTCGTGATCCAAGGAAACGGTGCAATCGGGCCCGGCGGCGTTCTTGACCCCTCGCTCAGCGCGGCTCTGATGTCCGCGGCCATCGCGAAGGCGCATGAAATCGGGATGAAGGCGGTTTCCGCCTGGGTCCCCGGCCTCAACGAAGGCGCGCTCACCGCAGCGTTCGAGGCGGGGTTGAAAATCGAGTTCCTCACCGCGTGGATGGCCGCGCGAGACATCATCCGGCTCGATTCCTACCTGCCTTCGGGCGGCGTCCTCTTCTAGGGCATGTCGCCCCGATTTTCTCGGAACAAGAGCTAAATAACGAGGGCTGCATCGCGAGGCGATTCGGAGGGAGTCCCGTGCCTGTGGCCGTCGAGGCGCTCCGGAAATTGCTCACCGATTTCAACTCCCGGACGGGCGCCAAGATGTCCGCGATCGTTTCGCGCTCCGGCGTGCCGGTGGCCTGGGTCCTCCCGGACGACACCCAAGTCGACAACTTCGCGACGATGGCGGCGACCCTGCTCGGGGCCCTCGAGGTCATGTACGGCGCGATGAAGATGGACGCCCCGAATCGGATCTCAGTCGCCTCGGACAGCGGCATCCTGAGCGTCCACGGCGTCTCGGGGAAGATGTTCTTCGTCGCGATGGCGGAGAAACAGACCGCGGCGTTCGGCAAGGCCGTCGAGGAAGCCCTCGGGAAGGCGAAAAGCCTGCTCGGCGAGACCTAGGCGGACTTCCGCCGAGGCCAGTGCGGGATGAGTTCGACGATCCATTTGCGGATCCGTTGGTACACGACGACGCGTCGGCTCACAATCTCGACGAGGACCGCGATCCCGATCCCGACGATCGCCCCGCCGAGGATGTCGGAAGGCCAGTGGAGGCCCATGTAGACGCGGCTCACTCCGACGAGCGTGGCGAACGCCATAGCGGCGCCTCCCGCCCGCCAGCGGAATCGCAAGGCGACGAGGCCGGCGAGCGCGAACGCGCGAGATGCGTGACCGCTCGGGAGCGACGGATCGGGCTCCGTCGCGCAGCCGTATCCGGGGAGGGTCCGGGCCCCGAACGTCGGATCGACGCAGGGCCGCGACCGGTCCACGAGGTACTTGATCGCGGTCGTGAGGAAGATCGTGATGACGAGGATGAGGATGAAGTCGAACGTCGCCTCCCGCTGGCCGCGCAACCAGAGAGGAATCGCGAAGAGGGCGAGGATGTACGTGCCCCCGAGCGTCGTGATCAGGACCATGATGACGTCCAGGGTCGCGTTCGTGCCGGCGAGGTTGAGCGCCCTAAAGAGGAACTCGTCGACGCCCCCGATTGAGGCGAACATCGGGACCGGGTTCACGCGCCCGGATGGCCGGGGGTCCCTTAAAGTCGGTAGCACCACAGACAACCCTCAAACCGTCAATCGTGATGGCCGCCGCGAGATGGATCGGGCGCGACACGTCTACCAACGTCTGCTCGGGCACTACGGACCGCAGCACTGGTGGCCCGCCGAGACGGCCTTCGAAGCAATCGTGGGAGCGCTGCTTATGCAGCAGACATCCTGGCGGAACGTCGAGGTCGCCATCCGGAACCTGAGGAGGGCGGGGCTCCTCGATGTCCGGGCGCTGGCGGAGGCGCCCGTGCCCGTCATCCGGAGGCATGTGCGGATCGCGGGCCTCTACCGCACGAAGCCGGCGCGCGTCCGGGCGTTCTGTCGTCATCTCCTCGACCGCTGCGATGGCGACCTGGCGCGCTATTTCGGCCGTCCTACGGACGTGGTGCGCGCGGACCTCCTGGCCCAGGACGGCGTCGGGCCGGAGACCGCGGACTCGATCCTCCTCTACGCCGGCGGACATCCGGTCTTCGTCGTCGATGCCTATACGGAACGCATCGGGACGCGAATCGGCCTCTTTCGGACTCGCGAGTACCGAGCGATTCAAAATTTCTTCGAGCAGCATGTTCCGCGAGAGCTCGCGACCTATCAGGAGTACCACGCCCTCCTCGTGCGACACGCGAAGACGCTCTGCCGTCGCACGAATCCCGTCTGTGAAGAATGTCCGATCCGATCCCTCTGCGATTTCGGCCGTCGACGAAAGCGATAAGGGCAACCGTGTCCTCGGGACGTGCGATGGTCCGTGCGATCACGTTCGACGCGTTCGGGACCCTCATCGACACCGGACGCGACGTGCTGATCCGGATCGCCCGCTCCGTGTGCGACGATCAGCGACCGAGCCTCGACGCGGAAGGGCTCCTCGCGACCTGGGATCGGCACTTCTTCGCGGCGGAGACCGCGCCGTTCCTGACCTTGGCGGAGATTACGGAAGACAGCCTCGCGAAGACGTTCCGCGAATATTCCATCGACGCATCGCCTGCGCCGTACGTGGACCGGCTCGTGGCGCTCTGGCGAGAGGCGAAAGCGTACGCCGAAGTCCCGCGGGTCCTCGACACCCTCGATGGCGTGCCGCGCGCCGTCGTCTCCAATGCAGACCACGAATTCCTCCTGGACATCCTCCAGCGAAATGCCCTGCGATTCGATGCCGTTATCACATCGGAATCCGCGCAGACGTACAAGCCGCGTCCCCGGATCTTCGAGGCGGCCCTCGAGTCGCTCCGGGTCCGACCGGAGGACGTGATCCACGTCGGGGACTCCCTCGTGGCCGATGTGCAGGGCGCATCGCGACTCGGGATGCGGACCGTCTGGGTGAACCGCGGGGGCCTTCATCGCGGACCCGCCGATCCCACGCCGGACGCCGAAGCGCACGACCTCCGCGAGCTGCCGGCGATCGTCAAGCGGCTCTCCCACGACCGTTGAGCGGTAGG
>VBMA01000027.1 GCA_005878985.1 Methanobacteriota archaeon
AGCCTTTCTTGATGTGCTCGATCTCCTGCTCGAGCTCCCGTCGCTTCGCGATCTCCGTCTGCAGCTGCTTCGAGAGGTTCGCCGTCTCCTCGATGTACTTCACCGGATCGAACTTACCCTGGCGGAAGTTCGCGAGTTCGCGGTTCAACGTGGCCCGCATCGATTCGAGCTCGGCATGGAGGCCGTCCACCTCGAGCGCCTTCGTCCTCAGCTCCCGCACCTTGTCGTCGGACACGCGCTCGGCCGGAGTCCGCGCGGACTTCGCTCCGCCCGTGATCGTGGGAACCCCGATCCAATCCTGGAATGCCGTGTCCTCACCCGCGAGCCACTTACGGAGGGCCTCGTCCTTGGAGTCCCCGCCCGCCACTGAGGCGCCGATCCACGCATTCAATCCGCCGTCCGACGACTCACCCTTGAGCCATGCGGCGGTCCCCCGGTCCTCCGTCTTGGGTGGATCCGACTGCTTCGTGCCGCAGACAACGCACTCGCCGTGCGGATTGACTTCACTTCCGCACACGCGGCAGACCTGCGAGTTCACCGCCATCGGGCCTGTGCCTCCCTGAGCATCGCTAGCACGACCGACCCGGAAGAACCGGTTGGGACTCGCTACGCGACGCGAGGGTATTTAATCGTAGCCACCTCAATATCATCGAACAATCTTTCCGCGCTCCGGAGGCGCCGGGACGGGCCTTCGAGTGGTCCCGGGCCGGCTTGGTCACATCGTGAGTCAGCTCACCAGAACGCGCCTGGGAGACTGCGAAACAAGCGAGCTCTGAAAAGCGTTAAGCACGAAGATTTCCATTCCACTCCGGGTCTGGGGGGAATGACGGCTGGGGGGCCTTTTTACTCAGACTGGGATAATTTTGAGAATTGGCTCCGGTTCTACGGATGGCTGTTCTACTCCGTATTGGTTGTCTTCGTCCTCTCGATGCTGGGCAACCTCATCGCCTACGCACGCGGTCTTCGGGAACGTGAGTCGGCCAACTCACCTGGCCGAATACTTGGAAGATTCCTGGCGGTTGTGGGCGGACTCCTCACAGTCATCGGCCTGTTCCTTCCGTGGGGAAGGGTTGATTTTGCCGACCCTGCATTGAGCGGCGCTTCCTACAGCACGTTCTCCTGGTACGGCGACTGGATCTTCTTGGTGTTCGGGCTCCTGTGGTTCACGTTCTTTGCAGTTCCACGGAAGATCGCCGCGGTTTGGGGCTTTGTGTGGGGAATCTTAGCCATCCTAAAACCGGTGCTCGCAATGGAAGGCCTTGAGTACCTGGTCGCCCGGAACGTAGGCACTGTCTATTTCGAGTTTGGTTTGTACATCAGCATCCTCGGGTCCCTCTTCTTGATCGTCGGTTCGTCACTCGCGTACCTGAACGCCGAGCAGACCGTCCCTCGGGAACCGCCTTCTGCGATAAGCTCCGTTGACCGCCCGGAATAGTATTTATACGGCCGGACGAACTGATGGTCTCGACGAGTCCGGAGGAAGGGCGGGCCTTGGGGACGGAGAGCGAGAAGCGGATCATCATGCGGATCGACCCGAACGACGAGTCGATTACCCTCAAGGACATCATGCAGCGGATCCAGCAGATCCAGCGGCAGCATCCGGACCTCGACGTGTTCTTCGATGGCGACGAGTACGCG
>VBMA01000030.1 GCA_005878985.1 Methanobacteriota archaeon
TGCTTGAGACGCGTCATCTCGGTTCGGATATCCTCCGTCGAGAAGGCGAGATGATGAAATCCCTCCCCACGACGCTCGATGAACCGGGCGATCACGCCGTCGGCCTTGAGGGATTCCAGGAGTTCGATTCGAACAGCCCCGGCGCGGAGAAAAGCCACCCGGACGCCTTGCGACGGCACGTCTTCCCTGAGGTCCGGCTCGAGTCCAAGGCGGCGATAATCTTCGAGCGCCTCGCGCAGGCTTCGCACCGCGACGCCTACATGATGGACGGGTCCGATCATACCTCTTGCCTCGGCTTGTACGTGCCGAAGACCGTTCGGAGGACGTCGCTGATCTCGCCGAGCGTCCCCCTCGCCCGGATCGAATCCAG
>VBMA01000028.1 GCA_005878985.1 Methanobacteriota archaeon
CTGGAGAACATGATGACGGACCCGAAATGCACCGTCTTCTTCGGAGGCGCGGGCGCCCTGACGCCGGGGGGCTTGAAGAAAGTGATGCGCGACATGGTGGAGTTCGGCCTGGTAGACGTTGTCGTGACGACGGGCGCGATCGCCTACCATGACTTCTACGAGGCGCACGGATACCGGCACTACAAGTCGTCCCCGGACGCGGACGACATCGTCCTGCGAGAGCACTTCCTCGATCGCGTGTACGACACTCTTGCCGACGAGTCCCTGTTCCGCGAGTGCGACGACGAG
>VBMA01000029.1 GCA_005878985.1 Methanobacteriota archaeon
CTTCTACGTCGGCGGGGGCACGCCGAAGAACTACATCTCGCAGGTCGAGGTCATCCAAGAGGTCATGGGATACCCGGAGAACCCGCACATGTACGCCGCGCAGATCACGACCGACGTACCGCAATGGGGCGGCCTCAGCGGGTGTACGTTCGAGGAGAGTCAATCGTGGGGCAAGTTCCACAAGGATGCGAAGATGGCCCAGAGCCTCGTCGACGCGACGATCGGGTTGCCGATCCTCATCGGCTACCTCTTGCAAAAGGGCGTCCCGAAGAAGAGGAAACAAAAGCGATACAAATGGGAAGGCGAGGAGCTCGTGGAACTCAAGTGAAGCGGTTGCTCATCGACCGCTGAGCCGGCGTTCGTACCAGCGCAACAATTCCTCTTGAGCCGGCTCGATGACCCCGCGAAGCGTGCCGTATGCCTTGCCCGCGCGTGCGCGGATTTCGCGGACCGCGGCTTCGGACGACATGCCCTGGTGGATCAGGTACGCGGCGAGCATCGTACCGGTCCGGCCGCGACCGGCAAAGCAGTGGACGAGCACCTTCTCGCCCTCCGCAATCTTTGAGTCGACAAAAGCCGCGAACTCGTCGACTTGATCGAGGGTCGGCGCGGAGAAATCCTCGACGCAGATCTTCTTGTGCTCGAAGCCTGCGTCCTGGATTTCGAACGTGTTTAACCGGTCACATTCGAGGCTCACGACGACCGAGTAGCCCATCTTCCGCAAGCGGGCGAAGTCCCACTCCATGTACGCCGGGCCCGGAAGGCCGGCGAGGCGGCCGCCGTCAATCGTGTAGTACAGCATCTCCATGCACGGAGTCATCGCCGCACAGCGGTTCAAAATAGCGCAGGACGTGCGGCCTGTTTCGGCAAACGGCGTCATGCGTCTTCGAAGGCACTGAGAACGCACTCAGGCATTGACGGGGGAGCCTGTCCCCTGAGCCATCTTCCGCTCCGTCCACTCGGTTAGAAGGAGCGTTAGGTTGGCGCCTTTCAGCATGTAGAGGTTCGTGACTTCGCCGGACGTCCACCGGAGGACCCAGTGTGGCGTCTTGCCTCCCGTCATGCGGATGTCTCGGATGTCGTCCCAGGGGAACAGAGTCTCGTTGAGGTGCTGATCGTACGGCGAATCGAACCATAGGTGAAAGCCGTCATCGGCGGCGGCTACGAAACCCGGGCGACCCCAGCCAGCAAACAAGAATGTGTACACGGCGACCCCTGCAATGGCGACGACGATCGTACCGACGAATCCCAACGTGGTGTAACCGAATTCGGCACGCGGGCCGAGCCCAGGGAAGATAGTCAGGAACCCGATGCCGGCCAGGAGCGACCCTCCGGCCCAGGCGGCGCGACGTTTCGGAGTAGTCCCGCGACCATTGGGAAGCCAGTTCAGATTCGGATCGCGGATCCCCGTGACGGTGTCCAGAGAGAGGACAGAATGGCCTTGAATCGCGGCCCGGGTCCGCATGCGCCGCGAGATGGAGACCGCAGCACCGCCGACGACAAGGCCAACCATGAGAGCGGGAATCAGGAACGCGAGGGACGTTTCGAGAGGAGACGGGGAGAGAGTAATGAGCGAGACGGCCCTGTATTGAGACACGATTTGAGCCTCGAGGACGAGGGCGCCCGTCCCCCGTTGCGCGACGGTCCCAACGATCTGGACGCCGTCTCCGGCCTCGTAAACCCACATCTCCGTGTGCGTGGCATACGAAGCGAGATGCGGCCCTTCGTAGCCGATGTAATACGCCTGTGTTGTCACCAGGATCGTCGCAGTGCCGTCGCTCAAGTCGAAAGAGTCCGTCGAGTTCCAAGTCCACCACCAGCCATTTTGGCTCGTGTAGAGCTCGTGCCCACCCCACGCGATCAGCGAGGATGATTCGATGGTCCCGGCGACCTTTGCTAGCTCACCCGAACGAAGGGCGCTGAGCGGCACGACCGGTCCGCCGCGCCACATGCCTGTTAACGCGTTATCATAGGAGATGGTGGGATACCAGACCGCCAAGAATGCCAGGACAACCACGATCCCGGTAGCGATCCGCGCCGGCTTGGAGACGGCCCTCATTCCTCGGCCGTGCCCCTCCCGGCATCCCTCCCGCCAACAACGCCGGCAAACGTAGAACCGATCAACCTTGCACCAGAGCAGTCGCAGGCCCTCGAGCGCTGGAAAACGCACGTAACAACGCGCGCAAACCGCGCCACGTTGCGACGCCGTCACACTTCCCTCGAGCGCCACGGGAGACGGCCGCGCGGGAACACGTTCCAGAGCAGAGGCGGGTTCGAGCCGGTCCTTGGAGGCGGTCAATCGACGCGACGGACTTCGGTCAATCCGGTGCCTCGTCCATTCGGATGCGAGAAGATTCGCGTTCTCGGAGTCGATCCGAAGGAAGCGCACGAGTCGTTTCATGGGATCAATGGCTTGCGCGCTGCTCATCCCGAGGATGTTCAGATCGACCCACGGCAGCGTTTCTCGCAGGAGCCGACGGTCGTACACGGATTCGTACCAAAAGTGCACTCCATCGTCGGCCACTGCGATTTTGGAAGGGATGGCGAAAGGCAGTGCCGCGAGCATCGAGGCGACGCCCCCGATCATCGTGACGATGACGATGGAGATCTCGATCACCCTCAAGGCGGCGGCCGCACCGGTCGACGGAGCGACGAGGATTAGGACCACATCAATCGCCGCGGCCGTGGCAACGGTAGAAAGGAGGGTCGCGATTCGACGTGGGAACGCGGCTCGGTTCGGATGCCACGAAAGGCTCGGATCGGGCGTGTCAGCCATTCCCTCGGGATTGACGGGCGGGTGTTGCCTCACCGTGCGGACCCTAAGAATCCTGCGAATGCCTGCGGAAAGCGCGAGCCAAAGTATGCCGAAGATGAACGGGAGGATGAGAGCGATTCCGATCGTGGTGCTATCCGTTGGCCCCTGCCATGCCGTGGGAGTCAGAATCAACGCAGCGGCGAACGGGAGCAGGGCGGAGCCGAACACAACGAGCGCGCCGATTCCAATCATCCGGCCCTGATGCCGAACCGCGGGCTTCGTCCCGTGGACGGGCTTGCATATCGTGTTGTAACATCGGAGACAATAGTAGCACCGATCGAAGGGACACCAAATCATGCGCCAGGAGCGTCGGCCAGGAAACTCCAAGAAGCATCCTGCGCACTCTCTCCCCACGAGGAGTGGCCACGACTCCAGTTGCAATAAGGGTTTCTCATTGAGAATACCGCCACGGTCGGTTCCTGCAGTTCCTCAATGGACTACGACTGCGCAGGCACGTCGAGGGGTTTTTTTGGACCCACGTGCGTCGGCGAATATCCGAGCCATGGATACCTTGCGCGTCCCGGGGCTCGCAAGATCGAGCCGCTCGGCCAAAACGCCGAGTTCAAGATGGGTCGCGACATCGTCTTCGCGATGGCCCGCGGGCGGATGACAATCGGCCTGTACAACTCGTACGACCGATCCCGATTCGCCGAGGCACATCGACGGGCAATCGCCCGAGCGGCACCGATCGCCCTTGCGTTCGACGGGAACCTTGCGACGTTCGGCTTCCCATTCGAAGAAGGCCTAATCACTCCACAGGAGGTCGCCGGCTGGGTGTCGAGCACGACGAGTATCGGCGAGGCCGGGCTGTACCTCCGGGAGTTGGCGCAGCGTGGTCGCTTTCAGACATTTGGGTTTCCGAAGCGGGGCTTCCCGCCGCAGCTGGGAGAGCCAATCGTCACTACGAACCGACCCGACCCGAAGAAGGCGACGACCGCGACGGCCCTGGCCGGTCTGCTGCAGCGCGGGACGTCGATCCTGCTCGTCTTCGGACTAGGAAGGCGCGGGCTCGATGACCGCGATGTGTATCCGCTTGGCCGTTACCATTTTGACCTCACCGGGCGCGGCCTCTCCCTGGAAACCGCGACCGCCATCGGAGCGGCGCCAGCGCTAATCGCGGCCCATCTCGTGGAGTGAACACCTGGGAAGGCTTCGTCAGGGAGTACCGTGTTGCTGGTCCTTACCTGCATTCTTATATACGCCGGAATTGTCGGAACCGCGGGATATGACGCGCTTCGAAGGCGAACTCTGCGACAACATCCTTCTCGGAAGCCAGGCCCGCCTACCGACCCGCTATGGAAACTTCCGGATCCACGCATTCGTGTGCCCCTTCACGGGCGAAGAGCACGTGGCCCTCGTGAAAGGTAAGGTGGCGGGGAAGCGCGATGTCCTCGTCCGTCTCCACTCCGAGTGTGTGACCGGTGACGTCTTCGGGTCGGAGCGGTGTGACTGTGGTCAACAGCTCGACGCCGCGATGAAGCGACTCGGGCGGGCCTCGGAAGGCGTCCTGTTGTACCTCGCCCAGGAGGGACGGGGCATCGGGATCGTCAACAAGGTCGCGGCGTACCATCTGCAAGACCACGGTCTCGACACTGTCGATGCGAACCGGGTCCTCGGATTCCCGGCGGATCTCCGGAGTTACAAGTGTGCCGCATGCATGCTACGGGTCCTCGGCGTGAGTTCGATTCAGCTCATGACCAACAACCCGGCGAAGATCGAAGAGCTCCAGGCGTACGGCGTCCAAGTGACGAAACGCATTCCGCTCCAGGTCCCGGCTACTGCGACAAACGTTCGGTACCTGCGATCAAAGAAGGAGCGCCTCCGGCACATCCTCACGACGCCGACGGTCCGCGAAGCTCGATCGACGCGACGACCCGGTCCGCGGTGACCGTCTCTCCCTCCGAGACTGCGACCTGGCGTACGACGCCATCCCCGGGCGCCGGAATCTCGTTCTGCATCTTCATCGCCTCCAGGACCACGAGCGTTTCGCCGCGTCGAACATGAGCCCCCGGAGTAATGGCCACCCGGACGACACGCCCCGGCATCGATGAGCGGACATCGACGATTGCGCCTGGGCCGGAGGGGCGGCTTTCGATGACATCCGCTCCTTCCTCCGACACTTCGACGAGGCGTACACGGTGGATTCCGTCGTGGAGGAAGGCCTCATTCCCCTGAAGATGGAGACGCTGTGTCTTCGCCCCGATTCGGACGTCCACGGAGTCCATCGCGAGCCGTGTCCGGGCTCGATACTCTGCACCTTCAATCCGGATGACGAACCCTCCGGCGATCGGCTGGACCTCGATATCGCGCTGCTCACCATCGACGTCGAGGCGAAACCGCATGGCCACCTCCCGACAGCCGTTCCCGGCGCCCTGCGAGCGACCACCTCGCGACCGAAGGCCTCTCGAGCGGGAAGGTCGGCCCGCGGGCCACCCGGCCGCTCGCAACGAGAGCCGCGGCGATCGCGGCGACGCGTTCCTCCCACGGGCCGCGGCTCCGGAGGCGGGCTGCGATGCGCAAGTCCGCGACCATCGTGGTCCACAAATTCCCCCGGACGAACACGGACTTGCCAAGCAGGGCTCGATGGAACGGCAAGTTCGTGTGCACCCCGCGGATCTCGAACGCGTCGATACTCCTCCGCATGACCTCTATCGCCTTCTTCCGGTTCGTTGCGTGGACGACCAGTTTGGCCATGAGCGGGTCATAGTACGGGGGCACGAGCGAGCCCGCGGCCACGCCGCTATCCACGCGGACGCCCGGTCCGGTCGGCTCGCGATAGCCGACGATGCGACCGGGGGACGGCAGGAAGTTGCGGATCGGGTCTTCCGCGTTCACTCGGCACTCGATCGCGTGCCCATGCCGCCTGAGCTCGGATTGCGAAATCTCGAGGCCATCGCCCGCGGCGATCCGAATTTGTTGTCGGACCAGGTCGACCCCGGTGACCATCTCCGTGATCGGGTGCTCAACCTGGAGCCGGGCGTTGACCTCGTTGAAGGTGAAGCGGCCGTCGTGCAGCAGGAACTCGACCGTGCCGGCATTGCGGTAGCCGATCGCTCTGAGTCCGCGGACTGCGGTTTCGATCAGACGGGAGCGGAGGCTCCGTTCGACCGCGGGCGAAGGGGTCTCCTCGACGAGCTTCTGATGGCGGCGCTGGACGCTGCATTCCCGTTCGACGAATCCGACGCCATCGGCCGAATCGAGCAAGACCTGCACTTCCACATGCCTCGCCCGTCGAAGGTATTTCTCGAGGAAGAGGTCTGCATTCCCGAAGTTCGCGAGCGCGACGCCGCGCGCCGACTCAAACGCCGCCGCGAGTTCAGCCGGTCGGTCAACCCGCGACATCCCGATCCCGCCGCCGCCCGCGGTCGCCTTGAAGAGCACCGGATACCCGATCTCTGACGCGATGGTGCGCGCGTCGTTCACAGTCCGGAGCGGTCGGTCCACACCGCGGGTGACCGGAACCCCTTCCCCGGCCATCGTCTTCCTTGCGGCGATCTTGTCGCCCGAGAGGGCCATCGCATCGGGGGGCGGGCCGACGAAGACCAGTCCCGCCTCCGCGCATCGTCTTGCGAAGGCCGGATTCTCCGACAGGAACCCGTAGCCCGGATGAATCGCGTCGGCGCGTGCGACTCGGGCCGCTTCGAGGACGTGCTCGATGTGGAGATAGCTGTCCGCAGGGAGGGCGCTTCCGATCAACAGCGTCTCGTCCATCGCCCTTCGATGCAACGCGGACCGGTCCGCCTCCGAGTAGACGCCGATCGTCCGGATCCCCATCTCCCGCGCCGTCCGCGCGACCCGGATCGCGATCTCGCCCCGATTCGCGATCAACAGTCGTCGGAACATTGGTTCCTCATCAGAGCGGGATGTTGCCGTGCTTCTTCGCCGGTCGGCTCTCTCGTTTCGTCCGGAGGACGGAGAACGCGTCGATCACGCGGGGCCGCGTTTCCGACGGTTCGATCACGTCGTCGAGGTATCCCATCCGGGCGGCGATGTATGGGTTCGCAAAGCGATCGCGATATTCGGTCACGAGCTCCTTCTCCCGCCGCCTCGAGTCCTTCGCCTCCTCGATCTCCTTCTTGAAGATGATCGGGACCGCGCCTTCCGGACCCATGACCGCGAGCTCCGCCGACGGCCAAGCGAAGTTGAAGTCCCCGCGGATGTGCTTCGAACACATGACGTCGTACGCCCCGCCGTACGCTTTCCGCGTGATGACCGTGACCTTCGGGACGGTCGCCTCGCTGAAGGCGAACAAGAGCTTCGCGCCGTTACGGATGATGCCGTCGTACTCTTGCTCCTTCCCGGGAAGGAATCCGGGAACGTCGACGAAGGTGAGCAGGGGAATGTTGAAGCAATCGCAGAACCGGACGAACCGCGCCGCTTTGATCGACGCGTTGATGTCGAGCGTCCCGGCCTGGACCTTCGGCTGGTTCCCGACGACGCCGACAGGTCGCCCCTCGAGGCGAGCAAAACCTATGACGATATTCTGGGCCCACTCTTCATGGACCTCGAACCACGAATCGCGGTCGACGACATGCCGGATGACGTCCCGCATGTCGTAGGGTTTGTCGGATTCCTTCGGGACCACTTGAGAGAGTTCTGCGTCCGACCGGGACGCCTCGTCGTCGGTCGCGACAATCGGCGGATCGTCCACGTTGTTCGACGGTAGGTAGCTCAAGAGTTTTCGGACGAACCGAAGAGCCGCTTTTTCGTCCGGAGCGGCGAAGTGCGCGACGCCGCTCTTCGCGGCATGGGCCGTCGCGCCGCCGAGATCCTCGAACGTGACATCCTCGCCGGTCACGGCCTTGATGACCTCGGGACCCGTGATGAACATGTTCGAGGTCCCTTTCGCCATGATGATGAAGTCCGTCATCGCGGGGCTGTACACCGCGCCTCCCGCGCAGGGACCGAGGATCGCGCTGATCTGCGGGATGACCCCGGACGCGAGGACGTTTCGGAAGAAGATCTCCGCGTACCCACCGAGGCTGATGACGCCCTCCTGAATCCGTGCGCCTCCGCTGTCGTTCAGGCCGATGACCGGAGCGCCGACCTTCATCGCCGTGTCCATGATCTTGACGATCTTGTTCGCATGCATCTCCCCGAGGCTCCCGCCGAAGACGGTGAAGTCCTGTGAGAAGACGAAGACGGTCCGGCCGTCGATCGTGCCGTGGCCCGTGACGACGCCGTCTCCCGGGATTCGCTTCGCGTCCATCCCGAAGTCGGTCGTGCGATGCTCGACGAAGGCGTCCGTCTCGACGAAGCTGCCCGGATCGAGGAGGAGATCGAGCCGCTCCCGCGCGGTCAGCTTCCCCTTCTTGTGCTGCGCTTGAATCCGATCCTTGCCCCCGCCTTCTCGGGCCTGGGCCTTCCGTCGGCGCAGCTCGTCCACGCGCTCATCGCCCACCATGGAGCCGCCGAACGCGGAGCGCGTCATTAATCCTTCGCGCTCGGCCCGACGAGGTATCGCGTTCCTCTCGAGCCACCCGGCTGTGCGCCGGACTTACTTGAGGATCTCGAGGGCGCCTTCAAAGAACTCGTGCTTTGCCCCTTGGTCGTCTACGATCACGAGCGCCCCGTTCGTTGCGATGTCATATGCCTTGCCGGTGACCTTCTCTTTTCCCATCGTCACCGAGACCCGCTTCCCGATCGTCGTACACTGCCCCCGGTAGTCCTTCAGGAGGAATTCGATCCGCGTGTTGCGGTAGCGGGAGTACAGGTCGTCGACCTGGTTCAGGAGGTAGTCGAGGAATTCTTCGTTCGCGACGAAGAGGTTCACCTCCCGCTTCAACGTCGTGGCCCTCGGCTGCACGTCGGCGGGGAGCTTCTCGAGGTCCACGTTCGTGTTGACGCCGATGCCGAGGATCACATGGTACACATCGTGCCGATAGACGCCCTCGGAGAGGATGCCCGCGATCTTCCGGTTCTGGTACACGGCGTCGTTCGGGTATTTCAATCCGGCGAACACGCCGAAGTGCCGCAACGCTTTCACGACCGGCATGCCAACGAGAAGCCCGAGGAGCCAGGCGTGGGCCTCCTTGGGTCGGAGGATGCACGATGCGTACAAACCGCCGAGCGGGGAAGCCCATGCCCGGCCATGGCGGCCCCGACCTGACACCTGTCGGTCCGCCCACACGACCAGGCCCTCCTCGACGTCCGACTCAAGGAGCTCCTTCGCAGTCTCGTTCGTCGATTCGACGGCGTCGAAATGGAGGGTCGTCCGGCCGACCGTCTTGCGGTTCGCGTCGTGGACCTCGCCAATCTTCAACGGCGGTCGGACGAGCGCGGAGATATTTCAACGTGCGCGTCAGGACGGCGTCTGCGCAGGGGCGGGCCTCGTGACCTTCGCCAGATCTTGACTTCGCAAGAAGCCCTCGAACATCACCGCAATCCCGACGAGTTCGCCCACATAGAGCGCCCACGACACGTTGAACCGGGCCAACGAGCCGCCGGCCGCAACGATGAGCGCTCCGATCCCGATCCAGAGGTTGAAGGTGAGTCGGGACCGCCAGTACGAGTACGCCGCGACGCCGATCAAGGCGATGCTCCCGGGGACGGTGAACAGGGGCGAGAAGATCCGCACGTTGTCGGGGAGTGCCGTCCCGGCGACCGGGATCGAGGTGGTGAGCGCATCGGTGTTGACCGTCGCTCCGGCCACGGCCGCTGCGAATCCGGCGAAGATGACGACGGTGTACAGCGTGAACCCGATGCCCGACCGTCGGTGGATGAGGAAGACCGAGCCAATCCCGAGCGCCGCGACGAGCGGAGCGGCGACCAGGTAGTAGACTTTGTACACGGGCACGGACCATCCGTACGATTCGGCCAAGAACTGTGTGAACGCCGCAACTGCGTACAGTCCCAAGCCGATCGACCAAGCCAACTGGTACGGCCTGTGGCGGCCCATCCACTGTGCGAATACGAGGGACGCAAAGGCGACGCTGATCACGGTCGCGCCGAGCGAGATCGCCGCGCCCTCGAGGCTCATCGCGCGCGCACACCGGACGGCGTCGGATAAACCTTCTCCGCAGCGGTCAGCCTAATCGTGCTGAGTCCCTCGGGTCGGCTTCGGAGGTTCCTCGACGAGCTCGAGGAGGACGCCGTGGACCGATCGAGGATGAACGAACGCGACGAGCCGACCCTGGGATCCCCG
>VBMA01000151.1 GCA_005878985.1 Methanobacteriota archaeon
AAAGAGCGGCTCGTGACGTCCCGTCGCCGTATCTAATGCACTCTGCAGACGGAACCTCCATCGAAGTATTCGAATGGAAGTCCGCCGACGCGATTCGGTCAGCCCACGAAAATGCCGCGGTGCAAGCGATGTAGGCCCGATTCGAGGCGGCGTGCACCTATGAGCCCCTGGCCAATGTGGCCGAATCGAAGGAGGTGTTCGCGAACTTCGACTCCATCGAGCTCCCTCCTTCATCCCGCCTTTTGCCGGAACTCCATCTGCTGGAACACAAACGCCGCCAGGATGACCAGGGCAATCGAGACCGTGACGAGAACTCCGGCCGCGACGCCCGCGCTTACGTCAGTCCGGTATTGGCCGAGTGGGTTGATCGCGATCGCGATGACGTCTTTCAGAATCGTCTTCAGGTAATGGATCACGCTGACCTTCGGCACGTCTCCGGGGATGGAGTCCACGACCGATTCCCAGACGAATCCGATCAGCAAGCCGACCGCCAGAGGTCGCCGGACGAGGACGGAGATGAACAGGAAGAGCGCCCCGTACGTGGCACTTCCCAGGATCGTCGTGGCGAGGAACCCCCCAAGGACATCGAGGTCCGTGGTGAATGCGAGGCCTCCGTACGCCTCCGTCACCCCGTAGGCAACGACGATCGGGGGAATGAGGACGACGAGGACCGCGACGAGGTAGCCGATGTACTTGTACGCGACCAGGGCGGGTTTCGAGATCGGCCGGGTCAGGAGGAACGGCAAGGTGTTGTCGTCGATCTCTTCGCGGATCAACGCCGTCGCGTTCACGAGCGTCACGAAGATCAGGACGACCTGCAGGAACAACGGGATCATGAGCTGCTGGAACAGCATCACGTCGAACGTCGCGACGCGGGCCGCGGCCAGGGAGAGCGTGAGGATCAGGGGAACCAACGCCAAGAGGACGGTCGCAATCGCGCGGCGCGTCGTCAGGAGGTAGCGCAGGGTCAGGGCGGTGACGACCCAGGCCTTCCGGAAGGATCCCGTCCAATCCATTCCATCACCCGACGAGATACCGGAACACGGCATCGAGGCTGTCGTCCGGACTCTCGAGTCCGCGGACGTCGAGCTTCGTGTCCGAGACGATCTGCGGGAGCTCCTTGTAGAACGCGTCCGGCTTGCGCGTGCGGACCAGCAGCGTGTCGGCCACCGGGAACTCGAAGGAGACGACGTGCTCCATGCGCGCAAGGGCTTGGGCGAGCTGACGCGGTTTCGATGTTTCGATGCGCACCGCGTGCGGATGCGTGTCGATCAACGCGCGAATCGCATGAATGTTGCCCGCCGCGATCGCCTTGCCGTTGTGAATGAGGACAATGTTGTTCGTGACCCGTTCGATCTCGTAGAGGACGTGGGTCGACATCAACACGTGGCCGCCGTCCTTGGCGAAGTCGGAGATCGTCCTCAGGATATGCACGCGGCCCGCCGGGTCCGCCCCGGACAGCGGCTCATCCAGGATGAGAATCTCCGGGTGGTGGGCAAGGGCCTGGGCGAGCTTCGCGCGCTGGCGCATCCCTCGGCTGTAACCGCGGGTCGGCCGATGGGCCGCGCTGGACAGGCCGACGACCTTTAGAGCCGCGGTGGCCTCGGTGCGCGCGCTCGCCGCGGGCATTCCATCCAGGCGCAAGAGCGTCTCGACGAATTGCTGTCCCGTGAGCCATCCGTAGAGTTGATTCTGCTCCGGACAGTAGCCCAGGCGCCGCTTCAAGGGGACGTTGTTCCACGGGTCTTCCCCGAGCAGCGTGATCTTGCCCTGATCCGAGTGAAGCTGGCCGATCAGGAGTTTGAAGAGCGTGCTCTTCCCCGCTCCGTTCGGCCCGACGAGGCCCGTGATTCCTTTGCCGAACGACGCCGTAAAGGCATTGAGGCCGAGCACCTCGCCGTACCATTTCGAGACCGCGGCAGCCTCGACGACGCCGTTCATCCGGTGATCACCTCGACGGATTTCATCCGGAGGTATGTTACGAGAGCGGCAAGGACCGTCACGCCAAGCAAGATCGCGAGAGCTCCCGGCCAGTCGATTCCAATGCCGGGCGCACCGAACGCGGCGCTCGCAACTGCCAGGTAATCGTTCCAGGGCGAGAGGTACAACAAATTCGGATTCCCGATTGCCGAGGCCAGGATCGAAGCGGGAATGAATAGGCCGAAATTCCCTCCGAACATGCCCGCCGCGGCGAGGCCCTTGCGACGGGTAAGGCTAGAGAGGAACAAGGCGACGGAGGTGTTGAAGAGGGCGAGGAGGAGGCCCACCGCGACCGAGAGCCCGATGGCTTGCAGTGCCACGCCCCACGAAAAGACCAGGGGAAACAGGAAGGCTGCAACGAGCGCGGTGATGACGAGCGGCAGCACCGTTATCATCGAAACGAGCGGCGCAAGGATGACTGCCTTCGCCAACAGGTAGTCCAAGTGGGTAATCGGTCGACTCAGGTAGAGCGTGAACGCCATCGAGTGGAGATCGTCCGCGATGAGGCCGGAGCCTATGATTGCAGCCATCAGGGACACGAAGAATAGAACGAACCCGTTCGAGGCAGGCAGGGCGAAGAAACTGAGGTTGAGCGGCTGGCCTGGGAGCAGGAACGATGCGAACAGAACGAGGACGATTGACGTAATCGTCGTGAAGGCCACCCCGATCGCGATGACGACAATCGCCGCGGGACGCCGGAACTCGCGGCGGAGCCCGGTCGCGATGATGGCCCAGACCCGTTCCCGGCGGCCGAGGAGAGGAATCTCGAGCCGCGAGTACGTCGGGAGGGAGATCGACACTACGCACCTCGCTTCTCCGTACGGGCCACGAGCTCGAGGAACAGCTCCTCAAGGCTCCGAATCTCCTTCCCCATGTACCGCACCTCGGCCCCGAGGGACTTCGCGGTCTCGAAGACGGCGGCCTCCAGTCCGGGCTTGCGGCTCACGTGCAACCCCGAAGGCCCGGCATCGGCGTCGAAGCCCGCGTCCTTGAGGAGCCGGACGAAGGCATCGCGGTCGCCGCGCACATCGATGCGCAGGCGATCCGTCGCGCCGGTCAAGAGCTGGCTCAGCTCTCCCGCGGCAATCTGGTGACCGCCATCCAGGATGACGACGTACTTGCAGATCGTCTCGACGTCGGGGAGGAGGTGGCTCGACAGAATCACGTTGCGGCCCGGGGACTTGGCAATCGTCCCCACGAGGTCGAGCATCTCCTCGCGGCCGCGCGGGTCCAGTCCCGTCGTCGGCTCGTCGAAGACGTACAGCTGCGGGTCGTGGACCATTGCTTGGGCGAGCTTGATCTTCTGCTTCATGCCCGTCGAGTACTCCGCGACCTTGCGGTACCGCTCCTCATCGACGCCGACGAACTGCAGGACGTCGTGCGAGCGGCTCATCGCCGTGTCTCGATCGAGGCCGCTGAT
>VBMA01000154.1 GCA_005878985.1 Methanobacteriota archaeon
TCTTGGCCCAGGGCGATTTCGACGCGACGAAATTCGTCGGCCCCATGGCCGGCAAACCGATGAGCGCACTGGTGGAGAATCTGACCGCGGGCACCGCCTATGTCAACATCCACACGGACGATGGCGTCGCTCCTCCGAACACGGGACCGGGCGACTTCCCCGGCGGCGAGATCCGCGGGCAGGTCAAGCCGACCGACTAGTCGACCTCCACATCCGAGGCGTTTCATCCGGTCGAGCCCCGGCGCTTACCACTTCGAGTCGAGTCCG
>VBMA01000156.1 GCA_005878985.1 Methanobacteriota archaeon
GCCACACGGAGGCCGTCCGGCGTCACCTCCACGCGGTCGTCCGTGAGGGCCTCCGCGTGTCCGCGGAGCTTGTCGAGCGTCTCGCGGTACTCCGCGTCCGGGGCCGAGTCGGCGACGATCCCGCCTCCGACCGCGAAGTAGGCCGTCTCGCCAATAACCGTCGCGGTGCGGATCGCAATGTTCCAGTCGATTGAGCGATCCCAGGAGATGTATCCGATTGCGCCCGTGTAGACGCCACGCCGTTGCGGCTCGAGTCGTTCGATGATTTCCATGGCCCGCGGCTTCGGCGCACCCGTGATCGAGCCACCGGGAAACGCGGCCCGCAGGAGCTGCGGGATCGTAACGTCTTCCCG
>VBMA01000157.1 GCA_005878985.1 Methanobacteriota archaeon
CTCGTATTCGATACGGGTCCGCGGAGCGACCACGAACGTCTCGCCCCAGATCCGGTCAATGATGTAGACGCGAGGATACACCGCGAGATGGATGTCCGGGATTTGCAGGTCCGCGGGCTTCTCATCGGGCACGTGCTCAAACAATCGACCGAGATCGTATGCGAAATAGCCCACGGGTCCCCCGAGGAACGGGTACGAAGGCGTGCCCGCGGTCGCCTTCGGTAGGCTCTCGATGAACTGCCCGAGGGCCTGGAGTGGATTTCGACTGGTCGAGCGCTCGCCCCACGGCGTCGCGTACGCCGCTCGTGGCCCGCGGCTCCGGAACCATCCGA
>VBMA01000158.1 GCA_005878985.1 Methanobacteriota archaeon
GGACGAACGGTGAGCCGCAGGCGCTCCGGCATCGGAGGGGCATCGACCGAGAACATCTGAGGCTTTGGGTGGTCCGACCGGGGCCCAAACGGCGCAAGGTCCTGCGGGCCACTCACTGGAGTAGCTCGATCCAGATCCCATCGGGGTCCTTGACATAGACTTCGGTTCCTTCGGGGTCCTCTGGGGGCACCGCGGGCTTCGCTCCTTTTCGGATCAACTCGCGGTAGGCTTTCCGAACGTCTGCGACCACGAACGCGAAGTGGTCCATCTCCTCGCCCTTCCGATACGGAACATAGAACCGGGTGCCCGGCGGGTACCAATTCAGCTCGAGTCTTTGGCGGGAGCCGGGCCCCACAAGCTGGACGTACTTGCCACCGTGGCGCATCGTCCCTCGGTTCACGACCTTCATTCCGATGGCCTTCGTGTAGAACGCGAGGGACCGGCTCAGATTCCGAACTCGAATGCCCGTGTAGTAGAAACGGTACTTCATGGAAAGGTCAGTCTCAGA
>VBMA01000155.1 GCA_005878985.1 Methanobacteriota archaeon
CTTGGCCCCCGCCGCAATCTCGAGGATCGCACCGCGAGTGATGCCGGGGAGCGCGCCCTCGTATGTTGCCGGCGTCAGGAGGGCGCCGTCCGAGACGACGAACACGTTCCGCGCGGTCGTCTCGACGATGCGGCCTTTTTCGTTGAGGAGGACGGCATCGAATGCGCCCTCGGCCTCGGCTTCCCGGAAGGCAACCGATTCGGCGACGCGGGAGATTGACTTGATTTGGCTCAGCGGGCCGGACAATCGCCGCACGGTGGCGGCGACATGCAGCGCGGGTTGCGGTGGAATCTCCGGGAGGGCGCGCGTCGTGATCGTCGCCATGCCCCGTGTGGTGGAGCGCTCTCCCGCGATGACCGTCGTTCGCACGAGGCCCTCGACCACGCCATTGGTCTCGACGACCTTCCGCGCTCCTTGGCGGAGGTCCTCA
>VBMA01000159.1 GCA_005878985.1 Methanobacteriota archaeon
GATGGTTCGGGCCCCTCGCCGCGTCATCTTTCCGGCGTCGCGCACCCCGGTGTCGCCGAGAATCACCCGTCGGCGGGTCCTGTTCGATGACGGATGGTCGGAGGTGCCCGTGTTCGACCGCGAATCGATCCCCATCGGGTTCGAACGGGAGGGTCCCGCGATCTTGGCGGAGGATCACGCGACGACCGTGGTGCCGCCGGGCGCGAGGTTCCACATTCGGCCTCGCGGGCTCATTGAGATCGAGGTCGCTCCATGAATCCGGCCGACCTGGAGATCCTGCAGACCGCATTGTCGTTCATCCCGGAGGAGATGGGCGTCGCGCTTCGGCGGACCGCGTACTCCCCGAACATCAAGGAACGGATGGATGCGAGCTGTGCACTCTTCGACGCCGAGGGACGCATCGTCGCCCAAGCGGAACACATCCCGGTCCACCTCGGTTCGATGCCCGTTGCGGTCGACGCCGCAATACGGGACTTCCCGGGAACCCTCCGAGAGGGGGATCAGGTCATCCTCAACGATCCTTACCGCGGCGGCACGCACCTCCCGGATGTCACGCTCATCCGTCCCGTGTTCGTGCGCCACGCGATCATCGGATTCGCGGTGAACCGAGCGCATCACGCGGACATCGGCGGAAGGGTGGCGGGCTCGATGCCGGCGACCGCGATGCGCCTCGAAGACGAGGGCCTGGTCTTGGAGCCCCAGAAGTTCATGGACCGCGGCACCGAGCGACGGGCGGTCATCGAGCGATTCCGTCGGGAGACCTTGAATCCCGCGGAGAGACTGGGCGACCTCCGGGCCCAGATCGCGGCGAACGAACTTGGGGCTCGGCGCCTCGTCGAACTCGCAGAACGAATCGGCGTCACGAATCTCCAGACCTCGATCGAGGAGCTCCTCGACTACGGGGAGCGACGGGTGCGCGCGTCGATTGGCGAGCTGCCTCGCGGGACCTGGGCCGCCGAGGACTTCATGGAAGGGGCCTCACCGGACGAGCCCGATCGAATCCGAATCCGTGCGGAGATCACGATTGGCGGATCCGGGATCGCGGTGGACTTCGAAGGGACCGACCGTCAGGTCACGGGGAATCTGAACGCTCCATTCGCCGTGACGTTGAGCGCCGCATCGTACGTCATGCGATGCCTGACGGATCCGGACGCGCCGCGGAACGCGGGTGCGCTCCGTCCGTTGCGGGTCTTGGCAAGGGAAGGGAGCCTTGTCTGGCCCCGCCCTCCCGCCGCCGTGGCCGCTGGGAACGTCGAGACATCGCAGCGGATCGTGGACGTCCTGTTCCTCGCGCTCTCGGAGCCGCTTGCCGAAATCGTCCCTGCCCAAAGCCAAGGCACGATGAACAACCTGACGATCGGAGGACCCGATCCTCGGCCGTTCTCGTACTATGAGACGATCGCAGGGGGCGAGGGCGCGCTCCCGTACCGGCCCGGAATGGCAGGGGTCCACACGCACATGACGAACACGCGCAACACGCCGATCGAAGCCCTCGAGTTCGCGTATCCGCTCCGCATCGAAGAGTACCGGCTCATCCCTGGGACCGGCGGCCGAGGCCAGCATTCCGGAGGCGACGGCATTCGCCGCTCGGTTCGATTCCTCGCCCGCAGAGGCACCGCCTCGATCCTCTCGGAGCGTCGTGCCCTACCGCCGAAAGGTCTCGAAGGCGGAGAAGACGGCCGTCTCGGGAAGAACCTCCTCGTGCGGAACGGACGGCGTCGCCGGTTGCCCGCCAAGGTCACACTCGAACTGCGACGCGGCGACCTGCTCGTGATCGAGACCCCCGGAGGCGGAGGATGGGGACCGCCCAAGCGCCGACGCCGTTGAGTGTAGCCTACGTGCACCGGACACGTTGACCCGGATGCGGGCAGGTTTCCGCCCGTGACTCCGGTGGGTTTCGTGTCGGGTTTCCTCATCCAGACGATCCTCGGTCTCCTGGCGGGCGCGTTGACGGGATTGTCGCCCGGACTTCACGTCAACAATGTGGCGGCCCTCGTCTTGGCAACGCAGGCCGCCTGGACGAGCTTCGTTGCGGCCCTGGTCCCGGACCTCGCGTCCGAGCCGGAGACGATGGGCCTCCTGCTGTCCTGTTTCCTCCTCGCGACCGCCGGGAGCCACGCGGTCTTCGACTTCATCCCGGCCGTGTTCCTCGGCGCGCCGACGGAAGACACGGCCCTCGCCACCCTTCCCGGGCACCGCCTCCTCCTGGTGGGCCAAGGCGCGAAAGCGGTCGCGCTCGCGGCCCGCGGCGCGTTGCTGGGGACCGCGTTCGCGGTCGTCGCCCTGGTCCCGCTGCGGTTCCTCCTCGCCGATCCGGTCCGCCTTGCCGACCAATTCCGGCCGTGGACTCCGGCGTTCCTGGTGTTAGTCTTGGCGGCCGTCCTCGCCTCCGAATCCCGCGGAAGGAAACGCGTCCGCCGGTTGGTTCGGGCAGTGTGGGTCCAGGCACTGGCCGCCGGCCTCGGGATCGCGGTCCTCCGCGGGCCGAGCCTCGTCGATCCCGACGCGGTCCTCTTCCCGCTGTTTTCCGGTCTCTTCGGCATCCCGAGTCTGCTCCTCGGGTTGCGCGCTCGGCCCGGTTCGATTCCATACCAACGGGTGGAACCGCTCCGAGCCGTGTCGCGGGAAGATATGCGGAGCGCCCTGCGGGGCACGATCGCGGGGGCGAGCGTCTCGTGGCTTCCCGGTCTGAGCGGCGGGGCGGCCGCGACCCTTGCATCGGTAGGCACCCGGAGGAAC
>VBMA01000031.1 GCA_005878985.1 Methanobacteriota archaeon
TGGAGAACAATGTTAACGGACCCTGCGTGATTCGGGCCCGTGGTTGTCAGTCAGAGGAGGCTCTGCCCACGCTGCAGCTGCGTCGTCGCGATCCAAGACACCACGTGTCGACGCTGTGGACAGGAACTCCGAGGCGGCATTGAGCACACGCGCGCGGACCGATTCGAGGTCGTGTTCCGCGTCGTCCATGCCGTGGCCGGAGTCTTTGTCGTCCTCTTGTCCTTTTACGCCCGCGGCTCCGACCTGGAGTTCTTCGGATGGGTGGTCCTCGTGGTCGTCACCGTCAGTTTCGCCGTCCACTATCGTCGAAGGCCTCAATACCCGGTGATCAAGGCGAGACGGCGAACGCGCCGTCTCAAGAGGAAGCGCGTCACCGTGGTGGCCTCCGCCGGCGGTCCTCTCTCCGGAAAGACGGTCCGAATCTTGGGCGTGGTGGCCTGGGTCGCCGAAAGCCGCTTGGATCAGATGATCGTGCGGACCGATTCGGCCGTCATCACGACCGGGAATGAACGTTCCGATCTCCTCGCCCTTGTGCCCGTCGAACCAGGCGACATGTTCACGACCCTTCTCGATGTCGGACGGATGAGCGTTGAGATTTGGTTCCTGGACCCCCATCGCCTGTCGGTCGGCCGAATCAACGTTCGTGCGCGCCGTCGGCTTCGCCCCTCGATGTCGCTGGGCGCCGGCGCGGTGCTCGTGATGAACACGCGGCCGACGCGATAGGCTTCTGGAAATCCACCGGAAGGGAGGCGAAGACCGTCTTCGGAACGCGCGTTGAGGGCCGCCGAAACGCGGACCGCGTCTTCCTCATGACGGGCCGGGGTCGCCTTTCATCGCCAGCCGCACATCGATCCATGTCATCTCGGGCGGTTCGACATCGATCTGCCAGAGGAGCGCGATCAGCTCGCCCGTGTGGTGAGCCTGCTCAAACGTCACCTGCATAAATGCGTCGCGGAGCGGATGGGGGCGGGTCTTCCATTCGGGCTGCACGCCGCGGTCAAGATCCTTGTCCGTGAGCTTCGCGAGGAACCGTTTCTCCTTCGCGATGATTTTCTTCATGTAGGCCCGGAGCGGCTCCATCGTTCGAACCTCATCGAAATCTCTCTCGCGCATCGCCGGGTCCGCCGACGCGCCCTGGGCGGTGACGTTCAGCCAGCCGTCGTGGACGGAGAGGATGTGATGGAAGATGTTCTTCAACGATTCGTGCGTCGCCTCGCGGTTCTTGAGGAGTTCGTCCTCGGGTAGCCTCGCGAGGGCCTCGCAATAGTCGCTCAGGACTCGCCAGTTGTACTCGTAGATATCGCGAAAGTCGACGATGTTTGGCATGAGCGCGTTATCTACGAGCCGACCTGATAAAGGATGGGATGAGTTTCGTTGAGGCTCGGTGACGAATCCGGGAATTCTCTCACCCCATCCGAACGTTGATATAGATGATATTCATTACATAATGTAGTGAATCAATTTGCTCCCGTTCGACATCGACAAAGTCCACATCTACGTGAGCAAGCACTTCCGGAACACTTGGATGAGAAAATGGGATTGGGATCAAATCGATTTGAGGGAAGCCTTTCGGACGTCTTACAAGGTCTCTCGTGTCGGAACGAGAAAGTGGGAGATCTTCGTTCGGAAGAAAGGACACAAAAAGCTGGTGGTCGCCTATGACAGTGAGTACGATGAGGTCCTTGTCATCACGGGATCCGAGGGGTAGTCGGAGCGCCCGGTGTCCCAACTGCGGGAAACGGAGGCTGGTCCCCGTCGACGACATCACCTCCGAAATCGAAGGCTACACGTTCGTGGAACAGGGGCTCCGATGTGCCGCGTGCGGTGAAGAATTCATCCCCGAGGAGGAGAGTCAGCGCATGATTCGGGTCGCACGCCGGCTCGGTATTTGGGGCGAGCCACTCAAACTGCGGCGCAAGCTCTCGCGGAGTGGGCGCGGGACGGTCCTCCGAATTCCGACAGATATCGAGCGCAGCCTGCATCTCCATGGAGACGAGCAGGTGCTCGTCTCGAAGGCGGGAAAGAAGATCATCATCGAGCTGGGCCCTTAGCCCAGACCGAGGGTGCGAAGGGGCATTTACGATCTCATCCGGGCCGGTCGCAGGCCGGGTCGGCAGATCGCTCAACCTCGACTTGGAGCTGGACATCCACCGACCGCCGCAGTCCGTCCGGGCGTGGTGGACGGATTTGCCCGATGAGTACGTTGCGAAAGATCCGCGCGAACAGCCTCACCGAATTCGCGTCCTTGCGCGGAACGGCCATCGGATCGAACTCGAGGGCACGTGGCGTGGCCCCCTCGGAAGGGATACGCTTCTCCGGGAGACCCTCCATGTGCGGGACGACGGGAGTTGGACCTTCGACGCACGGGCCATGGGACTCCGTGTCCACGACGAGTTCCAGGCATTTCCCAGCGGTGACGGGACTCGGCTGCACATTCGAAGCGTCGTCAATCCGAACGGGCCTTTGGGAAAAATCGTCGGGAGGCTCATGGGGCGACGCTTGCTGCGCATGCTGGAGAAGGGGTGGGGAACGGCCGCCGAGATTTGCGAGCGGGATGCGCCGTGACCCTCGGGCCGGAGCTCGTGTCAATCAGCGTTGGCGCGGAGCGACGAACGTCCGGCTGCCCAAACATGTGCGTTCTCTCAAGAGATCGATTGAACGGTTATATGGAGGAAGATAGATGCGGAATCGGGATGGGAGCCGAGGAGGGGCGCGTTTAGAATACCCAGGGCCCTCGCGTAAAGGGAGGAGGTGAATCGAGATGAGTGTGGCAGATAACATCCGCTTGCTGGATGCGGGGAACAAGGCGCTCAACGATCACGACGTGGAGCGCTTCCTCAGCCTCCACCTTCCGTCGGTCATTCAGCGAGACCCGCAGAACGTAGAGCCAGCGAAAGGCCGGGAGGCCGTCCGTGCAGGCCTTGAGCCGATGATCCAAGCCTTCCCGGATTTCCATGTCGTCCGGGAACGTGCGTTCGGGGAAGGAGACTGGGTCGTTGAGGAAGGACAGGCGCTCGGGACCCACCGGGGGCCTCTGGAGACCCCCGTGGGGCCACCAATTCCAGCAACGAACAAGTCGATCCGGCTACCGTACGCGTTCATCGCCAAAGTCGAAGGCGGGAAGTTCGCCGAGACGCACCTCTACTTCGACGTGGCGGGAATGATGGCCCAGCTGGGAATTGGCCCGGCAGGCCCGGCCGAGCAGAAGGGTTGACCCGAGACCGTCACGATGCGATCAAAGGCCGCGGTCAGCGGAAGCCAGGCCTCGAAACGCAACCTTGTTCGAGGTTGACCCGGCGAGGGACAACGCACACCCCTGAAGCCCGGTTCGGGGGTCCATCGTCCGCCGGAACAAAGTTTCCGTACCGAGCTCGTGCCCTACCTCCGGATCCACGGAGCGGCCGCTAAGGTGTCGCTCTCGGGGCACCTGACTTCCACATGAGTACCGACGTGGCGAAGATCCAGACAAGGATGAGGACGGTTCCGGCGAAGATCGCGGTGAATGCTCCGCTCACGGGCACCGCCCCAAGGAGGAACAGGACGGCCCCGAGGATCCCGACGTATCCGAGCCAGCGGGGAAACGGCCTTCCTTGGATCGTCGTGAACCCGTACACAGCGAAGCCGGCAGCGAGAGTGAGGAAGCCGAATACCTCGACGGTTCCGAATCCGATCACGGCCTGTGCGACGATGACGGCGACCGTCTTCGAAACACCTCCCGTCGCGTACGGACCCGAGAGCACGTCGAGGGTGATTGCCTCGCCGATGAACACCGCCGCCGTGACGACGATCCCCACGACCCCCATGAGGGTCGCGCTACCGACCAATAACCGGTCCTTTCCGTTGAAGGCGGCCCGCAGCCCGACGAAGTAGGGAATCGCGATGACCGCGGCGAGCCCGATGAAGATGTCTCCGGCGAGGAACGCGCTCCGGAAGGAGCTGAACTGGGCGAGGGTTGCATCGGCCTGGGCGGGCCCCGAAGGGAAATTGTAGGATGAGGCAAACGTCGCGATCAGGAGAATCCCAAAGAGGATTCCTGAAACGCCCGCCAACCTGGAGCCCGATTCGCCTCGACAGCCCCCCGACGATGCCTCGGCCATCCTGTCCCGGCCCCGCGGGGCATCTTTGGAAGACTACTCAAGCGTTTGCAGGACCGTCGAAGTGCCCGCTGCTCAGGAGTGCCCGTTCTACTCGAAGCGACACCTCTGCCGGTGCCGGCGCCCATGGGCCTCAATCTTTCTGGAGCTGGACGAGTCCGAACAGAGGGAGCGTCCCGTGGGCGATGAAATCCCGCAGCGTCTTCCAAGAGCGGATCCCGTGGGCCCACGCAAACGCGATTAGGGCGACGAACCCCACGATTTCGCCGATTTGGACGTAGGGATCGTGGAGCAGGGTGTCGAACCATCGATCCACGTTGAATGGGGCGGGCGGGAACGTCCATCCGTAGGCCGGATACAGCACGACGGCCGGTTGAAACCAGATCAGGTCGAGCAGCAAGTGGGTCGCGACGCCGAAGCCTACGAGTCGAAGGTTCCGCAAGGCCGGCACGAAACTCAGCGCGAGGATCGCGAAGAGGAAGAGGAACGTGTGGGCCCACAGGCGCGAGTCGAGCCCGGTGATGTACGCCAGGGGCTTGTCGATGAGGTCGGGCAGGATCGCCCCGAACAGCACGAACCGATAGTCGATCCGCGTCGGGGATTTCCAGGAGAGCAGCCATGCGAGGCCGAGTCCGATCCCGAGGTGGCCCAGCAGGAACATGGTGGCTCATCTCGACGTGCGTGTGGAACCCATGTGCCGGCCTCGGGAACCGGCAGCTCGCAAAAGCGATTCATCCGCCGTGTATAGGACGGTGTCGAGCCGCTCGGCGAGGGAGATGTAGCTCGCATCGTAGATGGACAAGCCCAGACGGAAGGCCGAGTGGATCGCTGCGATCATCGAGGTCTCGGACGTCGGATCCAATCCGATGTCGAGGGCGAACAAGTCTCCGATGTGTTCGGCGAGCCGATCGATCCCGGCTCGAGGATGGTAGCGCAACGCATTGGCGACCTCATAGACCATCAGGTCCGGAGAGACGAGCCGGATGTCTCCGTTCACGTGGCTCTCCCGCAGGGCGAGCGCCGCGTCGGTGTCCGGTTCCGGGAGATACCACTTCGTTGCGACGGATGCGTCTACGACGGCCGTCTCAGGTCGCGCCAACGTCGAATCTCCTTCGTGCTATTGTACTCGCTCGGGCCGATTTGATTCCGGAATTCGTCCATGCGACGCGCCGCCTCAAGGGCCTGCCGCCGATCGATTGGCGTCCGGAGCCGCTCTTCGAGTTCGAGCCGCCGCCGGATCGCATCGCGGAGGACCTCGGACCAGTTGATGTCCCGGATCCGGGCCATCCGTCGCTTCGTCGCGGAGTCGACCTTGAAGCTCACGACTTCCATGATTCTTGATATTACTTGTAATACTTAAGGATTACCAAGTCACTCTGTCTTGGTTGTCGTCTGGCAAGGGGCCGACCCGGCCTCGGCACGCGGCTCATGGAGAACGTTCATATCGCCGCGGGTCCTGCAAGCCGCAAATGGAGCCGCGAAGCCACGTCTGGTCCGACTTCAGCTTCGTGGTGTCGAGCGGCTACCGGGAAAGGGTCCTCTCGTCCCTGGCCCCAAAGCCGAAGGTCCCCAGTCAGCTCGCGGATGAAACAGATCTCCGGATCGTCCATGTGAGCCGCGCGCTGCGCGAGCTCTCGGATCGCGGGTTGGTCGAATGCCTCACGCCGGAGGTCAAGGCCCGCGGGCGCCTGTATGGCCTCACGCCGGACGGAGCGGCCCTCCTCGCCGAGCTCAACGGCTCCCGGCGTTACGTCACCCCGACGGTGCGCGAGGCGCATCCGGTGGGATTCGTCCCGAAGATCCGTGGCTCAAGCGTCCTGCGGTTCCTCGAGTACTTGCGGAAGACTCGGGGCCGTGAGGTCGTCGCCGAAGCGATCGCGACGTGGCCGGTCGACGCGGACGAGCTCACGGAAGATACGTGGCTCTCGGTCGAGGCGTGCGCCGCCCTGCTGGAGATCGTCGAGGCGAAGTTCGGGGACGGCAGTTACGGATCCATCCGGAGGCTTTTCTCCGGGGCGATGAGCACCTTTCCGACCGTTCTCGAGCAGCTCTCGAAGGCGATTCCGTTGACCGCCCTCGCCGAGCGCGCGCCGATCGTGTACGCGAAAGAGTGGAACTACGGTCGGCTTGAGGTGTCGACCGAGCGCCGCAAGATTGTGTTTCGCCATTACGACTGGATGCCCACCCCGGCGATGTGCGCGATGTTCCACGGCATCTACGAGGGCGGGCTCGTCTATCGCGGCGTGAAGGGCAAGGTCACGAAGACGCACTGCGTACGGACCGGCTCCGACCACTGCGAGTACCGAGTGGAATGGTAGGGATCGGCGGCGGGCGGGTCGCGGTGGCCTCCCTCAAGACTGGTGCGAGCGACCGCAAATAGGCGTGAAGGATGTCTTCCCGGATGCCCGTCTCATCCGTGAACATCACGACGGGCGCCATGATTGCGAGGAACGGGTAGAACGAATCCGGATCTGCGCCGCTCCGGGCCGCGTACTCGAGGTTGCGCCGGGCCATTTCCGCCGTGCGGGCGAGGTACGCCTCGTAGTCGCGCATCGAGAGGTTCGGTCGGAGGCCACGGACCCGGGATAGCGCCCTGATTTCCTCGCCTCCCCGGGCGATGAGGAAGATGTTCGCGATTCCCTCTTCGAGGTCCTTCGTGAGATCCATCGCATTGTTGGCCAAGGTCGCGACGGCGTCGAAGTAGAACCAGGCATTGAGATGGGCTTCGAGGGCCTCGGGCGACAGGGTCGTGTCCGCGAAGCAGAGATCCAGCAATGTGTCGGCGGCCGTGTGAGAGATCCATCCAGCGATCCGTTCCCACGGTTCGAGATCGTCGTCCGGCGCCGGGAGATGGCCGGCCGCGGCGAGGAAGCCGTGGACGTCGAGGGTCGGGTCCTTCTGGTACATCGTGTACGCCTCGCCCAGGATCCAATTCGTTTGGAACCGTTCGAGCTCGGTCCTCAGGACGTCTCCATGCGGCGAATCTTGGAAGCCCCGTCGGAACGCGATCGCGAGGGCCGTGAGCAGATCCGTCACGGGTCGCTGCTCGGGAAGCAGTCGATCGTAGAGTTCCTCACGGAACCGTGACCCGTCGAAGCTCGGGGCCGTCAGCGATCCCAGACAGTGGCGCATCAGGTCCAGCGCGTCGCCGAAGTTGTAGTCGCCCGAATCGATGGCATCATCGATCGTGTCGAGGAACGCCTCATACACGACTTTCAAGCGGCTCGCGCGCAGCCGGTTCTCCGGCCGCGTCTCCTGCCGGAATCGATTCGAAATCATCAGCGCGCCGGCGGCATAACGGAGGTTCTTCTTCGAGTTCCAGATGCCACGGACCTGCCCGGCCAGGATCTCCTCCGGGAGTCCGAGGTCGTCCAGGCCGCCGGACGCTCGCAGGCGTCCGAGGTCGGCCTCGATCGTATCGATGTGTCGCCGGATCACTTCGCGCGGAAATCCGAAGTCGTGGTATTCGAACAGGCCCTCTGCGACCCTCCCGAAATGATGGACGAGGCCTCGGATCAGCTCGAGGTGGTCCGTGCGTCGGTCGCCGCCCTCGGTCGCTCCCTCGCTTGTGTCCGGATTGATTTCGGTCCGCATGACATGCACCCGACGAGGCAATCCACCGGGGGGTCATAGGGAAAGTTACCGAAGGCGCGTCGCACTCATACCAGAGCAATACCAGATCGGTCCGCGCCGAACGTTTATGCGGGCTCCGTTCCTTCCGCGAGACGAATGCCGCGCCCGATCTTGCGGCTCGCGACGCGCTTCACCCGACGGACCCGCGCGACGGCATGGGCGATCGCGTTCGCATGCATGGTCCTCGTCGGCGCGATGAGCCTCGCCGACGGCCTCGCGAACGGCGTCGGGTCCGTCGCGAACCGGATCGGGACCGGCCCGGCCGTATACATCCAGGGGAACGAGCTGCTCGCGAGTGCGATCGATCCGGCCGCGCTCCCCGACGTGAGCGGCGACTTCGTCGCGATGCGGGCCCATGCCGCGGGCTTCGAGATCAATGGTCTCACGCTCTCCGTATTCGCCGTCGCCCTCGAATCGTATCACGCGGGGGTCGGAACCATCGGGTTCCCGGTCGGTCCGCGCGATGTCTCCGTCGACGTTGGATTGCGGGATCAGATCCAATCCGCGAGCGGGAGGCCCGTGGCGAGTTCGGGGAACCTGAGTCTGTTCGGGCTGCACCTCACCGACCTCCCGATCGTCGCCCCACCGCCGACGCGCTCCACGCTCTTCCCGGACGATTGGGTCTACGTCCGGCCGGATCTCTTGATCGCCATGAACGCAACGCGGGGCGGGCCTGTGCAGGCGATTTTGGCAGACGCACCGCTGGACCCTGCGGTCATCGCTGCACTGGGGCTGACGCGACTTGAGACCCTCGGCGCGATCGGCTTCGTCCGCGGGAGCGTCGCGGAGGTCCAATCGTCGCTCGCGCTGCTCGCGCTTGTCATCGCCGTGGTGATCGGCCTCCTCGTCTACGCGGCGATGAGCCTTGAGGTCCATGCGCGTGCGCGGGAGATCGCGACCCTCCGGAGTCTCGGGGCCTCGCCCGCCACAGTGGCCGGGGTCTACGAGGCGCAGGCCGTCGTCCTCGCCCTCGCGGGAGCGATCCTCGGGTCCGCGCTCGGGATTGTGGCCGCGCATGCAGTCGTTTCACTCGCGCCCCTTGCCGGTCTCCCCAACCTTGTGATCCTCTCACCGCCAACGGTCGCCGTGGGCCTTGCGTTCCTCATCTCCGGGGTCGCCGCGGTCCTCGCGGGCCTCGTTCCGTCCCGGCGCGCGGCCTTCCTCATTCGCACGAAGGGGGCCATCCCATCCTGATCGGGTCACGAGCCTTTGGGGGATTGCTCCTCTGCGCCTTCCTCCTCGGGGCGACCTGGCCGATCCTCGCGGCCCTCCCCGGGGTCCCGACGCGCATCCTCGCGGGGGACGCGTATGTTGTGACGCAAGGGAGCGGGGCGTATTCGATCAACGAGAGCCTGGTGGAGAGTCTCAAGAATCATACCGCGAACCCTTGGGTTGAGATCGTGAGCCCGGAGATCCTGAGCCTCGGGACGGTACGAGGGGAGCCGGTCGTCGCGCGGGCCGCCGACCCGGCCGCGTTTCTCTCCCTCGAGCGCGGTGCGTGGGTCCAAGCCGCAACGGTGGGCGACCGGACGGCGGTTGCAGGAGAGGGCCTCGTCCGGCGACTCGGCCTTGTGGTCGGAGACGACGTGACGGTAGTCGGCTCCTCCGTTCCGCGCATCGCGTTCGTCCGGATTGTGGGAATTTACCGAACCGCTACGCCGGCGAACGACGAGCTGCTGGTCGACTTCGCGATCGGCAGATTGCTCTCCGGCCTGAGCGGGACCGGGTTTCATTCGATTCGGATCCGGACGACCGATCCAACCGCGCTCCTCGATTTCCTCCGGGGATTCGGGGCGAGCGTGCACGTGACCGGACCGGACATGCCGCGCGTGGACATCGCGAGCGATCCGCCGACGGACGAGCGGATCTCGAATCTCATCCTCCGGACCGGGGTCGGCGGGACACCTCGGGACTACCTCGCTTCGGCGGTGGCAGAGGCGACGAACTCCGTCGGCGTCATTGCCTACGGTATTGCCGTGCTCCTCTCGATCCTCGTCGCGTTCGGAATCCATGCCGTTCAAGCGCGGGCCTTCGCGGATCGGGTCCCCGCCGTCGGCGTGCTCCGAGCAATCGGTGCGGGCAATCGCTGGATGCGGCGTCGGCTTCTCGCCGAATCGCTCCCGCTCGCCGCGGGCGCCGCGATTCTCGGCGCGGGTCTCGGTTCGCTCGCGGAGACATCCCTGCAACCGAACGCGAGTTTGATCATCTTCGGCCATGAGGTCCTCGTCTCGTTCGATCTTGCGACCTTCGCGCTGGTCGTCCTCGCGGTCGTGACGATTTCGATCTTCTCCGGTCTGGTGCTCCTCCGAAAGGCGATGGCCGCACGGCCGGTGGAGTCGATTCGGGAGACACTCGCGGTCGTGTCGCCGCAATCCCTGGAGGCGATCCTGCGCGGCTGAGGATTGATGGGGCGCTCCTTTCGACGCTCGTGTGCGTGGCGTTTGCGACGCGGCTCGTGCCCCTCCTCTTCAGTCCGCTTCCGTTTGGCATCGATGGGTTCGCCCTCGCGCGAATCTCGCGCGACATCGGCGCGGGCGGCGCGTGGCGGATCGATCCTTCGAACGTGAACAGCTACAACCAGAAGCTGCCCGGGTTCTCCTTCCTCTGGTCGGCCGTCGCCTCCCTCGGCGGACTTTCGCCCCTCGACCATGTGCAACTCGTGATGCCGCTCCTCGGGGCGCTCGCCGTCCTCCCTGCGTATCTGTTCGGTGTGAAGGCGACCGGCCGGCGCCTGGGCGGTTTCGTCGCAGGTTTGTTCATCACGTTCTTCGGGAGTTTCCTCTTGCTGACGAGCTCCGTCTCGAAAGAGTCGATCGGGTTGCTGATTTTCCCGGTCACGGTCCTGATGTTCCTGGGGCGGCGCGACCCGCGGCAGCGCGCGCTCTCGGTCGTCCTCGTGGTCTTCCTGGGGTTCCTCCATCCGCTGACCACCCTGCTGACGCTCGGTATGACTTCCGCCCTCGTCGTCCTGGACCAGCGGCGCGCAATCGCTCGCGGGAGATTCCGGGTCCGGTCTTTCGCCCTGGATGTGGCGACCGGTCCTGCGCTGGCTATCATTCCTTGGGCCTACTACTCCGCAGTCAACCTGCCGTTCCTCGGCGATCTCCTGGCCGCGGACGCGCTCGTCCTCTTTCTGGGGATCGTCACCCTGATGACCGCGCTCATCGCGCCGATGGGCCGGCCCGCGAACCTCCGGGTGGGGACGCGATTCGTGTCCCCGTTGGCCCGCGGGATCCTTGTCCCCGCGATCGGCGTCCTCGTCGTGCTCGGGAATGCGCGGAACGGCCTCTTCGCGGGAGCGATCGGGACCCAGTCGGGGCTGTTGCAAATGCTCCCGGCGATCGGCGTCCTCGCCACGTTCGCGCTGGCGGGGTATCAGCTCGTTCGTCGCACCACGAACCGAGCCAACGACTTGGTGGTCTCGATGCTCGTCGCTCCCGTGGCCCTCATCCTGTTCGGATTGATGCGCGGTCTGGATCCGGAGAGCCTCCTGATCGTCTACCGCTCCGTCGACTTCCTCGATTACGCCTTCGCAGTCCTGATCGGGGTGGCGTTCGTCGCGGCGTGGAGATGGCTCGGACCTTGGCGACCGGCGAAAGCTGTCCTCGTCGCGGGACTCCTCGCGGCGCTGCTCGCCACGACCCCGATGGCCTGGGACACGCCCGCGGTGTTCGGCGTGAACAACGTGACGACCCCGCAAGAGTTCCGCGCCCTCGCCTTGCTCGCATCGTTCAGTGCGGCGAACGTCACGACGGACCAACGGCTCGCGGACGTCGGCGCCATGTGGTTCGGATACTCCATGGATTCCTCCCTTCCCGTCAAGTTGCGGGACAACGAGAGCCTGGCGAGTTTTCAGTACGCCCTCGTTCTGGAACGATGGACGACTGTCGGCGCGCAACTGCATCCCGCGCCGAACCTGGTGATATCGACGACCGTGTTCGAGCACTTTCTCGCCGCGAATCGAATGGTGTACTCGGCTGGGCCCTCCGGGGACCGCATCTTCATCGTGCAGTTAGCCTCGGCCACCTAGCCTATGCGCCGACTCGTCGAATTTCGTTGAAGCGGTCGTAATCGCGGTCGAAGGAGTAGATTTCTCGAGTCGCTTCCGCTTGCATCAGGATGACCGCCAGCGCGTCCGTGGTTCCCACGTCTCGTTCGGTCGCGAGATCAAGCGCCTCGACGAGGTCAGTCCGAGCAACCGGGAGGATCCGAATGTTCTCCATCGTTGCCAGAGCGAACAGGATCGTCCGTGCCTCTGAGAGGGCCATCCAGTCCTCCAAGAGGTTGGCAATCTCGGCAAAGTGGACCGTAGAGAGGAGCACCTGTTCCCCTTTGCTGATCCG
>VBMA01000032.1 GCA_005878985.1 Methanobacteriota archaeon
ACCGAGCGCATGTAGTCGCCCAATTGCGGATCCTCGATCTTGATGACGTCGGCGCCGAGATTGCAGAGGAGTTGGGTGCAGAACGGGCCCGGGAGAAGACGCGTGAAATCCAGAACCGTGATCCCGTCGAGGGCCGCAGGCACGGTCGCTGCAAGTCGCGGTCGCGGTATGAATCTTCGCGCGAGGTGTTCTCGTCTTCCTCTCCGCCGCTACGGAATCACAGGCGGGGCGGGAGTCGGCGTCTGGCGGAAGTCGAAGCAATCCGTCATGTCATCCGCGGCCGCGTCCCGCTGATTCAGAGTCGGGAGGCCGAAGTTCACTTCGCAGAATTTCACGAGGCCCACGTGAGAGTGAAAGACCTTCGAGACGTACCCGTTTCTCGCATGCGGACCCAAGACGATGCATCCGACCCGCGGACCGAATCGAAATTGGCTGCCTTTGTAGCCCGGATGAGAGTTGCCGTTCCACACTTCTGCGGCCGGAGGCTCGACGTGATCGTACCATCCTCCCCAATCGTCCCAGGTGATGAACACCGCGACGTCGGACCAGAGTCCACCCCGGACGATCGCATTCACCTGATCCACCGTCCACTGCATGCCCTTGGTCACGTTACCCATCGACGCCCCCTGAGGATTGGAATACGGCGGGTGCTCGTCGAACTCGAGGGGCGCATAGACCCAGGATACGGACGGGAGGCGTCCCGCGGTCGCGTCCACCTGAAATTGATCCGAGGGGAGCTTCCACTTCGGGTTGACACCTTCCATGTAATCGATCGCATAGCCGCCGTAGCTCCGCCACGTCAAGCGAGATTGTTCCAAGCTCTTCGGCAGCGATGAGTGGATCTGGATCGTCGGCGGATTACGCCGCGGCGGATTGTCGATGATCGGTGAATCAGCGCACAGGAGCATCAGGTGATTCGGCGTCGACGGGCCTGCCACGTCGGTGTAGTAGTTGGCGCAGAGGGAGAATCTCTTCGCGTACGAAAAGTACGCCGGGATGTCCCGTTCGACGAACTGCTCGCGAACCGCGGTCGTCTCGCGGGTGAGCCACGCGCCATGGGTATGTGGCGGGTCCTTCGGAGGCGGGTTCGAGGACCGCGCCATCCGCACGCCGTTCGCGCCCGGGAAGGTGCCGAAGTAGTTGTCGAATGTGTGGTTCTCTTTGACGATGATGACCACGTGGTTGATCTTGTTCACGGGAACCGCTCACCCCGAGACGTTCTTGTCCGAAGGGCCCGAAAGGCCCTCCGTCCTTCAAATCCGACCCGCTTATCTCGCCTTCGCAATCGCCAAGTAGAAAACCTTCTTATTCCGCGCGTCCATGGTCTACGCGGAGCCACGCAAATGCCGCAGGCGGTGATCGTTGGGGCCGTACGCACGCCGATCGGGAAGCGTGCCGGTTCGCTGAAAGACTGGAGGCCCGACGACTTGGCCGCGTTCGTCCTTCGGGCGCTCGCAGACCGAACCGGGATCGAGCCGAAGATCGTCGAGGACGTCGTGCTGGGCTGCGTCACCCAGGTCGACGAACAGGGCCTGAACATCGCCCGCCTCGCGCCGCTGATTGCGGGGTTCCCGGAGTCGGTCCCGGGCACCAGCGTGAACCGGATGTGCGCCTCCGGACTGCAGGCGTTCAACTTCGCCGCGATGGAGGTCATGACGGGCCAGAACGACGTCGTCATCGCGGGCGGGGTCGAGGTGATGTCCCGCGTTCCCCTGGGCTCCGACGCCGGAGCGCTCAGCCCGAAACTGCTCGAGAAATACGAGATCGTGCAGCAAGGGATCTCCGCCGACCTCGTCGCGGACAAGTACAAGATCACGCGGGAGCAGATGGACGAGTTCTCCCTCTGGTCCCACCGCAAGGCGATCCGGGCGATCGACGAAGGCCGCTTCAAGAAGGAGATCGAACCGGTCCCGGTGTTCGACGAGGGCGGCAACAAGCGGATGTTCGACACGGACGAGCACCCGCGGCGGACCACCTCCGTAGAGAAGCTCGCCTCCCTCCCGCCCGCGTTCAAGCCCGATGGCCGCATCACGGCCGGCAACTCGAGTGGCATCAACGACGGCGCGTGCGGGATCCTCGTGACGACGCCGGAGAAGGCGCGGGATTTGAAGCTGGAGCCGCGCGCCCGTTTCGTTTCCACCGGTGTGGCGGGCACGAACCCGACGATCATGCTCGACGGCACGATTCCGGCGATCCGGAAGGCCTTGGCGCGCGCGGACCTGAAGGTCGACGACATCGACATCTGGGAGGTCAACGAGGCCTTCGCGTCGGTCCCGATCGCCACCCGCGACACAATCGGCTTCGACGATGCCAAGCTGAACGTGAATGGCGGCGCGATCGCCCTCGGCCATCCACTGGGGATGAGCGGTGCCCGGCTGATCACGACGATGCTGCATGAGATGGAGCGACAGGATCTCCACTACGGCCTCGCGAGCCTGTGCATCGGGTTCGGCATGGGCCTTGCGACGATCATCGAGCGGCCGACCTAAATGACGGAGACCTCGTTCAGCAAGCGGTTTGCGGCATCGAAAGGGGACTCGATTGAGTACCAAGGGAAAACCGTCTTCGGTATCTATCGCAGGAAGGTTCACAAGGACGACGTCATTCGGGTTCACTTCATCCGCTCGAACGTTGCCGTCCGCGAGGGACTAAGCGTTTCAATCACGAAGGGAGCGTTGGTGGTCAATGGACAGCGCCTTAGGGACATCATCCTTTGGATGGATACTACTCCAGCGGGTTTGGAAATTGTCTGTCAAACTCCAAAGTCCGGAGCCATGCTTCATGTGTGGAATTCTTGGGACCAAGGCGGCATACTCCAATCCTGGCTCGGCAACGCAGCGATGTTGATCGAGGAAAAGGAGGGGTCTGTTATTCTCAGATGCAGCGATGGCTTGGGTGACCCAGAGTTTGGGGATCTCGTCGTGGAGCTCGGGTTTGCACCCGCTAGCGACCAAGTTAGGTCCTTAATGGCGAACGTGCAACGAAGGTCACGTGTTGATGGAAGAGTCTGATTTGGTCGACGGAAGTCAACTCGTGCTGAGTTGAATCACGCGTTCATCGACGGTGAACCGGTCGACGGCGTTGACCGTGAGGACGACCTTGTTCCCGGAGAAGCCGTACGTCGTCAAGGCGCCCGTGGTGCGGAACGCATCCGCGAACCACAGCGCCCACGCGGCCGCGCTCGGGCTCTGGATGGTCAGCGTGATTCCGTTGTACCAGTTCTCCCACTGGGTGAGCAGGCACGAGACGAAGAAGATCTGGTCGTTCACGGCCTTGCCGAGCCACGACTGCATGTTGCCGAGCGTGACCTGCTGGTTCGTCGTCGTGACCGCGGCGGAGAGCTGGGACTGCGCGCTGTCCACGTTGAACTTCGCGAGCGAGAGCTTCCCAGCGCTCGCGTTCGTGTCGCCCCAATTGAGGCGAGCCTGCGCCTGGTTCAGAGGTTGGCGGACGGCCGCGACGGCGCCGGGCGTCGCGGCGCCCTGGCCACCCCAGTATTGGACGTAGGCCGACGTGTTGCCCACGGCCGTGGCCTGGTCGCCCAGGTCCGGCCGGATGATCGTCTGTTCGTTCGTATTCGCGTAGAGGAATTGAGCGTTGATGAACGCGTAGTCCGAGCCCGCGGCCTGGAACGGGGCGCCGACAAACGTGATGAGTGTGACGCGGAGGCTGCCCGTCCCCAGGTCCCGCGGCGTGAACTCGAAGGGGATCCCCTGGTGGATGGTGGCCCCGCCGGCCTGGGACAGGGTGACGCCGCCCGCCTCGAGGCTCATCGTCTGGGCCGGGTACTGGCGGTTCGCTCGGGCCAGGGTCAACGAGCCGCTCACCGAACTGGCCGTCGTAATCGTGCCGCACGCGACGGATCCGGAGTAGTGGTTCGCGATCTCCAGGTAGATGAACCGGATCGCATCCGCGGTCGGCGCCGCGTAGTACGTGCCGCCCGTCGTCGTCGAGATCTCTTGGAGGAGCGCCCCATCCGCATCGGGCCCGAGTCCGATCGTGTAGACCGTGATGTTGTTCGCCTTCGCGCGCGCGGCTTCGAGCCGGGCCTGCGCGTCGCCGGCCGCCTGGTTCGGGCAACAGGTGTTCTGGCCGTCCGTCAGGAGGATGATCACCCACGCATGGCTCCGGACGCCGTACGAGATGAGCTCGTTGTTGGCCACGAAGAGCGCGGCCCCGAAGTTCGTGCTGCCGCTCTGGTCGATCGAGTTGATGTCCGTCTGCGCCCCGCTGTAGTCCGGGATCCCGTTGTTGTACGTGGAGAACAGGTGGTGCGCCGGGCCGCCGATGTTCTGCAACGTCAGGTGCGCGGTGCTGTCGAAGTCGACGCTCGCCACGCGGTCCGGACGGCTGAGGCGGCCGATGTAGTCCTTCGCGGCCTGGATCCGCAACCGGCCCGGATCGTTAGTGCTCATCGAACCCGAGCTGTCGATGGCCAAGACGATGTCCTGGTCCACCTTCGTGATTCGACTGTCATGGATCGTGGGGACGTACGCCAGCGAGATGTTCGCGGGCGCGACGCTCCCCGTGTTGAATGCGAGCGTTCCATCGCTGGCCGTGGCGAAGGCCGAAGTGGCCGGGGTGCCGAGCGGGATCGTGACCGAGAATTGGCCTCCCTGGACCGCGGCGCCGACGGCCGCATACCGGAGGTAGTCGAGCGCCTGGAGCGCCTGGACCGAGGTGTTGCGCTCGGCTGCGTATTCCCGCGCGGGGATCACGGAGATGACGGCCGCCTGGAGGAAGAGCACGGCGCACAGCAGCGCAAAGAGAGTCGCGACTGTGGACGCGACTCCTTCCGAGTCCTCTCGGAACGAGTTCGCCATTCAGAACGGCTGTCCACGGAACGCCCGCTTTAAATACTTGGTTCGTTCAAAATCTTTCGTGATAACCAGCCGGCGGAACCGGTCCGGAAATCGATTTCAGCAACGCCGGGCGATGACTCGCATGGAGAATCGCGGCCCCCGCACCGGACTTCGCACAACCGCCGCACCGCTATCTTAGGACAATCGTCGACCGCAGGTTGTCAGCGTTGCGGCCGCCTGTGGCGTCCTCGGCCCCGGGTCCCACAATTCAGTATTTAGACCCGGAGCGATTGCCGCGCGATGCCGGCGCACAAGGAAGGCAGGGGCACGGGCGCGTCGGCCAAACTGAACACGTTCGACGTCACGAGTCTCGTCGTCGGATCGATCATCGGCGCCGACGTCTACATCGCGACCGCGATCGGCGCGCGACTCGTCGGTCCCTCCTCCCTGTTGGCGTGGATCCTGGCGGGCGCGATGGCGATGGTGATCGCCCTGTCCTTCTCCTATTGCGTCATGATCTTGCCGAAGGTCGGCGGACCCTACGCCTACGTGAAAGACGTCGCCGGTCCCTTCCCCGGATTCCTCGTCGGTTGGAGCCTGCTGCTTGCGGAGTGGTTCTCGCTCGCCGTCTTCCCGGTCGCTTTCACCCAATACTTCGTGGGGCTCGATCCGGCGATCGACAATCTCGGCAAGGTCCTCCTGAAGGGCCTGTTCATCGCGATCATCCTCGTCACGAACCTGGTCGGCATCAAGGCCGCGGGGCGGGTGAATGATGTCCTGACGATTGCGAAGTTGTCGCCCCTCGTCCTCATCGTCCTCGGCGGCCTGGCCTTCGTCACGCTTCAGCCGGGACGGTTCGTGTCGAACTCCCTCCCGTTCTTCACCGGCGACCTCGCGGCGTTTGGTCAAGCCCTCGTCCTCATCTTCTGGGCCTATGCGGGATTCGAACTCTCGACCCTGCCCACGGATGAAGTGATCGAGCCGCGGAAGACGATTCCGAGGGCGATCGTCACCGGCATGATGATCGTGATCGGCTTCTATTTCATCACGAACTTCGTCGTCATCGGGTCGGTGGGCGGAAGCGCCCTCGGAGGGTCGACTAGTCCCCTCATCGATGCCGCGCGCGCGACGTTCAGCTCGCCCGCCCTCTTGACCTCGGTGATCGCGCTCGTCGTCGGTGTCGGCGCGTTGCTGTCCATCACCGGGGCCGACGAATCCGGGACGGTCGGCACATCGCGGTTGGCCTACGCAATGTCGATTGACGGCCTCCTCCCCCATGTGTTCAGTCGCAAGCAGAAGCGGTTCCACACCCCGTACCTCGGGCTGACCATCCTGTGCGTCACGGCGTACATCGCGAGCCTCCTCGGCGGCCTGTCCGACCTGATCAACTCGGCCGTCTTCTTGCTCGCGTTCGTCTACTTTGCGACGTGCTTCGCGACGATCTTCCTCGAACGGAAGCATCCGCGGATCTCGAGTGACCTCCGAGGGAAGATCGCGATCCCGGTCACCGTGATGATCTTCTCCGTCGTCCTGATGGGGCTCGTCTCGCCCCGATTGATCGGGATTTCGCTCGTCCTGCTCGCGATTGGCATCCCGGTCTACGCCTTCTTCTCCCCGCAGAAGGAACTCGTCGAGCTGAAAGATGCGTTCCTGTCCGCGGACGCGATTTCGCGGAGGGCCTACGTGCAAGGGCAGCGGTTCCTGGCCTATCCGTTGCGACTGATCAAGCGGTTCCGGCAGAGGCGTTCCGCCACCTAGGCGGCCTTGAGGCTGGCCCAGTCTTCGAGGACCGCGTGGGCGCCGTTGTATCCGGGCGCGCCGCTCACGCCGCCACCGGGATGGGTGCCGGCGCCACACAAGTACAGCCCCGGGACCGGCGTCCGATAATTCGACCATCCGGGCACCGGGCGGAAGGAGAAGAACTGGTCCGGCCCCATTTCCCCGTGCGACTGGTGCGCCTCCGTCAGCCCGAACCGCCGCTCGAGGTCGAGGGGCGTGACGACGTCCCGGGCGAGGATCGCCTTCGGCACGTTCGGGGCGTACTCCGCCAGGGTCTCAACGACCCGGTCCCCGTACGGCTCCTTGAGTTCGTCCCAGGAACCGGATGCCAGGTGGTACGGGCTGTACTGCACGTAGATCGAGAGCGTGTGCTTTCCGCGCGGCGCGACGGACGGATCGAGGACGCTCTGCGTGACGACCTCGAGCCACGGATGCTGGGAGGGCTGTCCGTACTTCGCGTCGAGGAACGCGTCCTCGACGTAGTCGATCGACGGTCCGATGTAGGTGCTTCCCCGATGTTGCGGACCGGGCGTTCCATCCGCCGCGTTCCAACAGGGGAGCTCGGACAGCGCGCAGTTGACCTTCATCGCGGCCCCGTGCATTTTGATGGCGCCGACGGACCGCCGGAATTCCGCGGGCAGTTGGTCGGGTTCCAGCATCTGCAGGAACGTTCGCTTCGGATCCGCGGTGGAGACGACGACCTTCGCGTCGATCGTTCGTCCCCCTTCGAGCCGCACGCCGACCGCGCGTCCGCCCCGAACCCGTACCCGTTCCACGGGAGACCGGAGGAGGATCTCGACGCCACGGGCCCGCGCCGCGGCCGCCAGCGCATCGGGCAATGCGCCCATGCCGCCCAGGACAAGCCCCCACCCGCCGACCTGGCCATCGATGTTCCCGAGGAGATTGTGCGCGAGGGTGAACGCGGTTCCCGGGGCCGACGGGCCGGAGAAATGGCCAATCACGCTTTCGTTCGCGAAAGCGGCTTTCACTTGGTCCGATTCAAAGTACTCGTCGAGCAGTTCTTCCGCGCTGTAGAAGAGCAGGCGCCGCAGGAGGTCCTCCGCCTCCGGGCCCCGGAGGAGGGAGACGAGCTCGGCGATCGGGACAGGAGGGGCGAGCAGCATCGGCTCGACGAGATCGTAGACCTCGGCCCACATCGCCTCGTACGCCGGGTACGCGGCGGCGTCTTTCTTCGAGAACTTCGCGATTTCCTTCGCGGTCTTCTCCCCGTCGGACCAGAGCATGAGATGTTTTCGATCGGGGAAGGGGCAGAAGCCCTGCGGATCGAAGGCGACCTGTCTCAGCCCGAACTTCGCGAGCTCGAGGTCTTCGATGATCTGCGGTCGGAAGAGCCCCGACACGTAGGCGGCGGCACTGACCTTGAATCCCGGCGCGATCTCGTCCGTGACGCACGCGCCCCCAATGCGATTCGACCGCTCCACAACGAGCACGCGGAGTCCCGCCTTCGCGAGGTAGTTCGCAGCGACCAGGCCGTTATGTCCTGCGCCGATGACGATGATGTCCGCGGAAACCATGCTCTGACCGCCCGGAATGTCTCGGTTCGTATGTGGTTTTCGCACTGGGCGACCGAGCTCGGACGAGATCCAAGAACCGCTTATACCCGCCGCTTGAGCGCCGGGTTCAGAACTTCCTCCAATCCGTACCCGAGCATCGCGAATCCGAGGACGACGAGCGTGATAAAAATCCCGGGCGGCGCAAAGTACAGCCAAAGCCCACGGAGGAGGGCCGAGTTCACATACGCCTCGTTTGCGATTTGACCCCAGCTTTCGACCGCGCCGGGACCTCTCCATCCGAGGCCGAAAAACGACAGGAACGCTTCGGTGAATACCGCGCTGGAGATCGTCAATACTGCTTCCGCCCAGACGAGCGGCATGACATTCGGTAGGATGTGCTTGCGGAGGATGAATCCGTTTCCCGACCCCACGGCTCGTGCTCGCTCGATGAACTGCCGTTCCTTCACGGTCAGCACCTGAGCACGGATGATCCGCGCCGTCGTGGGCCAGCTCACGATCGCGATCGCGAAGATAATCGTCGCGAGACTGCTCCCCAAGATTGCGACGAGGATGAGGACGAACGGCAGCCAAGGGATGACGAGGAAGAAGTCCGTCGCCCGGGAGAGCAGCTGATCCGTCACGCGGCCGTAATACCCGGCCACGAGCCCGACGGTGGTCCCGAGGAGCATGGCCACGATGGACGAAATGAATCCAATCAAGATTGAGACTCGACCGCCGTAGACGACGAGCTTCAGGACATCGAATCCCTGCCAGTCCGTCCCGAAGGGATGGGCATTTGAGGGAGGTTGCATCGCCTTGGTGCGGTCGAACTGAGTCGGGTATGGTCCGACGAGTAGTGGCGCGGCGATCGAGATGAAGATGAAGGCCGCGATGATCACGAGGCCCGCCGCCGCGAGTTTGTCATGGAGGAGAAGAAGCAGGAACTTCCGGAATCGCATCAGATCGAACGTCGCGCGTTCGCGGAGCGCTGTGGCCCGCCGGCTCGCCTCGGAGACAATCGTCGCCAGGGTCTCACGCCTCCCGGACGCGTGGATCGAGGTACAGGTACAGGACGTCCGCGACGGCATTTGCGACGACGACGCCCAGGGTGGCCACGAGGAACACGCCGGACAAGAGAGGAAAATCTCGAACCCGAGTGGCGTCCCACGTGAGCTGACCGAGACCCGGAATGTTGAACACTTCCTCGATCACGATCGCGCCGCTTACGACCCAGCCGAAGTAGAGGGCCGACGCGGTGAGGACGGGAAGTCGGGCGTTCGGCATCGCGTGTTTTCGGAGTTGCTGCTTCTGGGTGAGTCCCTTGGCCATCGCGGTGAGCATGTAGTCTTCGGGCAGCGTGTCCGTCAGGGAGTTCCGCAAGGTGAGCGAGAACCACGCGACGTTCGTGATGACGAACGTGAGCACGGGCAGGAAATAATGATACAGCTGGTCGAGCACCTGCGTGATCGGATTGAAGGTCGAGGCGTCTCTCGACTGGATGCCGTACGCGGGGAAGATGGGGACGATATACGCCAAGGCGAAGATCAGCATCAACGACACCCAGAACGAAGGCATCGAATAGCCGACGAGTGTCCCCATCGTGATCGCGACGTCGACGCGACGACCCCGTCGCCATCCCGAGATTCGCCCGAGGACGATCCCGAGCCACATCGTTGCCGCGGTCGCGAGGCCGACGAGGACGAGCGTGGTCGAAAGTCGAGGCGCGATGACTCCCGCGACGGGGAACCCACCCTTTTGGTAGGTGATGGTCGTCCCGAGGTTCCCCTGCGCCAAGTTTGCGAAGTATACCACGTATCGTGTGGTAATCGGCTGGTCGAGACCCCATTGGCGGATGAGCTGCGCCCGCAAATCGCTTCCGCCTTGCGTCACATTGGACGAGCCCCGCGGGAGCAAGACGCGCGTCGGGTCGCCGGGCAACACCTGGACGATGAAGAAGTTCAGGGACGCAATGAGCCACACCGTAACGACGACGTAGACGGCCTTCTTCGCGAGGTATCTACGTAGGTTCGTTGCAACGCCTCGGGATCATCTTACACGGTTCGAGGGAATTGGCTGCTCAGCGGGGCGGGGGCGGCGGGATATTGATCGTCGACTCTTCCGCTTCCTTGGCCCGCTTCCGCCGCATGTATAGGAATGCCAGGACGGCGGCGACGGCAACGAGCACGACGGCAACCCCGATTCCCACAATCACTAGGGTCGAGAGACCACCGCCTGGCGGCGGGGGAGGAGCGACCATCCGGAAGTCCGCCGTGGTGATTTGCCCACCCGTCACAATGATCCCCGTCTGGGTCTGCTGCACGTACGAGCTGCTCGTGGCCCGGACCGAGTATGTTCCCGCGACGACAGACACCTTGTACTGGCCCGAAGCGTTCGTCGATGTCGCGGTGATGCTCGTGCTGCCGCTGAGGACCGTGATTCCGATGGAGGCGAGTGGTGAACCATCGGCATCGCTCACGACCGACCCCGCGATCCATCCGGCGGTGAAGCCCAGGGTGAAGTTCACCCACTTCGTGGTCGACGCCGTCACGACGACCCCACTTTGGCTCGATGTGTTGTGCAGCGGGGCACTCGCGCTCACGGTGTAGGTGTTAGGCGGGAGCTGGATCGTATACGAGCCGTCGCTGATGGTGTCGTTACCGTAGTTGCCCGGAGTCACGGACACGGACGCGCCCGCGATTGGCGTTCCGGACGCCAGTTTGACGAACCCTGAGATCACCCCCAGGGATGGCGGAGATGACGTCACGTTCTCGTAGATCGAGTTGGAGAAGACCGGGGCATTGAACCCGTCGGCCACGCTCACCTTGACCGTGTAGTTGGCGGGGATCGGCCACGAGTATGTCGCCGTGTCCGTCACGGTCCCGGTTGCAGGTCTCGGCGGACCCACGGTGATGTTCCCGTCACCCCAATCCCACTTGAACGTCAGGCTGTCCGTTGCTTCCGGGTCGGACGACGTGGCGGTAAATTGCTGGGTGATGTTCGTGAACGTGCTCCGGTACGTCGTTCCGGAGATCACCGGCTTCGCCGGGGGCTGGTTCGGCGTGATCGTTCCCGTATATTGCAGATCGAAGAAAAGCGGATTCGCTCCCCAGAACGCATCCATCTGTCGATACGGATGAGCATTCCAGTCGCC
>VBMA01000152.1 GCA_005878985.1 Methanobacteriota archaeon
ATCTGATGTTCTCGTTGCAGATGCTCGCGATGATTGTCATCGGAGGGATGGGGACGTTGCTCGGTCCGCTGATCGGTGCAGTCGTCGTGTACATTCCGTCGTACATCTTCCTGACCGTCCTCATCGGCTTCCAGTTCATCATCATCGGCATCGTCGTCGTCATAATCGCCCTGTTCGTCCCCGAAGGAATCGTCGGTTCCCTCCGGAAATATGTTCCCGAACTCCGAGGATTTCTCGAATGACCCGCGTGCTCGAAGTATCGGACGTTCACAAGAATTTTGGAGGCGTGAGAGCGGTCCAGGGCGTCTCCTTGAAGGTTCGGGAGGGGCAGGTCGTCGGGCTCATCGGGCCCAACGGATCCGGCAAGTCAACACTGCTCAACCTGATTGCGGGCGTGGAGCGGCCCACGAAGGGGGCGATCACCTTGGACGGACGACGGATCGACCATTGGCCCGCCCATCGAGTCGTTGGACAGGGTATTGCGAAGACACACCAGATCCCGAAGCCGTTCCTGGCGATGACGTGTCGGGAGAATGTCGCGGTCGCGGTGATGTTTGGAAACCACGGGCAACGGGAATCCGCGAAGGCCCTCGACGAGGCCGGTCGCGTGCTCGCCCTCGTGGGATTGGAACGAAAGGCGGACGTGATGTCCTCGAACCTGACCGTCCAGGAACGGAAACGACTCGAGTTCGCTCGGGTCCTCGGGACGGGGGCCCGAATCGTCCTGCTCGATGAAATCTTCGCCGGACTGTCGCCCGAAGAACTCCGAGATGCGATGAACCTATTCGAACGGGTCCAGAAGGAAATCGGGTTCGGCGCGCTAGTCGTCGAGCATGTCATGCGGGCCGTCCTCACGCTGTCCGAGCACGTCATTGTGGTCGAGGAGGGCATGAAGATCGCCGAAGGTAGCCCGCGGGCGGTCGTCGAAGACCCGGCGGTAATCGAGGCCTACCTCGGGGTGGAGGCGGCTCATGCTGCGCCTTGATGGAATCGACGCAGGCTATGCAGGAACGCAGGTCCTCCGCCAGATGGGTCTCGAGGCGAAGCAAGGTGTCATCACGGTGCTCATCGGGCCGAACGGCGCCGGAAAGTCGACCACGTTGAAAATCGTCAACGGCCTGCTCCGGCCGACCCGAGGACAGGTGTCCTTCGCGGGCGAAGACATCACGAAGCTTCCGGCCCACGAGCGGTCGGCGCGCGGGATTGGATCGTGCCCTGAAGGCCGACGGCTATTTCCCCTGCTCACGGCGGAAGGGAACCTGCGGCTCGGTGCATACGCCCCGCGGGCTCGGGCCGCCGCGGACGAGACCCTCGCGTACGTGTACGACCTGTTTCCGCGCCTGCGCGAGCGGGCGTCGGTGAAGGCCGGCCGGCTTAGCGGAGGGGAGCAGCAGATGGTCGGCATCGGACGCGCGCTGATGTCAAAACCCTCGATCCTCGTGCTAGACGAACCGAGCCTGGGACTCGCTCCAAAGCTCGTCTCCGAGATCTTCGAGAAGATTCACGAATTGCGGCAAGGCGGCTTGACGGTCCTCATGGTGGAACAGAATGCGTACGCCGCTCTGCGAATCGCCGATTTCGGTTACGTCATGCAAAATGGACGTGTGGTCCGGGCCGGTCCGCCCGGGGAACTGCTCGATCTCGAAGCGTTGAGGAGAGACTACTTCGCAATCGGGTGACGCCACGAGGCCAGCCCGGCGAAGTTTGTTCCCGCGCGACCGAGATTCCCCCGCGACGATCTTGGCGGCGTGGCAGCGCCGAACCCTGGCCGCCGAGACCGCATGACGGCCTCCCAACGAGGCTTCCAGAAACGTTTATCGTCGGTCATCATCTACGCCGCGTCTCCGATGTTCGAACGGCCCCGCGGGACCAACGACTGGGGTCCCGAGGACATGGCGAAGCGACGCTTCGTCGAGTCGCGATTCGTCCAGCTCGCCGAATCGTTCGGCTTCCGCGAGGTCTCGACCCCGGCGTTCGAGAGCCTCGAGCTCTTCACCGCGAAATCCGGGCCGGCGATCGTCCGCGAACTCTATGCGTTCAAGGACCAGGGCGGCCGGGACCTCGCGCTCCGGCCCGAATTCACCGCTTCGATTCTCCGGTTCTACGTCTCCGATCTCCGCAGTCGCCCGAAGCCGCTCAAGCTGTACAGCACGGGCAACGTGTTCCGGTACGAGGAACCGCAGAAGGGGCGGTACCGCGAGTTCTCCCAGGTCAACGCGGAGATCATCGGCGGGGCCGCGTTGCCCTCCGACGCGGAAGTCATTGCCCTCGCAATCGGCACGATGCGCGCGATCGGGCTCAAGCAGGTCAAGGCTCGGATCGGGAACATTGGGATCCTCCGCAGGTTCCTGCCGTTCGCCTCCGCGGACCAGGCGGTCGTCTTGCATTCCCTCGACAAACGGAACTTTCCGATGTTGGATGCCGAGCTCGACCGCTTGGGTCGGCCCGATCTGTCGAAGGCGCTCCGGCAACTCGTCGAGCTCTCCGGGGACGTCTCGGTCCTCGACCAGGCAGCGAAGATCCTCGGGAGCGAGGCGAGCGCGGGATTCGAGTACCTCCGAAAGATCGCGGACCTCCTTGACGCCTATGGCGTATCTCGAAGGGACTATGCATTCGACATGGGCGTCGTCCGCGGCCTGGACTACTACACCGGAATGGTCTTCGAGATCGATTCCCCGAATCTGGGGGCGGAGAAGCAGGTCGGCGGCGGCGGGGCGTACAACCTCGCAGAGGTGTTCGGCGGCGAGCGCATCGCGCAGACCGGTTTCGCCCTCGGACTGGACCGGCTCGTCATGGCAGCGGAGGCGGAGCAGGCAACCGAGCCACCGCGGCCGCTCGACGCGTACGTCGTGCCGATCGGGGAAGGGGTCCAGGAGAAGGGGATCGAGGTCCTGACGTCCCTCCGGGCCGCGGGCCTCGGGGCGGACATCGATCTCGTCGGACGCGGACCGTCGAAGAACCTCGACTACGCGAACGCAATCGGAGCCCGCTATGCCGTGTTGCTCGGGGAGAAAGAGCTGAACGCCTCGAAGGCGACCGTACGGGACATGGCGTCCGGCGTCCAGCGGGAGGTCGCTTTGGCCGACCTCGCGGACGCGATCCTCAGGTCCCCGGTCTCCCGAGCGCCCGAACCCGCGAAACCCAGGCGCCGAGCCGCGGGAACTCGCGCGGGACGCTCTCGCCGACACTGAGCAAGGGCGAAATCGAACCGTAGATCCCGAGGTCCGCGAGGCTCGGCTGGCCGAGGATCCAATCGCGGCCGTCGAGGATCGCATCGACCATGCCGAGGTGCTTGTTCATGTCCTGCCGGAATTCCTCGCGGCGCATCTCG
>VBMA01000033.1 GCA_005878985.1 Methanobacteriota archaeon
TACATCCACTACTTCTACTCGCCATTCGCGACGTCGGGCTACACGCTCTCGAAAGGGGGCCTCGAGATGCTAGGCGTGGACCGCCGGGACGAGGCGAACATCGACGAGATGTACAAGCTCGGGGCCCAAGAGGCGCTGCGCAAGATGGGTCTTCTCCCGACGTTCGTGGTGACGGGGAACATGCCGGTCGTCTTGCGGGAGTCGCTCCTGCCGAAAGCGTTCGAGATGGGGGAGCGGACCGTGGAGCGATCGATTGCCCTGTTCGGCGGCATGATCGGTCCATTCTGTCTGGAGACGATCGTGTCCGACCAGCTCGAGTTCAAGGTCTTCGAGATCTCGACGCGGATCGTCGCCGGGACGAACCTGTTCATCGGTGGATCCCCGTACGCCGACCTCGCGGAGCCCGGGATGTCGACGGGCCGCCGCATCGCGCGGGAAATCCGAGTCGCCCAGAAACAAGGACGTCTCGCGGACGTCCTCAGCTGAGGCGCTCGCCGCCACCCCACCCAGTACGGAATCATCCGGGAAAAGGGAGGGGAAACACTTTTATGGCATCGCCCAACATGCGCCGACACCTATGGCCGACGACGCGGTGACCGTCGCGGTTGTCCTCCTCCTTGTTTCGCTCGGCATCGCGACCTTTCTCGAGACTCGGTACCTTCGAAAGAAGATGAAGAACCGTCGTGTCCGGACAGCGAAGCGCGACGACGAACTTCAGGACAACGCGCACAACGCGATCATCACGACCAAGGCAATCGTGTCGAGCCTCCAGCGCCAAGGGATCCGGAGCGAGGAAGCCGAGGCATGGATGCAAGAGGCGCAGACGGCGAACGCGCGGCACAACTATCGCGTGGCCATGGACCTGACCGCGAAGGCGAAAGATCGGCTGCTCGCCCTCAAGGCGGCACAGGCTTCAAAAGGGGATCTGGCGAAACTGGATCGGTTCTCGGGGGGAGGCTCGACGGACGAGATGACGACCAAGGAAATGTTGCAGAAGGAAATTCCACCGAACATGCTCCAATCGAAGTTCTCGATCGAGGTCGCCGGGACCGCGGTAGAACAAGGACGTCTCAGCGGTCGCGATGTGTCCCAGGCTACGCAACTCTTGGAGTCCGCGAAGACCCGGTTCGATGCAAAAGATTACGCCGCCGCGCTCTCGATGGCCCGGCAGTCAAAGCGCGCGGCCGCGGGAGAACAAGTCGATGTGTCCATCGCCGCCTCGGAACCGCTGGCGTCGACGACGCCTGGGGGTCGTGCATGTCCTTCGTGCGGAACGATGGTTGCAGAGGACGACATGTTCTGTCGCAAGTGCGGTGTGCGCGTCGCCGCGGTGGCGTGCAGCTCATGCGGCGCGAGCCTTCTTACAGATGATGAATACTGCCCCAAGTGCGGAACCCCCGTAGCGCAATGAGTTTTCGAGGGTGCGCGGATAAACCTTAATTACGAGGGCTTCCCATCCCTCGCAAGATGGCGATCGGAAGCGACATGGAACAAGCCCTCACCGCCCTGTACGGGGAGGACCAAGTCGCTGCGGTCATCACCTTGAAAGTGGACACGAAGGAGGCGGACCGGATCGCCACGGAAATCGCGAAGTTCGAGGTGATTCAGGACGTGTTCCTGGTGACGGGGGACACGGACATCATCGCGAAAGCGCGATTCAAGAACTATAAGGGGTTGAAAGACTTCGTGCTCTCGAGCCTCGCGCCGATTCCGGGGATCAAGGACACGAAGACCTTGATGGTCGTCACGACCTACAAGGAAGGCGGACAATCGAGGGCGCAAAGTTGAGGGCGACGCACCACGCCGGGAGATGGTCAGATGGACACCGAAGCGAAGCTGAAACAAATCATGGACGTCCTCGACCAGATCGCCGAAGACACGTCCGTCCCGAGGAACATCCGACGCGGGGCGGCGGAAGCGAAGGCTCGCCTCGCGAAGAAGAGTGAGGCGCTCGACCTCCGCGTCACGAGCGCGATCATGATCATGGATGATCTCGCGAACGATCCGAACATCCCGCTCCACGGCCGGACCCTCATTTGGAACGTGATTTCGCAGCTCGAGACGGTCAAGTAGGCTTAACTTCGGCACTCAGATTGGGGGCTGTGGCAGGGCTGGAGGCTCTGATTCTCCTCGTCATCGTGCCCGCCGTTGCTTGGATGACTGCGCTCTTCTTGCTGCGGTCGGCGCACGAAAAACTCGCGCGGGAGGGGCTGGACGTGACTCAGGGGACTTCGAGGGGGCGAATCCTTGTCTTCCTGGGGTACTCCGGAACGCCGGTTGTGTTCGGAATTATCTCGTATGTCCTGGCCCGGCCCGCTCTCGACGCCAGCGATGCCATCGCTAACGCAAGCGTCGTACGATTGGAACCGCTCCTGCTCTGGGCGACGTTCGCCTTTTCGGTCGCCTCGTGCTCGACCATCGCGGCACAAGCCGGGATCGTGCGCAGTCGGCTCTGGGCTTTTCTCGGGTCCGGGTTCGGTCGAGTGCTCCCACTGTCCGTCGTGCCCACGACGGCCGTGGTCTTTGCGCTTGTCCTGCTACTTTTTCTCTTGGGGTACACGGACTCCGTCCGGGCGGGTGGTCCGGTCGCTTCGGATTCCGTTTTGTCGGGCGCCATCGGGAGCTTCCAAGCCTTCGCCGTGGGCACAGTCGCGTTTCCCATTGCCGCCGGGTTCTCGAACCGAATCCGAGATCTCAGTCAGCGAGGCTTTACACGGGCGCTCTTGATCGTGGAGATTGGTGAGCTTCCGGTCCTCGTCGGCTTGGTCCAAGCTTTTCTTGCATTGAGCTCCTTGTGACTCGTACGAATTCAAAAATACTCCCGCGGTTCTGTCGCAGCCGAGCGGGGCTAGTCTAGTGGTAGGACAGAAGCTTCCCAAGGTCCGCACGCCGGCCCATCGGACCGGAACGAGCTTCTAACGCGGGTTCGATTCCCGCGCCCCGCACATCTCATCTCTCAGCTCGCAGGGGTGACGACGGCCGGGACCGTCGCTGCGGACGACGTCGCCGCGGAGCTCTCCAGTTTTTGCACGATTCGTGCGACTGCGAAACCGGTGGCTGCACTCACCCCGCCCGCGATGAAGACCGTGAAGGAGAAAAGGGCGACGAAGAGGGGATCCATCGCAAATCCACGAAGGATCAGATAGACGACGTAAAACAGGACCGCCCAAGCGCCCCCCGTCAATGTCGCTGCGATGAGTCCGAATCTCCGGGTTTGGAGGCCGAAGAATGCGAGATCCACCACGGGCGCAAGGAAAAGAACTGGGGGCGGGAGGGCGAACTGGCCCACAATCATCAGGGAACGCAGGCTCGTGTACACCGCTGCCGAAAGGGTCGCGAGACCAGCGCGACGTCCGGCGAGCACCGCGAGGATGAGCACGGCGGGGGTCGCAAGGGAGACGCCGGTCGGGTACGCGATCGCGTCCCTCAAGACCTGACCGTTGAACGTGGTCGCGAAATCCATCGGCCCGAGGAGGACCTGGAGACCGAAGAGGAGCAGGCCCGCGCCGATCCCGACGGCCACGAGCCCCAAGCCCGATCTCGCCCCGTTCCATCGGGTCCGCTCCAGCACGACCGCGACGAAGAACCCGAACGTGCTCAGGATTCCGCCGGCGATCGCCATCACGTGCGGCGGGCTCCAGAAGGTCTCCGTGACGAGGCCCTCGGCCACCAGGCGGTGCCACGCTTCGTCCCACGGGAACGCGAGCGCCTGGAAGAGCGCGCCGGTCCCGATGAGCAAGAATTCGACTGGCACGAGGAGGCCGACGATATGGACACGGGGACCGGCCCAACGGGGCGCGCTCGCTCCGGCAACGGATCCGACGATTCCCGCGAGGGCGACGTAGCCGAATCCCGCGTAGAGGACGACATGCGGCGGTGTGAAGAAGCTCTCCCGGCCCACGACGACATGGCGCCAGATGTCCCAGTACAATCCGAAGGCTTGGAGGAGCAAGCCGGTGAGCGCAAACGCGAAGACGGCCCATCGGGGCACGCGGGACAACGGACGGAGGAGCCGTGGTACGTCCATCGGTGGCACTCGCTGGCCCGCAGCCATCGTCCGGCGAATATTTCAAGGCCCGCGAATCAGGCGGCTCCCGTCTCGGCTCCGATCCGGTGGACCGCCATGAGGAGTTCGGCCTCTCGGCGCAGCCGGGAGGCGGTGTCCGGCGTCTCGAGGAGCTCCTGTCGCACGTCGACCGCACCCGGCAAGGCTGCGGCGACCCGGAACGAGAGGGTCCGCGGATCCATCTCCCTCCAGGTGTCGTCTACGATCGCGTGTCCTCCCGTCTCGAGGATCTCAACGATTCCCGCGACGAGGCGGGCGACCGCGTCCGCGAGGAGCTCCACGTCCTTGCCGGGCGGTTCGTCCATCCAATCGACATCGGCCCGCAAGTACGCGCGGCCTCGGTCGAGCGACCGAATGGTGAAACGCCGCTGGCCTTCCACGACGATGTCGTACTCGCCGTGCACGCTTCGCTGGCATGCAATGATTGACGCCTCGGTGCCGACTCGGCGCGGAATCGCATGACCGCCGACCTCGTCGCCATCGAGGATCAGGGCAATCCCAAAGGACTCATCGTGCTCGAGGCAGCGTCCGATCATCTCTCGGTATCGAGGCTCGAACACGTGCAAGGGCAACGTGGTCTCGGGAAAGAGGACCGTATGGAGCGGGAAAAGGGGAAGACGCACGGATCGAGGCCATCCCGCGGGAAGCCATAAGGGTGCCTACTTCGGTCGGATGTCGAGCGCCACAACCCAGACGGTGCGGCATCCGGGACAGTTCACCTCGCGCCGCATCGCATCGCCCTCGTCGGCCAACTTGAACGTGAAGAAAAGCGGATTGTTGCATCGCGGGCAACTGAAATTCAGGCCGCCGATCGTCATTCGAGAGGCTCGAAGCCCCGAGCGGACTTAAGGTTGCGCTCGCCTCCCGGCAAGTTTATGAAAGTCTCGTCCTTCCCGAGTCGTTCATGCGCGTCGAGAAGGTCGTCTCGCCCCCGCTCGACAATAACGCGTACTTCTTGTTCGACGAGACGAGCAAACTGGCCGCGGTCGTGGATCCCGCCTTGGCAGGCAAAGCGCTCCTGGCAAACTCGGAGAGGTTCGGTGTGAAGATCGTCTACATTCTGAACACCCACGGGCATCCGGATTCGATCGCCGACGACGAATCGATTCGGTCCGCTACGGGGGCGAAGATCGCGATTTTCGAGGTCGACGCCCCGCGGCTCGAGAAGAATGCGCGGGGGTCGCGATGGTTCCTCCCGGCTCCGCCCTCACCGATCAAGGCGGATTTGCTCCTGAAAGAAGGCTCTGAACTGAAGCTTGGAAATGAGGTCATCACGACCTTTCACACCCCCGGCCACACGGAGGGCAGCGCCTGCTTCTATGTCGAGTCGGCGGGCGCCCTCTTTACCGGGGACACCCTGTACGCAGGGTCGTGCGGCCGGACGGATGTCCAAGGCGGGAGCCCCGCGAAGATGGTCTTCACCCTCCGTCGACTGAAGGAACTTCCGCCGGACACCCACGTCTACCCGGGCCACGGGCCGGAGACGACCATGGGCGACGAAACGTGGATCAGCGACCTCGCGTACCCCGTCGTCTGATTAGCGGCGGACGCCGCTCGCGGCCCGCCAGCTCCGCGCCGCGGGCATGTGACGCACCAGGCGAACGCGGGCGACCCGTCGGGTGATGCCCAGGCCCAGGCGGCGGTAGACGACTTTCATGCTGAAGACCACGACGAGGAAGTACGCATAGAGGATGACGAGCGTCAACGGCCAATAGTACTGCCACACGATTGCGACGAGCCCGACGATGGCGAGCGCACCGACCACGATGCGCAGGACGAACGTCTCGATCGTGGATCGACTGAATGGCCCGCCGTCCACGCCGTAGTTCGTGTGTCGCACGGGTTCGCGGAACGCGTGGCGTGCGGACGCCCACACCGCAAGCACGAGGATCGGGGTGAGGAGCGACATCGCGAGGTGGGCCGCACCCGTCGTCACCGTCAGGTCGATGATCCAGGCGGCGTAGAAGATCAGGGACGCTTGGAAGAGCCGCTTCCGCCGGTAAATGGGCAAGAAGTTCGGCATGATGACGGTCTTCAACGTCCTCTTGACGAGCTCCGCGCCGAAGCGAACCGACTTCGGGAGGCGGTTCGCGAAGAACCCGGCGATTCGGTTCGATCGACCCATCAGGATCGGTGCGAGGGAGCTCATCACGATGCACAGGATTCCCGCGAACGGGGTCAGGTACGTGCCTGCGTAATCGTTCGAGAGTTGGGGGTTCGCCCGGATCGCCCGCGCGCCCACGGTCGCGTAAAGGATCGCCTCCTCATTGCGGGCGATGAGGCTCGTGCCGATTGCGGTCGATGCGCGACCGGAGAAGCCGATGAAGTAGGCGAGGCTGGCGGTCAGGAACAGGTCGTTTAGGAGGATCAACGGCACCGCGATCAAGAGCATCGGGAGGACGGAGCCCAGCGCCGCTGGGTCGATCAACATCCCGAAGGTGAGGAAGAAGATCGCAACGAACGCATCCCGCAGAGACTCCATCTTGATTTTCATCCGGCCCGCGATTCGCGTGTCCGCGAAGACCATCCCCATGAAGAATGCGCCCACGATAGCGGGGATTCGGAACGCCTCCGCGAGGGACGCCGCCAGGAAGACCGTTCCGAGGGCGAAGAGGACGAACAGCTCCTCGCTCTTGATCCGCTCGAAGATCGCGGTGGTCCGTGGAACCACGACCGCTGCCAGGAGGGCGAAGAAGCCGATGAACAACCCAACCCCGCCGAACAGGACGCCCACGTTTACGGGCGAATCGGAGGGGACGATCATCCCGTTGACGAGCGTGAGCAGGAACATCGCGAGGAACGACTCCAGGATGACCATGCCGAGGAGGAATTCCGTCTCCGCATTCCCGAGCCGCTTCAAGTCGATTAGGGACTTCGCGGTGATCGCCGAGCTCGACATGCTGATGACCCCGGCCATGAAGATCGTGTCGATCAGGGGCCATCCGAGCCACGCCCCGATGACGAACCCCGCGAACATGTTGACCGCCAGGTTCGTCACCGCGAGGACGGCGGCGGCTTCCTTCGTCCGCATCAGCTTCGTAATGCTGAACTCGAGGCCCACGAAGAACAGAAGCAGGACGAGTCCGAGCTGCGAGATGCTTTGCAGGAACACGCTGTCCGCCAGAATTCCATCGTACGACCAGCCGAACAGATGAAGGTGGATATTCGGGCCGATCAGCATGCCCGCGATGATATACCCGATGATGATCGGCACGCGGGCGCGGGATGCGAAGGCGGCTCCGACGAAACCCACCGTGGCGATGACGCCCACGTCGAACATGATCGAGGTCGTCTCAACCATGCACGCACGCATCCCGGACCGTAGGTCGACGGACGGCGGGCGCTGACGCTCTCCGCAGGAAAACCGAGTTTCCCATCCCGGGCGCGAATCGCGCTTTAGGCTACAAAAAGATGCTGCTCTCTATTGGGTAGCCCTTGACAAACCCGATTCCCCTTCTGTCGTTGCGCCGCGTTCACGCAACAGTCCGGGGTCCGCGGCATGCCTTAATACAAGCGCATCCTCTCTCTGTCATCCAGTCGCGTACGAGGTCGCCATGGCGAAGATGGACCGCTGTCCGATCTGCAATGTTGCGGTGAAGCCCGAGAACCTCATTCGCCACCTAAACGACAACCATCCGCGGCATCCGGATCGGCCCGGGCTCCTGGAGAAGCTGAAGGAGGAACCCGGTCGGATTCGGAAGCGGCAGGCCGGTCGGCCGTTTCGCGTTCGCCGATGGCAGATTGCCCTCGTCGCGGTGATTGTCATGGGCGGTTTGAGTGTCGTTTACCTTCCGCCGTTGCTCTCCGGTACGCCCGTCTTTCCGTGCATCCGACAGGAAGGCGGGCTCTTGTATCATTGGCACACAGACCTGAGCATCTCATCGGCGGCGGGGTCCGTCTCGATTCCCGCGGGGATCGGAATTGGCGCGTTCTGCCTCGAGCCCATCCATACGCACGACGCGACCGGTCGGATTCATATCGAGTCCGACACCGCGCACCGCTACTCGATCGGAGACTTCTTCCGGGTCTGGGGGAAGTCATTCGGCAGCCCGACCGCGATGCACGTGAATGGGACAGCCGAAACTCCGAGTCCGGACGTCATCCTGTACGATCTCCCCGAGACGATTCACCTTCAGTACGATTCGTTTCCGTGAAAGCCCCTGCGGGCCCGCTGCGTCCTGAGGATATCGCGGCAAGCGCGTCCTCCCCGCTCGTTCCCGCGGCGAGTCCACTCCGACGGATGTCCGGGACGAGCTTTATTATGAATGCGCATGTTGGACGCACGATGGCGGACGACTGGCACGCCCTTCGGGCGGAGGCCGTCCTCCAGAGACTGGATTCTTCGCCCCTGGGGCTTACGAGCCGCGAGGCTTCTCAGCGGCTGTCCCGTTTCGGCCCGAACGAGCTCGTTCAGACCGCGAGGGTGAGTCCCCTTCGCATCCTGCTGAGCCAGTTCGTCGATGTGCTCGTGATCGTCCTGATCATCGCCGCGGTGATCTCCGCGACCCTAGGACTCCTCCAGGGAGAGACCGCCGACCTGTACGACGCCGTGCTGATCATCGTGATCGTGATCATGAACGCGATCCTCGGCTTCGTCCAGGAGTATCGGGCGGAACGATCGCTCGAAGCCCTGAAGAGCCTCGCCGCACCGAAGGCCCACGTCCTGCGGGAGGGCGGGGTCGTTGCCGTGCCATCCCGCGATCTGGTGCCCGGCGAGGTCGTCGTCCTTGCGGCGGGAGACCGGGTCCCCGCGGACGCTCGGCTCCTCGAAGTGGCGAGCCTCCGCGTCAACGAGGCCTCCCTGACCGGCGAGTCGCTCCCCGTGAGCAAGGCCGTCGAGCCGCAGCCCCGCGAGTCCTTCCTGGGCGACCGCAAGAACATGGTGTTCATGGGGACCACCGTCGACGGCGGGCGAGGGAAGGCCGTCCTCGTCGAGACCGGGATGTCGACTCAGCTTGGCAAGATCGCCGGTCTCGTGCAGCAGGAGACGAAGGAAGAGACGCCGCTCCAAAAGCAGTTGGATCGCCTCGGGAGGCAGATCGGCGTCGCGGTCCTGTTTGCGGCCGGCCTCATCTTCGTGATCGGCGTCCTCCGGGACCCCGGCCATGTCGAGCTGCTCTTCCTGACCGCCGTCGGGCTGTCCGTCGCGGCGATTCCCGAGGGGCTCCCCGCGATCGTGACGATCAGCCTCGCCTTGGGCCTCCAACGAATGATTCGCCGAGGCGCGTTGATCCGAAAACTCCCGGCCGTCGAGGCGTTGGGCGCCGCCTCCGTGATTTGCTCCGACAAGACCGGGACGCTCACGAAAGGAGAAATGAACGTCCGGGTCCTCGTCGTCGGCGCCCGTGAGTACGAAGCCGTCGGGGAGGGGTTCGATCCATCTGGACTCGTCCGGACGGATGGCCGAGTCGTGAGTCTCGAAGGCGATCCCGGCCTGCAGCGACTCCTCGAGTGCGGCGCCCTGTGCAATGACGCCGTCCTCAAGAGAGAAGGCCCCCGTTGGGTCGTCGAGGGCGATCCGACGGAAGGCGCCCTCTTGGTCGCCGCGCGGCGCGGGGGCATGGATCCGGAAGCGGTACGGGCGAAGTGGCCGCGCGTTGCCGAGATCGCGTTCACGTCGGAGCGGAAGAAAATGTCGACCCTCCACGCGCAACTGTCAGGACCGGAGCTTCGCGAGATTCTCGCGTTGTCCGAGGCGGAGCGACTCCGGCGGCTCGCGGGCGTGCTGGCGGTGCTGCATGTCAAAGGCGCACCCGAACGGATCCTGGCGGCCTGTTCTCATCATGTCGTCGACGGCGAGCGAAAGCCGCTGTCCGAGTACGATCGGAAGCAGTACTTGTTCCGGAATCAAGAGTTGGCCACGCGGGCCCTTCGGGTAATCGGATTTGCCATCCGTGAATTCCAGGGCGAGGTGCCCTCGCTCACGGAGGAAACCCTCGAGGTGGACCTCACCTTTCTCGGGCTCGCGGGCATGATGGACGCGCCGCGTTCCGATGCGATCGATGCGATTCGCCGTTGCAAGAAGGCGGGGATTCGGGTCGTGATGATCACGGGAGACCACAAGCTCACCGCGATGGCCGTCGCCCGGGAGATGGGGATTCTCGAAGAGGGGTACCGTGCCCTCTCGGGAGAAGAGCTCGAGAAATTGTCCGACGCCGAGTTAGTGCGGGAGGTCGAGCGAATCCGCGTGTACGCGCGGGTCGCCCCCGAGCACAAAATGCGCATCGTGGACGCCTGGAAGAAGGCGGGCCACATCGTCGCGATGACCGGCGATGGCGTGAACGACGCCCCCGCGCTCAAGCGGTCCCACCTCGGCGTGGCGATGGGGATCACCGGGACGGACGTGGCCAAGGAGAGCGCCGACATGGTGCTGACGGACGACAACTTCGCGTCCATCGTGGCCGCGGTCGAGGAGGGCCGCGGAATCTATGAGAACATCCGAAAGTTCGTCGCCTTCCTGCTGTCCGCGAACGCAGGGGAGGTCCTGATCATGTTCATCGCGACCCTTGCGATCGCGGACCCCGACTTCCTTCCGTTCTTCGCGCCCGTGCAGCTTCTGTGGATCAACCTCGTGACGGACGGCCTACCGGCCTTGGCCCTTGGCGTCGACCCCTACCCGACGGACATCATGAATCGCCCGCCCCGCAATCCCAAGGAAGGCGTTCTGTCGCGGGACATCCTCTTCCTGATCGTCGTCGTCTCAGCGATCTTGACGGTGGGAACCCTCGGGGTGTTTTTCCTCGAATTGACAGAGGGCGCGGACGCGACCCGAGCCCGAACGGTTGCATTCACGACGATTGTCTTCTTCGAGCTCTTCCTGGTCTTCGCGATGCGATCCCCCCGTCAGACGATTTGGCAGATCGGCCTGTTCACGAACCCGAAGCTGATCCTCGCCGTCCTCGCGTCGATGGCCCTCCAGGTCGCGGTCATCTATACGCCGTTCCTGCACGCGGTGTTCGAGACGGAGCCGCTCACGCTCCTCGACTGGCTCGAGACGGTCCTCATCTCGTTCACGGCGTTCGCGTTTGTCGAGGTGCTCAAGGTCGTCCGGCATCGGATGAAGGCGCCAGCGTCATGATCGAGGTCGACGGGAGCCACGGCGAGGGAGGCGGTCAGCTCCTCCGCATGGCGGTCGCCCTATCGGCGCTCACGGAAACCCCGGTCCGGGTCGTCCGGATCCGGGCAGGCCGGCCGACCCCGGGCTTGGCCGCGCAACACGTGATCGCAATCAAAGCGATAGCCGCGTTGTGCGCGGCCGAGTCGACCGGCGTGGCGGGCGGTGCCTCATCGATCGAGTTCCGACCGGGGAAGCTGACCCCAAGCCGGATCTCGTTCGACGTCGGGACCGCGGGCAGTGTCACCTTGGTCCTGCAGGCCCTTCTTCCGGTAGCCGCCGCAACCGCAGGACCCGTTCACGTGCGCCTCATTGGAGGAACGGACGTGCGATGGTCTCCTCCCATCGACTACTTCAGTCGGGTTTTGTTGGCTCTCCTGCGGACCCTCGGAGGTCACGCGGACGTGGAGGTCCTGCGGCGTGGGTACTATCCACGAGGCGGCGGGGTGGTCGACGCCGTCATCGAGCCGACGCGGACCTGGTCGCCCCTCCGCAATCCGGAACCGGGCGGAACCCAGCGGGTTCGTGGTATCGCACATGTCGCGAACCTCCCGGAGGACGTCCCGAAGCGGATGGCTCATGCGGCACTCCGTCGCCTCCATGGCATTGCGGACGTAAAAATCGAACAACGGGTGTACCGCGGGGCCGACGCAATCGGGCAGGGAGGTGCGTTGGTCCTCTGGGCGGAGACCGACGCCGGCCTTCTCGGAGCGGATTCCCTCGCCGAACGAGGAAAGCCTTCGGAACGCGTCGGAGAGGAAGCCGCCGCCTCCCTGAAAGCGGAGCTCGAGTCGCAGGCGACTCTCGACCTCCACGCCGCGGATCAACTCCTGATCTATCTGGCCCGGGCCGACGGCCCCTCGGAGTTCCGAGTCCGTGCGGTCTCGGGTCACATGGAGACG
>VBMA01000153.1 GCA_005878985.1 Methanobacteriota archaeon
ATCCTTGTGCACCTGAAGGCCATCTCGCTCGCCTTCCTTCTGTGCGGCATCTCGATCATGTCCGCGGTCGTCTTGCCCGTGGGACCGGACACATCGATTCGTGCGACCTCGGCCCAATCCTCGGAGGACGCCGCTTCCCGCGATGCCTCGCCGCTTCCGGTCCGGCTTGCTACGGACGCGATGTCCCAGGGACCTCCCACGGTCGCCTCGGTGGCCCTCAGAGGGTCGCCCACATTCGTCGCCCTCGACAACGACGGCGATTCCCTCGCGAACCAGCTTCTGCTCCGCGTCCCGCTTCACGTTGATGTGCCCGGAGTCTATTGGTTCATCCTCACCTCGCTCCGCGGAAACGCGTTCGGCCCGGTGAACAAGTACCTGAACCTGTCCGGAGGCGACGTGATGGTCGTGATCCCCCTCAGCGGGATTACCTTGCGATCCTTCACAGGAAACCTGTCTGTGGCCCTGCAGGTCGCATTCGTGATGGGAAATGGACTTTGGACGTATGAGTTAGAGTGGCAGGGCGTCTACGCGATTCCGGATCCGACCTACTTCCAGACCAAGCCCACAGTGGATGTGACCGTTCGCGTCACGGGTCCTCCTTCTGCCGCCGTCAACGCGAACCTGGAATTCTGGAACGCCTCAAACGCCTTCGAAGCAAGCGTCGACGTCCCCGTCGGCATCGATGTCCGGTTGTCGCTTCCGCAAATCGACTACATCGTCCTGGCATGGTACTACGATCCGGGCGGGTCCTGGCAGGGTCTCGTCCCGGTGCACCTGCCGACGTTGGGGACCGTCGGCATTTCCACAAGCCCCGTCGGCCCGTTGGAGGACGGGAACGAAATAGGATTCACAGACTGGACCCGGGGCGAGGCCCGGTCGAGCCGAACATTCCGAGCGACCCCGTCCGCTCGCTTTTCCGCCGATGTGACGGGAGACGGGAACGGGGTGCTCACAGATTCAGAAATCGCCACCTATACGTTCTGGCGGGTCTTGTTTCCGGTCGCGGCCCCTGACATTCGCGTGGACGGCAACGCCGTGACGATGGGTCCTTGGGGTCCGCCCGTCGGTCAAGGTGGAGGACCGGTGGTCTCCGATACCGATCTCGGGGTCGTCCGATTTGGCCCCGTGGTTGCCCCCGCATCCGACGCCGTCCTGCACCGAGTTCGGGTGGGCATCCCGAACCCGCGAGAGGGTACTGTCTCCGTCCTGACGTTCGTATGGCCACAGGGATGGGTTCTCGCCGGCAAGGACAATGGAGTCGTGACCTCCCTGATTGGCGAGGGTTTCACACGGATCCAGGTCGGACGTGAGCAAGGCGTCGCCGGGTACGACGTGAACCTCACCGTCGTCCGGATCACGGACGCGCCCGGGTCCATCCGTGGCGGACTCATCGAAGCCCCCGCGCACGGCACTCCCGCCCGCCCGATTGCGAATGCGACGGTACGGCTCTTCGCTACGGGGACGCTGATCGCGCAGGCCACCTCGAATTCGTATGGAGAGTTCCTCCTGTCGCCCGTACTGCCAGGAAGCTACCTCCTCCGCGTGTCGGCCGCGGGGTATCAACCCGCTGAAAAATCCGTCACGGTTGGCCCCTTCCAAGAGGTGTCCATTGACAAGCTCGCGTTGGCTCCGACCCCGGCCGTTGCCAGCCCCGATTCCACAACGTTCGTTGTCGTCGGCGTGGCAATCGCGGCAGGTCTTTTACTCTTCGGCGTGCGCTGGCATCGTCGCCGAAAACAGGGAGAGTAGAGACCGCGGGATCTGCGACCCGCGGGCCTACGAGTGCGATCGTCAACGGGTCCCGCGGTTGACGCGATTCCTCCGAAGCTCGTCTCGGAACGACTTCGCCGCGCGCTCCGTGGCGACCGTGATCACGACATTCGGAAGGCCGCGCACGTGGTTGCGAAGAAAGGCTTCCGTGCGTCGGCGGTCCTGCTTCCAGCACTCGCGCAGCCACGTACCGACGGCCCGCTGCACCCAGAGCTCATCGTCGTTCAGGAGTCTCTCCAGGAGCCTGAACGGCTTGTCGAGCTCGCCCGCCCGGACGAATCGGTAGAGCGCGTACGTCGATGCGCGTCGTCGCCAGATGTTCTTCGCGCGCGTCCATCGAAGGAGATCTTGGAATCGGGAGGGCTTCGCGTACACCATCCCCGCGATCGGGCCGGAGGCGAGCGCATCACTCAAGGCCCATCCGGTCGCGGCGTCGACCCATCCGACCGCGAGCCGCCACGAGTCATCGTCGAGGATCTTCTCGTACCAGCTAAGGAGAAGAATCGCGAGCGACTTCTCCTCAAACACAGGGTCGGACCAAAGGGCGGCCCCGAGGGCGTTGAGTTCCGTGGCGGTCAACCGCTTGTGGGCTTTCGCGAAGGTCGCAACGATGGCTCGCATCGTCGGCACGCTCAGGCCGAGGACCGGGACGGGAGAACCGACGTAGGATTCGAGATCCGCGGGAGAGGCCACCTTTGGCGCGTTGCGAATTTGTCCAGCAATCCGTTTCTTCGCGGCCCCGATTTCCAGCGCCATCGCCTCCGAAGGAACCGCGAGAGGCCATAAAGAGGACCCGGGAAAGCGCGAATCCCCTCGGGGGCAGACGCGAGCCGTTTGTACATTTTGTAAACGAGAACCGAGATAAATCGCGGACGGCCTTGGACGGGCATGGCGAAGAGTTCGACGCTTGATGCTCACCGTCCACCCGAACGCGTCGCCCTGATCACCGGGGCGAGCCGCGGGCTCGGATACACCGTGGCCGAGTTCCTTGCTCGACAACGGTGGACGCTCATTCTGACGGCCCGTCACGAAGGTCCGCTCCTCGATGCCGTGAAACGCCTCCAGGCCACCGGCGCATCGATCACCACCGTTCCCGGGGATGTGACGCAGGAGCCGCACCGACGCGACCTGGTCGCCGCGGTCCGCCGCCTCGGTCGTCTCGACCTGCTGATCAACAACGCCTCCGAGCTGGGTGCGTCCCCGTTCCCGGCGCTCGTCGAATACCCGCTCGAGGTCCTCCGGCGGGTCCACGAGGTCAACGTCGTCGCTCCGCTCGCGCTCATCCACGCAAGCCTTCCGATCCTGAAAACATCGCGGGGCCTCGTCGTGAATATCACGAGTGACGCGGCGCGCGGCGGCTATCCGGGGTGGGGCGCCTACGGGAGCAGCAAGGCGGCCCTCGAGCTCGTGAGCAAGACCCTCGCGAACGAATTGCGCGATGCCGGCGTGGGCGTCGTCGCGGTGGACCCGGGCGATCTTCGGACGCAGATGCATCAGGACGCGTTCCCCGGTCAGGACATCAGCGATCGTCCGCTGCCGGAGGTCACGCTGCCCTTCTGGGCCTGGCTCGAGGGCCAAGACCCGATCCGCGTCACCGGCCAACGATTCGAGGC
>VBMA01000034.1 GCA_005878985.1 Methanobacteriota archaeon
GACCGGCGCTTGCGCCAGGAGCTCGCAGAGGTGAACAGCGCAGACATCGTGTATTCCCCGGAGGGCAGCGCCCGACAGTATGCCCGCGGACGATGGGGGGAGGCGAAGCTCCAGACGTGGCTCAACGCGCGCAGCCTGCAGTACGAGACGGAGAAAGACCTGCGGGCGAAATACGACAAGACGCCCGATATCTTGCTCCACAAGCCGATCGAAATGAACGGCTCCCGGAAATACTGGATTGAGTCCAAGGCGACGTTCGGGGATCCGTACGAGATCCGACGGCACCTGCGCAAGCAGCTTCAGCCGTACAGCGACATGTTCGGCGATGGCGCCGTCGTCTACTGGTTCGGCCACGTCGACGACCAAAAGTACGATCTGCCGGAGGGCGTCGACATCGTCAGCCCGACGTTCTTCGAGACTCCGCCCCTCCCGTTCCCGTACGTGCCCGTGGGCGAAGGGCGACTCGAGGAGCCCACCATGGAATCAGACGGCTTCGGCCTTCGAGAATGAACAGAGTCGGAAACGTTTAAGCCCTCCCTCCCCTTGGTCACGAGAGTGGCCGAACAAGAGGAGGTCGTCCGCGTCCGAATGCCCCGGGGGAAAGACGGGGAGATCCTCGGGATCGCGGACCAGCTTCTCGGGGCCTCGCGGATTCGCGTGATGTGCCAGGACGGGAAGAGCCGCCTCGGTCGCATCCCGGGGAAGCTGAAGAAGCGCATGTGGATTCGCGAAGGCGACCTCCTGGTCGTGAAGGTCTGGCAGTTCCAAGACGAAAAGTGCGACATCAAACACCGGTACACGAAGACCGAGTCGACCTACATGAGTCGCCGCGGCCTGATCCCGAAGTCGATCAACATCTTCTGACGACCCACAAAGCTCTTAGTCGAGCGGAATGTTCGTTTCTCCGCATGGTTGATGAGCGCCGTCTCCGCATCTTGGAGACCCAGGTCGACGCCCTCCGGACCAAGGAGAAGGATTCGGAGACACGCAAGACATACGACGAAGTCTTCGACCACGCGGCCCTCCTGACGATTGCCGACCTGATCACGGACGGGGTCATCTCGACGCTGGACTATCCCGTGAGCACGGGGAAGGAGGCGAACGTGTTCCATGCGACCGGTCCCGACGGCCGCGCCAAGGCGGTGAAGATCTACCGCATCGCGAACGCGACATTTCGAAGCATCGCCGTGTACATCGACGGGGACCCGCGTTTCAAGCGGGTGAAGCGGGCGACTCGTCCAACCCTCTTCGCATGGGCGCAGAAGGAGTACAAGAACCTCGTCCGGATGGAGGACGCCGGCGTTCGCGTGCCGACTCCGGAGCGGGTCCACAACAACGTCCTCGTGATGGGGTACATCGGCGATGAGACCCGGCCCGCGCCGGCCCTGCGAGAAGTCGCCTTGGACGATCCCGCCGCGGTCTACGCGGACGTCGTGGCGAACCTGCAGGCGATCCACAAAGCCGAACTCGTGCACGCGGACATGAGCGAGTACAACCTGCTCTGGTGGGACGGGCGGGTCGTCGTGATCGACGTCGGGCAAGCCGTACCCCTCGACCATCCCCGGGCGTCGGAATGGTTCAAGCGAGACGTCGGGAACATCGTGCGGTTCTTCCGGCGGCTCCGGGTGAATGTGACGGCGGCGAGCCTGGAGCGAGCGATCCTCGGAGGATGAGATGCTCTACGCACGGATCTCGACGGAACGGATCGGCGTCCTGATCGGGCCGGAAGGCACGACGAAGGAACGCCTGCAGAAGGCAACGGGAACACGGATCTCGGTGGACTCGACGACGGGTGAGGTCACGATTGACGAGACGGAGACGCAGGATCCGGTCCTCGCGCTCAAAGCGAAGGACGTCGTCCAAGCGATGGCCCGCGGATTCTCTGAGGATCGCGCCTTCCGCCTCCTCGATGAGGACGCGTACTTCGAGGTCCTCGACATCAAGGACTTCGCGCACTCGAAGAACCGCGTCGCGCAGATCCGGGCGCGCCTCATCGGTACGCGGGGGAAGACGCGCCGGCTAATCGAGGAGCTCACCGGCGTCGAGGTCAGTGTGTGGGGCCACACGATCGCCCTGATCGGCGGGACGTTCGAAATGGCCATCGCCCGCGAGGCGGTGTTCATGCTGCTCCGCGGGAGCGAGCACAAGACGGTGTACCGGTTCCTCGAACGAAAGCGGGCGGACATCAAAGTGTACCAGATGGGATTCTGAACCTTCCGGCGGCACACGGTATCGGCTGCAACGGGTGTGGCTCCGAAGCTTGTTATATGAGCTCCGGACTACCACGATGGGGATCCGGCCTGGCGACGCATGTGTACGCGTTCGAGGAGGGGAACGCCTCCATGCGGGACCTCCTCGGCGGCAAAGGCGCCGGCCTCGCGGAGATGACCCGACTCGGCCTTCCCGTCCCGCCCGGTTTCACGATCACGACGAAAGCCTGCAACGCATTCACGCGGACGGGCCGTTTCCCGCCCGGGATGTGGAGGCAGGTCGAGGAAGCCCTGTCCGCCGTCGAGACGAAGGGCGGCCGAAAGTTCGGGGATCCGAAGAACCCGTTGCTCGTCTCCGTCCGTTCCGGCGCGAGGTTCTCGATGCCCGGGATGATGGACACCGTCCTGAACCTCGGGCTCAACGATACGACGGTCGAGGCCCTCGCGCGGACGGCAAATGAACGGTTCGCGTGGGACGCGTACCGACGACTCATCGCGATGTTCGGCCGGATTGTCAAGGACGTGGACGGTCGCCGCTTCGAGACCGCCTTGGAGCGCCGCAAGGAACAGGCCGCCGCCAAGAAGGACACCGACCTCGGCGCCCCGGATCTCAAGGCGATTGTCGCGGAATTCAAAGCACTCTACCGGCAGGAGGTCGGCGAAGACTTCCCGCAGGATCCGATGCGTCAACTGCGAGAATCCGTCGCGGCGGTCTTCCGATCGTGGAACGGCAAGCGGGCGGTCGACTATCGGACCTTCAACAAGATCCCGCATCACCTGGGCACCGCCGCGAACGTCCAGATGATGGTCTTCGGGAACATGGGATCCGATTCGGGCACCGGCGTCGCGTTCACGCGGAATCAGGTGACCGGCGCGAAAGAGTTGTACGGGGAGTATCTTCCGAACGCCCAGGGCGAGGATGTCGTGGCCGGCACGCGCACCCCGTTGAAAATCGCGGAGCTTCGGGAGGACGCTCCCGAGCTTTACTCGAACCTGGTGCAGGTCGCGGACCGTCTCGAGAAGCACTTCCGGGAAGCGCAGGACATCGAGTTCACGGTCGAGCGAGGCACGCTGTGGATGCTCCAGACGCGGGCCGCCAAGCCCCCGGCGCGGGCGACCGTTCGCATTGCGCTGGACATGGTTCGCGAGGGGCTCATCACGAAGGACGAGGCCCTCCTGCGAGTCGAGCCGGACCACGTGATTCATCTGCTCCTCCCGCAGTTCGACGACACGGCGAAGTCGGAAGCGAAACGATCCGGGCGGTTCCTCGCCAAAGGTCTGAACGCGTCTCCGGGCGCCGCGATGGGGACCGTCGTCTTCGATCCGGACGAGGCCGAGAAGCTGGGTCGGGATGAACGGAAGCCCGTGATCCTGGTCCGGGTCGAGACGTCGCCCGACGACGTACACGGGGTCTTGCATTCCAAAGGGGTCCTGACGGCCCGGGGCGGCGCGACGAGCCACGCGGCGGTCGTCACGCGCGGTCTCGGGATCCCGTGTGTCGCTGGCTGCGAGGCGATCCAGGTCGACTACGACGCGGCCGAGTTCCGCGTCGGCGACAAGGTGGTCCGGCGCGGCGACGGCCTCTCGATCGACGGGGGCACGGGAGAGGTCTTCGCGGGGTCGATTCGGACCATCGAGCCGGATTTCGACCGGGAGGTCGACCTCCAGAATCTGTTGGCCTGGGCGGACGAAGTGCGGAGCCTCCAGGTGTGGGCCAACGCCGACTACCCGCGGGATGCCGTGCGCGCTCGCAAGTTTGGCGCTCAGGGGATTGGGCTCGACCGGACAGAACACATGTTCATGGAAACGGATCGGCTCCCGATCGTCCATGAGATGATCCTCGCGGCGCCCGAGTACCGAAAGGTCAAACGGCAACGCGAGACGCTCGCCAAGCAACTCGAGGCGGCTACGAACGACCGTCGTCGAGACCTCGAGGGCCAACTCGCCGAGATGGATTCCCGCCTCGAAGACCTGTCGCGGCGGTACATCGGTTCGTTGGAGCACCTCGGTCGGATGCAGCGGGAAGACTTCGTTGGGATCTTGAGGGAGATGGCCGGGCTCCCGGTCATCATCCGGCTCATCGACCCGCCGCTCCACGAGTTCCTGCCGCGATACGAGACGCTGCTCGTCCAGGTGACCAAATTGAGGATCGCGCGCGAAGATCCGGAGGCGTTCATCCGCGCCGCGACCTCCGAAGAGGATCGAGCGCTCATCGCCGAAGTCCGCAAGGCCGGTTCCGATGTCGCGACCGGAATCGATGCGCTCCTGCCGCGAAAGGAACGCCTCCTCGAGGCGGTCAAGGGTTCTCGCGAGACGAACCCGATGTTGGGCCTCCGAGGCTGTCGTCTCGGGATCATGTTCCCCGAGATCACCGAGATGCAGGTCCGCGCCATCTTCGAAGCGGCGTGCCGGCTCAAGAAAGAAGGCGTCGACGTCCGCCCGGAAATCATGATCCCGTTGGTGGGCTTGCCCGAGGAGCTTCGGATTGAACGACATGCGCTCGAGAAGGAGGCGAAGATCGTCATGGACCGGGAGGGGATCTCCGTGGACTACAAGTTCGGCACGATGATCGAGATCCCGAGGGCCGCTCTCGTCGCGGACGAAATCGCCCGCCACGCCGAATTCTTCTCGTTCGGGACGAACGACCTCACCCAGACGACGATGGGATACAGCCGGGATGACGCGGAGCCGAAGTTCCTCTTGGATTACGTCGAGCAGGGGATTCTGCCGAGCAACCCGTTCCAGACGATCGACCGCGACGGGGTCGGTCAGCTCATGCGGATATGCGTCCAAAAGGGTCGCAAGGTTCGACGGGATCTCGAGGTCGGCATTTGCGGTGAACATGGAGGCGACCCCGCGAGCATCGAGTTCTGCCACGCGATCGGACTGAACTACGTCTCGTGCTCGCCGTTCCGAGTCCCGGTCGCCCGGCTGGCGGCGGCCCACGCGAAACTACGCCAGGGAACCGCCCGGGCCAAGGATACCTGACCGAGGACGCGCATGGCGGACCTCGCGAGTTCCCCCTATTTTCTGCTCATCCTGTTCATCGCGGCCTTCGCGTTGCCTCTGCTCTACCTCATTTGGATCCGGAACTCTCCACGGTACGGCCGGGAGCCTTGGCCGACCGTTTTGAAGACCTTTGCATGGGGCGCCGTGTTCAGCGTGATCATCGCGATCATCCTGAGCATCTTGTTCATCCTCGTCCTCAGCTCGAGCCAGTCCCTGAATGATTTCTTCGCGCGGCGCTTCCAGGACCCGAGCACGGCGATCGGAGCGCTCGTCGTCGCACCAATCGTGGAAGAAGCCGCGAAAGGCGTCGGGGCGACGGCGGGCCGTCCGCAGACGCAATCGAGTACCGACGGCTTGGTCTATGGTGCCGCAGCGGGCCTGGGGTTTTCGGCGACCGAGAATCTGGTCTACGCACTCGCGGCCCTGCTCGTCCCGGGCGTCGGGCCTTCCGGCTCGCTCGTCGTGGTCGCGGTTCGGTCGTTCTCCTCGACATTCCTCCATGCAAGCTCGACCGCGGTGATGGGATACGGGCTGGCCAAGTCCTGGCTCTCCGGCCGCCCATGGGCTGTCTTCCCGTTCTACGTCGTCGCGGTCGCGATGCATGCGGCGTTCAATCTCTTCTCGACCTTGGCCGACGACCGGGCCACCGCCAATGATGCCGCCGGTTCGGCGATCGCGTTTCTGGCCGCGGTGAGTCTCGCAGTTGTCGCGATCTCTGTCGTGCGACTGAAGCTCGTCAGCCGTCGGTCGCCCACCTCTCGATAACCCGGGTCCCGCCGCGCGAAATGTTATTTACGCCGGAAGGCGTGCACGAGGGCACATGCGTTTTCGCTTCGACATGCCGGGGGAAACCTACTCGAAGAACAAGGAGTCCTTCAAACGAATCCTCGCAAGGCACGGCCTCCGCTGGCGCGGCAGTCTCGATCGTCCGTTCTGGGCGAGCGGGAGCGAACGGGTGACGGCGATCTTCGATCGCGACCAGGAGAAAGATCTCCTTCGCGGTGCGACCCTCCTCTGGGAAAGCGCGAAGAAGTCGACCCTCCTGGAGGACCTCAAGGCCTGGGCGTGGGAGGTCGGAGCAAAGGCGGTGGAGGATCGATCTCCCTCCGCGGAAGAAGTCACGGACGAGGTCGAACAGGCCCTTCGGTATTGGGACATCGTGTGGAAGCCGAACGTAGACTTGCTCCGTGCGCAGGGTCGACCGAACACGTGGATCGAAGCCGACGTGAAGCGGTGGAAGCGGCAGCGACAGGAGCGACGCCGCGAGCTGATGGGACAGGCGACGGACTAGACCGCGATCTTCGAATGGATTTCGAGCGAATCGTAACAGTCGAAGCAGTAACCTTGGCGGCGGTCATCCGGCAGGACGACGATTCGCACGTGACACTTCCGACATCGCGCTTCGCGGTCGCCGCCATCGGAAAGTCTGCGCATGTCCGGATGGATCTTCCATGAAATCGTACCCGCCCCCCGAGGCGTCGGCCGCCGGGCCACGGAGCCGCCAGATTCTATAAAAACGTTGTGCGGGACCGCAATTCGGACGGGACGACGGCGGTTTAATGTGCCGCGCGTTCGTTGTCGTCGCACGTGCTCCACGGGTTCGTGACTTTCGAGGGCATCGACGGTTCGGGGAAGACGACCGTGAGTCGCCTCGTCGCGAAATCCCTCCAAGCCCAAGGACACCGCGTGTATCTGACGAGCGAGCCCACGAGGACGTGGCTCGGCGAAGCTGTGCGCCATGCGTTTGACGGCGAGGTCGGCGCCGTCGCAGAATCCTTTCTGTTCCTCGCCGATCGCGCGGCGCATCTGAAGGAAATCCAGTCCCATCTTGAGAAGCGGGAGCTGGTCCTGTGCGATCGATACGCGGATTCGACGTACGCATATCAAGGGGCGCGTCTCGAAGGTCTCGTCGACGATCCGATCCGATTCCTGCAGCGGGCGAGCGAATCGTGGATGCTCCGTCCGGACCTGACAATTCTCTTGCGGGTTCCCGTCGAGTTGGCGCGGAAGCGCATCGAAGGTCGGCCGAATCTCGTTCGGTTCGAAGACGTTGCGTTCCTCAAGAAAGTCGCCGCGAATTACGATCGGCTCGCGCGGTCCCGTCGATTCGTCGTCCTCGATGGCACCCGAAGTACGGATGCGATCAGCCTCGACGCGCTCTCCGCGATCCAGAAACGTCTCACGCGGCTGCGGAAGCGCTGATCGCGCGTTTGGAATCCAATTCAGTCCGCTGAAGGAATGCCCGGGCGAATACTTTGGCGGTTTCGAGATCTCCGCGTTGAAGTTGTAACAGAAATGCTCTGCCAAACACGACTTGGAGAGAAGCGTCCGGTCCGGAGCCAACCATGGTGAGACCTATTGCTCGGAGAGCGGCTTGAAAACCCCGCCCAAGAATATCATTCGCGATTTTCATGGGCTGATGGTGCAGGTCTATCTTCCGTGGACAAAGATATTTAACGGCACGCTCACTATCGCGCAACGCATGGGATGCACGGATGGATTCCGCCGCTCATTCTAGGTCCTCTTCCCACCACGGCGACGGATTTGTTGGCGTCATCTACGGCGACGTAGGCACGACGTCGTTCCGCTGCTCGGTCGTGGAGGCGGTCGAACGGCACGAGTTCGTCCAAGTGTCCCACGAGACCTGTGGCCAGGTGCTGGGCCGGGTCGATGAGATCGAGCGGAAGACGGACCTGTCGCTCGACCGCGCCCAGCAGCTCGGGGATGGCGATCCCGTCGATGTCGAGGAACGGGTCTCGGCCCAGGTCAGCGTGATCGGGTATCGCGACGATCGGGGGCTGCTGCAAGTCCCCCGCACCCCGTTTCGCGCGGGGGAACCGGTGTACAAGGCCGAGACGTCCACGATTCAGGAAGTCATCGGGTTGGAGGAGGACAAGAAGCACGGGGCCTACGTCGGCCTGTTGGCGGGACACAATGTGCCGGTCTACCTCGACATCAACGCGATGGTCCAGAAGCACGTGTCGATCCTGGCGAAGACCGGAGGCGGCAAGTCGTACGTCGCCGGCGTGTTGATCGAGGAGCTGATGAAGCATCACGTGACGTGCGTGATCCTCGATCCGCATGGCGAATACGCGTCGTTGAAGGAGAAGGGGAAGCACGGGGAGGGCTCCGGTCGCTTCCATGTGGAGCCCCGCGCCTACGCCGACATCATCCAGGTGTTCTCCCCGGACACGAAGATCAATCCCGGAAGCCGCCCGCTCAAGTTCACGTTGAGCAACCTCGATGCGAGGGACATCCTTTCACTGACCGGGTCCGCGAAGGTTCGGACGCACCTCACCGCGCTCCGAAAGGCCCTCGATCTGCTCCGCCAGGCGACGAAGGATTACACGATCCGAGACATCATCCGCGTCTTGGAGCGGGAGGAAGACCCGCAGAATGCGTCCTTGATCGACGAGCTGGAATACCTGAGCGAGGTCGAGATCTTCGCGAAGGAAGGCACGCGGATCGACGAACTCGTGATCAAGAGCAAGACGACGATCATCAACCTGAAAGGGGTCCCGCCCGACATCCAGGAGCTCGTCGTGAACCGGCTCGCGACGGCGATGTTCGAGCTGCGGAAGGTCGGACGGATCCCGCCGATGATGCTCGTCGTCGAGGAGTCCCACAACTTCTGTCCTCAGGTCGGCCAGGCGGCGTCATCGAAGGTGTTCCGGACGCTCGCCTCGGAAGGCCGGAAGTTCGGTCTCGGGCTCGTCGTCATCACGCAGCGGGCCGCGAAGGTCGACAAGAACGTCCTGAGCCAGTGCAACACACAAATCATCCTGAAAGTCACGAACCCGAACGATCTGAAGGCGATCATCGCGAGCGTCGAGGGGCTGACGACCGCGATGGCCGAGGAAATCTCCCGCCTCCCGATCGGCGTGGCGATCATGACGGGCGGCGGGCTCCAGATGCCGCTCATGGTCGAGGTGCGTCCGCGGGAAACGCGTCACGGCGGAGAGAGCGTCAAGGTCATCGAGGATTGACCGACGCAGGCGCGCAGCAGGGAGCGGGAAAGGTTTTAGCGCGGTGCCCGATGGACGCGCGTGGATCTTCGCGCGTTGGTCGACAAAGATGTCAGCCTCACGGAGACGGCACTCGCGAAGGTCAAGCTGGCCCCGCCTCCGCGCTCCCACCTCCGGAAGGTGGCGGAGGACTTCCTCGAAATGGCCCGCGCCTACTTCGAGGACGCGAAACACTTCCGCGAACGAGGCGAGCTCGAGAAAGCCCTGGCGAACGTGAATTACGCCCATGGGTGGCTCGATGCCGGCGCGCGAGTCGGACTCTTCGACGTCGGCGAGGACGACCAGCTCTTCACGTTGAGCGAGTGATCAGAGGACGCGCGCGCCTTCGTTGTCGACGCCACAGCGCTGCAGCGTCCCGAATTTCAGGTATAAGGTCGCCAGCTGCTCCCGATTCCCGGTCGCGACCACCGAATTGCCGAGCATGGCCATCGTCGCCCGCCCGAACATGCGACTGGCCCGAATCACTTCGAGGACCCGTTTGTCCGCAAGGCCCGTTCCTTCGGCAAAGCGAGCCCCGAGTTCGAAGAGTCGCTCCAGCGTAGGACCCCGGGAGAACTCGTCCACGAGCGCGCCGCCGATCCGGTTGATCGCCGCAACTTTCTTCGGATCGCGAAGCACCGTCTTCGTGGGCATTTCCGGGCCGATCACCACGAGGAGCAGGTCCGCCTCGACGGGGAACGTTCGCACCTCCGCATGGGCCGGCGCCCCCGGTTGGAGCCGCAGGTCCATTCCGCCCAAGGACGCGGGGACGACGTCGCCGAGACCGGTGCCGCATTCCACCTCCGTCTCATGGGCGATGGCGACCAGCTCGTCTCGCGGCTCCTTCGATCCGAGGGCATCGTCGAGGGCGAGTGCCGTGCTCAATGCGGCGGCCGCGCTCACGCCGAACCCTTGAGAGACCGGCAGGCTCGTCTCGCTCAGGATCTTCACCTCGCAGGGCCTGTCACCCAGGACCTTCTGCACGACGCGCTGGGTGACCTCCGCCTTCTGGCGCCGCCCGTTCACGATGATGTCAATCGATGAACGCGCCTCGTCGCGAACCCGTGCGACCGTATGGACCCCGAGGTTCAGGCAAAGGCCGGCCCCGCGCGAGCCCTTCTTCCGCGGATCCGGATCGTCATGGACCTCGAAGAACGCCGTGACGTGCCCGGGGCAGAACGCCTCACCCTCGGACACCATGGAGGATGGCCCGCCACACCCGCTCGGCCGCGAGGGCCTTCGAACCTTCGAACGTCTCCGACCGACCCTTGCGGTCGAAGATCGTGATGGAGGTCGTGTCCCCCTTGACCTTGGAGATGTCGTTCGCCACGACGAAGTCGACATCCGCCTCTTTGACGAGGGCCATCGCGCGCGCCTTCAGGTCCGCCTCGCTGACGCGCGCCTCCGCCTTGAACCCCACAAGGGCCTTCTTTGCGCCCTTGCGAAACCGATTGAGGACCTTGGGCGTCGGCTGCAGGTCCAGACTCAGGACGCCATCGCGGCTCGGGATCTTGCCGGGCTGTTTTTTCGCGGGCGTGAAATCCGAGACCGCGGCGGGGACGACGCAGACGTCCGCATCCGCTTTCTCGGCCATCGAGACGAGATCTGCGGTCGTTTCGAAGGCCTTGAACGGAAGCCATGGCGGTACCGGGGTTTCGTGTCTCCCGAGCCAGAGCTCCACGTTCGCGCCGTGCTCGAAGGCGACCTTGGCGAGTTCGATTCCCGTCCCGCCCGTCGAGCGGTTCGTCACGACGCGGACATCGTCAATCGGCTCGACCGTCGATCCGGCCACGACCAACACGCGCATGTCGACCAGGTCCTTCGGACCAAGTCGGCGGATGACATGGGCCACGATCGTCTCGACGTCCGCCATCTTGGCTTTCTCCTCCTCGTGTTTCGCTTCGAGCAGTTCGATGCGAAGCTCCTGGAGGCGCCGGACGTTCGCGGCCACGGCCGGGTTGTCCATCATCGATTCGTGGGCCGCGGGGGCGACGAGGATCGGGATGCCGGAACCGAGCGCGTTCGCCGCATACGTCGTGACGGTGGTGTCGTCGATCCCCTGCGCGATCTTGCTGATCGTGTTCGAGGTGCACGGCGCGATCAGGAGGAGGTCCGCCTTTCCGTCCCGGCCGCACATCTCGAGGTACTCCATCGAGCCCGTGATCTGCGTGACCACGGGATGACCGGTTGCGTACTGGAGCGCATTGGGGTGGAGGATCTCTGTCGCCGATCGGGTGAGCACCGCGTAGACGTCGGCTCCGTGGCGGATGAGCTCATGGGCCAGTTTCACGCTCTCGGTCGCGGCGATGCTCCCGGTGACGCCGAGGACGATCGTCTTGCCTTGGAGCTTGAGGCTCTTCAACCCCCGCAGGCGCTCGGCCGGATGCATTCCGCTAGCGATTGCCATACGCGATATATAGCTGTGGCCCCGCGTCGAACGAATGAGATTTTCATATCGCCGAGCAACCTTTAATCCGCGACGCCCGTTAGCTCCGGCCGCCTCGATGGACTATCAGACGACGCTGGAACATCTCTACCGACTC
>VBMA01000035.1 GCA_005878985.1 Methanobacteriota archaeon
GGAGCCGTCGGCGAGGAAGTCGACCGTGTGGCCGAAATCCTGGTGAAGGAGCGGAAAGTAAGGATGGACCGAGCGAAAGAGGTCTTGTCGGAGCTCCGGTCGCGAAAATCCAAGTGAGGAATATCCCCCGGCCGAAATATTCGTATCGGATTGAAGTAGCTGTGACGTATAATATACGTGCAAGAGCCGCTACCAGTGATACTTTTCGAAGGACCGCGCGTTTCCCGACCTTCCGTGGGACGGAATGGCATCGAAGCCCCGATCGAACTCTATAAATATACACAAGAACAGATAAAAGTTGAGCCTCGCCGGACGGGCTCTCGCCCTCTTTGAGAGATGTTTATCGTACATCAGTGCGTCAGACTTTCGTCCGACCGGCAGTCTTTTTTAGTTTGACCGTCCTTCGGCGGGTCGGGATGGGTGCGCACGGTCCGCGTCGCGATCTACACTAGAGTATCGACCGAGGACCAAGCCAAAGAAGGCTTTTCTCTGGAGGCGCAGCGCGAACGCCTCGAGGCATATTGCCTGGCCCGCGACTGGTCGGTCGCGGCCCGGTACATCGACGAGGGCCACTCCGGCCGAAACATCCGCCGTCCGGCGTACCAGAAGATGATGGCCGAGCGGGACCACTGGGACGCACTCCTCGTCATCAAGATGGACCGGATCCACCGAAACTCCCGGAACTTCATGGAGATGATGGAGAACCTCCAGGAATGGGGGAAGGACTTCGTTTCGGCGTCGGAGTCCCTGGACACCTCGACCGCGATGGGCCGATTCGTCATGGACATCATTCAACGAATCGCGCAGCTCGAGTCGGAGCAGATCGGCGAGCGGGTGAAGATGGGGATGACCCAGAAGGCGCGGGTCGGACCCGGGATCCTGGGATTCCATCCGCCGCTCGGCTACGACGTCACGGAGGGCCGGCTCGTCCCGATCGAGGCCGAGGCCGAGGTCGTGCGAGAGATGTTCGACCTTTGCTTGAGCGGCCGGACGCTCGAAGAGACCGCCGCGGAATTGAACGCGAACGGCCTACGAACGAAACTCGGCACGTCGTGGGCACCGATCAAGGTCTACCGCATCCTCCACAATCCGGTCTACGCCGGTTTCCTCCGGTGGGATGGAATCGTCCGGAAGGCCGACCACGATCCGCTCGTGGCGGTCGAGACGTTCAACGAAGCGCAGGAGCGCCTCAGGTCGCGCGCACTCCTGTCCACCGCGCACGCCCCGCCGATCCTCCTTGAGGCATGACGGATGGACGGCCGATGCCAGCGGTGTTGGAGCCCGAAGAACCTCGTGAGCCACGAGGTCGACGCGAACCCCCGCGCGGATCCGACCGTCCGGCGAGAGAAGGTCATCCTCTGCAAGCATTGCGTCGACGGATCTCCCGGTGACACCCTCCTCTTCTGGGAGGTCTACATGCGGTTCGGATCGACCCGCGAGATGCTCCAGCACTACTCCTCGGATTCCGAGGACGAGGCGCTACGGAGACTCTGCGTGGAGCGGGATCTGAATGAGCGCGAGGTGCTGCGGCGGGCCCGAGGACTGCAAAGCGTCGAAGCCCTGAACAACGCCGTCAAAAAGGCGAACGCATTCCTCACCTACGCCAGCCCGTTTGGGTACGACTACGTGGATGGCATCCTCCAGGTGAAAAACGAGGAGGCCCGTGTGGTCTCCCTGATCTTCCGCCGGTATCTCGAAGGAAAGGGAATCGCCAAAATCTGCCAGGAGCTCAACCGGGACGGGTATCGAACGAAGACCGGTCGGGCCTGGGCGAGCCAGACGATCGCGAACATCCTGAGCAACCCGGTCTATTGCGGCCTCGCCCGCCTGAACGGGGGCATCAAACGCGGAAAGCACGTGCCCCTCATCGAGATCGACACGTTCAATCGGGTGCAGAACGAGATGCAACGCCGGATTCGAAGGCCCGACCAACGAAAGGCCGATCCGCCGCAGCTCCGACTCGAGGACTACCGCGAGTAGTTCACGGTGAGGTCGCCGCTCTGCTCTCCCATGCGAAGAGGACGCGGTTGAGAATCCGGGGGAAAGAGGGTGAATTTACTGCCTCCGACCGCCTCCATCCATATACGTTCGGTAATCCGAGGCGGAACGGGGACCGCAGGGCGCTTCGGATTGACAACACATAGTACTATGTGCGCATATAGGATTATGTGGTCGAGGGGATCACCGTGGCAAAACGTGTCAAGGATCTCACCACAATCCAACTCACGACGCAAACTCGGGATCGGCTGTACCGCCTGAAGTTCCGGAAAACGTACGATGAGTTCCTCGAAGAGCTGTGCGATGCGTACGAACGATCCGAAAAGAGCCCTCGGAGTTGAGTTAAGCTCCCACATATATTTTCTGATATGGTCACGTAACAGCTAAAAAGAACATAGCTCCATCCGATTTTGCCCATTTCGTCTCTCCCGCTGATAGGATTATGACCGTTCGGCCCTTCTCGCGGGACACGCTATGACGGGTTGGGCAGAGAAGTACAGGCCCAAGACCCTCGAGGACATCGTCGGGAATCCCACCGCGGTTGCGGAATTGCGAAAGTGGGCTGCGGCCTGGGGCAAGGGTCGGCCAGACAGGCGGGCGGTCATCCTCCAGGGCGACCCCGGGATCGGGAAGACCAGCGCGGCCCTCGCGCTCGCGAACGAGATGGGTTGGAGCGCGATCGAGATGAACGCCTCGGACAGCCGCAATTCGGAGGCGATCCGCAAGGTGGCCACCCGCGGGGCGGTCCTCCAGACGTTCACGGAGACGGGCGAGTTCGTTCGCTCCCGGGACGGAGGCCGCAAGCTGATCATTCTGGACGAGGCGGACAACGTCTTCGGCCGCGAAGACAAAGGCGGAATCGGTGCGATCGTCGAGATGATCCAGGAGACCCGGCAGCCCGTCGTCCTGATCGCGAACGACTACTACGCGCTGACGCGCCGCTCGTCGTCCCTCAAGAGATTATGCAAGACCATTAAATTTCAAGGCGTTCACGAGGACGCGATGAAAAACATACTTCGGACCATCGCTTCCCGGGAGGGCGTTGAGGTCGCCGATGACGTACTCGAGGTGATCGTCGAGCGGGCAGGGGGCGATCTGCGGTCGGCGATCAACGACCTCGAGTCCCTCGCGGTCGGCAAGCAATCCCTTGTGGCCGAAGCCACGCGGTCCCTCGGATATCGCGACCGGGCGCGGACGATCTTCCCGGTCCTCGAGGAAATCTTCCGGTCGGGCGATGCGCGTCGAGCGCGCGACGCCGTCCGGGAGCTGGACGAGTCCCCGGAGGACCTCATCCTCTGGGTGGACCAGAACCTGGGTCACGAATACGGCCGACCGGACGACCTCGTCCGCGGGTACGAGGCCCTGAGCCGAGCCGACATCTATCTCGGGCGCACGCGACGGCGGCAGCGGTACGGCCTCTGGTCGTACGCGAGCGAGATGATGTCGAGCGGCGTCGCGGTGGCCCGTAAGGGGCGTGCCCGCGGAAGCCAGCTCGAGTTCCCGTACTACCTTATCCAGATGTCGCGGTCCCGCGCGCAACGGGGCGCTCGCAACTCCGTCGCGAAGAAACTGGCCCAGGCGCTGCACGTCTCGCAGTCCACCGTGCGCACCGACCTCCTCCCGACCATCCGGATGCTCTACGCCGGCGACGAGGAGTTGCGGATCCAGCTGACGGCGGAGCTCGCACTCGATGAACGGGAGGTCGCGTTCCTCCTGGACGAGTCGGAGACGAGCCACGCCGTGAAGCACCTGCTCGAGAAGGCGGCGAAGATCAAAGGCCTCCCGGAGCGGGAGTCGGGGAGGGGCCGGCTCTCCTCCTTCGGCGAAGAGGACGATGCTGCCTGAGGCCGGCGTCCGACAACGAGGGCTCGTCGACCGCCGGATCGTGTTCGCCGACGCGGAACGTACAGCGGACTACATGTTCCCGTTCATCGATCGGAGATGGCGGGTACCCCTCATTGTGCTGGACCTCTCGATGGGCCCGCCGTGGATCCTCGATGGCCCATTTCGTGTCGATCAATTTCGATTTCGCACCCCGCTCCGCACGAGCGACCTTCGACGGATCGAATCGGTTCCTCTCGACGAGCTCGCGAAGCTCGTCCACTACGATCCATGGTGGGTGTTCCGGCGTGTCTCAGGCGTGGACAGGGCATGGATCGAAGCGCTCTTCGCAACGAACATGGCGGCGTCATTTCAACACGCAGGCCTGACGTATCGGATCCGGGACCTCGTGTTCTCGGCCGAACTCGATCGACTCCAAGAGATTGATGCGAAGCGAGGCCCGTTCCGCGCGATGACGTTCCGTCCGGGTGACATCGAGCTGCTCACGTTGCGATCCTCTCCTCCTGGCCGCCCTGACCTTGTCAGGACCCGGCTCGCGAAAGCCCTTTAACCCGCCTCCGTCATGCCGCGACGGAATGGACCCTGAGAAGCAAGAGGTCCTCGAGCGCCAGGGGTACCGGATCGTCGGCGAGCACAGCGGTGTGAAGTTGTGCCACTGGACGAAGGCGAGTCTGACGAAAGGCGTCGGCTGCTACAAGCAGACCTTCTACGGCATCGAGAGCCACCGCTGTCTGCAGATGACGCCCGCCGTGGACGCGTGCAACCTCGCGTGCCAATTCTGTTGGCGAACCCAGGAGTGGGGCTCGAACTCCCTCCTGGCCGCGGACGACCCGGCGTTCATCGTGGACGAGTCGATTCGCGCGCAACGCGAGCTGCTCACCGGGTACGGAGGGAACCCGAACGTGACCCGCGAGCGGTTCCTCGAGGCATGGCACCCGACGAACGTCGCGATCAGCCTGACCGGGGAGCCGACGTTGTACAAGCGACTCGGAGAGATGATCGATGAATTCAAGCGACGCAAGATGTCGACGTTCCTCGTGACGAACGGGACCACGCCCGCCGTCCTCCGGCGGATGCACTCGGAGGGGCGACTCCCGACGCAGCTGTATGTGACCGTCGCCGCCCCGAACGCGGAGATCTACCGAAAGCTCGTCGCGGCGAAGTCCGACAACGAGTGGCGCAAGCTGAAGGAGACCCTCGCACTCCTGCCGACGTTGCCGACCCGGACCGTCGTCCGGCATACGCTCGTGGAAGGCTGGAACCTCGGCTGGGAGGACGAGTACGCGGAACTCGACCGGATTGCCAGGCCGATGTTCATCGAGTGTAAAGGCTACAGCTTCGTCGGCGAGAGCCGCCTCCGACTCCAGGCGGAAAACGTGCCGAGCCACGCGTCGATCCGGACGTTCGCGGGGCGCCTCGCGGATCGCGTCGGCTATGCGATCGCGGCCGAGCGCGAGGACAGTCGCGTGGTCCTGCTCACGCAAGACGGCGCGCTCCATCCGATTCCGCCCTGACGGAATCCACGGCGGCGCCTTTTATTACCCGCATCAGATACGACGCCGACGGCCGTGGCGGACCTTCTTCAGATCCTCACCGACGCGTACCACACCCCCTGGCTGTACCTGCTCATCGCGTTCGCGTACGCGGTCCTCGTCGCGCTCGTCCTGCCGATCCCAATCGAGATCGCCCTCCTCGCGCCCCTCATCGAACGCAATTGGGGGTACCTGACGAGCATCGCAATCGCCATCGCGGCCGGCAAGACGGTCGGCGCGTGGTTGATCTTCTGGCTCGGGCTGAACCTCGAGGGCTCCGTCCGCAAGTGGTCGGATCGCTGGAGCGTCGCGCGATGGTTCGTCGCGAGGGCCGAACGGCTGGTCGGCAAGACCGGGTATACCGGTCTGTACCTGCTCCTCAGCGTCCCCATGATGAGCGACACGATCCCGATCTACGTGTACTCGCTCTTCAACGAACAAGGGAAGGCGCTCGAGCAGAACATGTTCCTGATCGCGAACTTCCTCGCGGCCGTCAATCGGGTTGCGATCCTGTCGGTCGCGTTCGTCATCGGCGCGAACCTCATCCATCTGTGAGACCCACAGGCTTATCCTGCGTGCGTGATTCGAGCGGCCGTGTTCGAGCTGCCCTCGATCCTGACGGCCGAGTCCCTCCTGGACAAGGCGTTCGGACGGGCCGCGAAGGCGACCGCCACCGGAGTGGACCGGATCGCGCGGGCGAGGAACCTGGCGGTCGCTCGCGTGCGCGGGGCCGGGCAGACGATCGAATCCACCCTGCGCGGATACGTGAAAGGCTTCCCGAGCCTGGACCGCCTGCCTCCGTTCTACCGAGAGCTCGTCGACGTCCTCCTGGACTTGGGCCAACTGAAGAAGCACCTCGGGGCCCTGGACTGGGCGGCCGACAAGGTCCGAGAAATCACGCGACTGTACCGAGGCCGGATCGGTCGGGCTGCGGGCGGCTCGATCTCCGAATTGCGGCGCGAGGCGTACGGCCGCTTGTCCTCCGTCGTCAAGCAGATCGCCCCCGACCTCGAGGCGTTGGTGGACGCTCGAAAGGCCCTACGGCGGGTCCCCGAGGTCGATCCATCGATCCCGACGATCGTGGTCGCAGGCTATCCGAACGTCGGCAAGAGCTCGTTCGTCCGTGCGGCCTCCACCGGTCGTCCGAAGGTCGCGGATTACCCGTTCACGACGAAAGGCGTGTCGCTCGGCCACTTCGACCGCGGCGTCCATCGGTTCCAGATCCTCGATACCCCGGGGCTGCTCGACCGCCCGATGGACGAGAGGAATAAGATGGAACGCCAAGCGATCGCGGCCCTCGCACATCTCGCGAACGGAGTGCTGTTCCTCCTCGATCCCAGCGAGACGTGCGGCTATCCTCTCGAGGACCAACGCCGCCTCCTCGAAGAAGTCCGGACGCTGTTCCCCGGTGTGCCCCTGGTCGTCGCCGCGACGAAGAGTGACCTCGATGGCGCTCCGTCGGAGGAGATTCGAGTGTCGGCCGTGACCGGCGCGGGCGTGGCGGAAGTGCTGGACCTGCTTCTGGAGCAGGTCACCAGCCGCGGTCTTGCAATCGCGCCTCGATCGGCAGCGCCTTAGCATCCATGCCTTTCATCGCGAGGCCGATTCCCTTCGAGACCTCCGCGACGGTCGATGGATCGTCAAAGTGGGCGACCGCATCGACGATCGCGCGGCCCCGGCCTTCCGGATTCTCGGACTTGAAGATCCCGGACCCGACGAAGACCCCGTCGCAGCCCATCAGCATCATCAGCGCGGCATCAGCCGGCGTCGCGACACCGCCCGCCGCGAAGTTGACGACCGGGAGTCGCTGGATTTTCTTGACCTCGGTAACGATCTGAAACAGGCCTTCCGTGATCGTGTCCAAGTTCTCGTTCGCGAAGACGACGTCCGCTTCCGAGACCGAGGCGGGCTCGCCGTGCGCGGTGCGGATCTCCTTGAGGAGGACCGTGTAGCTGTCCGCGAACTTCGTGGCGATCAAATAGAGCTGCTCCTTGTTCTTGCTCTTCAGCTCCGAGATCGCACCGTTCACGAGGCGCACATGGCGGACGGCCTCGATGATGTCCCCGGTGCCGGCCTCGCCTTTCGTGCGGATCATCGCGGCGCCTTCCCAGACCCGCCGGACGGCCTCGCCGAGGTTCCGGCACCCGCACACGAACGGGACGCTGAAGCCCTTCTTGTTGACGTGGAAGAAGGGATCGGCCGGGGTGAGGACCTCGGACTCGTCGATCATGTCGACCCCCATCGACTCGAGGGCGCGCGCCTCGGCCTCGTGCCCGATTCGGCATTTGGCCATCACAGGCACCGTGACGGAGTCCATGATCTCCTGGATCTTGACCGGGTCCGCCATCCGCGCGACACCGCCGGCCGCTCGGATGTCCGCAGGCACCCGCTCGAGGGCCATCACCGCGACGGAGCCGGCTTCCTCGGCGATCGCGGCCTGCTCGGCGTTCGTGACATCCATTACGACGCCGCCCTTCTGCATCTTCGCGAAGCCGCGCTTGAGCAGTTCGGTGCCGAATCGCATCCGCGTCAGGTCGAGGTCGAGGGGGATGGTATTCCTCCGGTGCGAGCTTACGGTCCGTGGGTATTTCTATTTTGCGTGGCGGGGGTCCCGAAAACCGAGTTTGGGCGGTAGAACTTTCTCGGGATTGAAGGTTACAGATGCGGTGCAACCTAGAAACCCCGAATCCCGCAAGGTGGCGTTCATCCACCTCGCAACCGCATCCATCGCGTTCGTTGCGGGATCCATCGCTGTACTCAAGACAGTTCCCCAGCGACCTCTGTTCGAACTCCAATTCATCTATAGCACGGTCACCGTCTTCGCAGAAATGGCGATCGCTTTCGGGCTCATCGGACTTCTCATGGTTCCCGCGACGTTCCGTGGTCCGGGGTGGAGGCAATCGGTCTTCGTCGTGTCGGTCTTGCTCGCGTCGCTGGGTTTCTCTGGCGGCCTCTGGGTCATTAGCCTCGTGGGAAGAGCGAGTTAGCGACGCTTGCCGGAACTGTGCGGCGGCTCCACAAGACCTCGCGGGAAACGCTTAAGTCAACCCTCCGTTTCCTCGCACCCCGTGCGGGTCGTCTGCGTCACGGGCATGCCCGGATGTGGCAAGGAGGAGGTCCTCGCCGTAGCGAAGGATCTCGGCTTTTCGATCGTCCGGATGGGAGATGTCGTCCGGGAAGAAGCCCAGCGTCGAGGCCTCCCGATCACCGACTCGGCGGTTGGCGGCATGGCCACCGCGGAGCGGGAGGCCCGCGGATTCGGAATCTGGGCGGAACGGACGCTCCCGCGAATCCGCGGAGATCGAGTTGTCGTGGACGGACTGCGTGGGCTGGCCGAGCTCGACGTGTTCCGGAAGGCCTTAGGAGAGGCGCTGGTGGTCCTCGCGGTCCACGCATCCCCGAAAACCCGCCATGAGCGGATGCTGCGACGGAAGCGCGAGGACGACGCAGTCACCATCGAAGCGGTTCGCGCACGGGACCGCCGGGAACTGAGCTGGGGCCTCGGCGAAGTCATCGCGACGGCTGATGTCATGCTGGTGAACGAATCGAGTTTGGACGAATTTCGGCGGCAGGCCCGTGCGGCCCTGGAACGGCTCCATGGCTGACCTACCGATCCGCCGGATCGAAGCTCGGACGTATTGTCACGCCACTGAAGAGGAAGAGAGGGTGGCAACAGCCCTCGCGTTCGCGGTTCCCGAAGGATCGACCGTTCGCGAATCACTCGAGGGCCACTACGGCAATCCCCTGGTCCGCCTCACTCGACGCGTCGAGAAGCGACCCGGCATCCGGACCGTCTGGTCGCACTGGGTCGCGGCCGGTGTCCCCGCGGCGATCGCTCAGGACGTCGAGGCGCGCATCGACCAGGAAGGCGTCCTCCACTTTCGCCTCGACAAGCAGGCCGCATTCCGGGAGCGGCTTGAGCTGGCGCAGGATTCGGATCCGATCGACATCCGGTTGAAGCTGATCGCCTACCCCGCGAAGCCGGCGGAGGCCCGGCGGGTCGCCCACGCGATCCTCGCGGAGGCGCCGTGAATGCGCCTCACCCGGGCGCAGCAGCATCTCCTGGACGACGGCACGGAATCGCAGCGCAAGGCGATGCAAATCCTGCTTGCGGTGGGCCGCCTCGCCGACGCACCGCGTCTCGTCCCGATCACCTCCGCCCACGTGTCCGGCGTCTCGTACAAGATGATCGGGGACCCGGGCCTCGAGTTCCTGGAGGATTTCGCTCGGGACGGGCGGGTCTCGGTGCCGACGACCGTCAATCCGCTCGGGACGGATCTCGCCCAGTGGCAGGCGCTCGGCGTCCCGCCCACGTTCGCGGAGAGGCAAGGACGCATTGCGCGCGCCTACGAGGCGATGGGAGTCCGGCGCTCGTTCACGTGCACTCCGTATCTCATCGGGGTCCGACCGACCTTCGGTGAACACGTCGCCTGGGCGGAATCGAGTGCCGTGTGTTTCGCGAACTCGGTCCTCGGCGCCCGCACGAACCGGGAGGGCGGTCCCGCGGCTCTCGCCGCCGCCATCGTCGGAGCGACGCCGGAGTACGGACTTCACACCGACGAGGGTCGAGACCCCACGGTGATCGTGAAGGTCAGCCTGAAGCCGCGGGGCATCGACTACTCGTTGATCGGACTCGTCGCCGGAGAGCGGGTGGGGGACGGCCTCCCGTTCTTCCGCGGCTTCCGCGCGACCGAGGGAGACCTCAAGTGGCTCGGCGCGGCCCTCGCCTCCTCCGGCGCGTGCTCGATGTTCCATCTGGAAGGCGTGACGCCGGAGTCCGGGCGGGCGCGTGTGAAGGGGCTGAAGTCGATCGCGATCACCGATGAAGATCTGGCTGCTGCGAAACGGGCGCACAACGACGGGACCGAAGCCGAGATGATTGGCCTTGGATCCCCGCAACTCTCCGTGGACGAACTGCGAGAGGTCGCACGGCTCATCGACCGCACCCCGCCACGGATTCCGGTTTGGGCCTTCACGAGTCGGGTCGTGCGCGATGCGAATCCGGATGCCGTCGAGATCATCGAGCGCCGCGGCGGCCGGGTCCTCGCGGACACGTGCCTCGAGGTGACGTTGCTCGAACACCGTTTCGGCACGGTCGCGACGCCCTCGGGAAAAGGGGCGTACTACCTGCCGAGCCTAT
>VBMA01000036.1 GCA_005878985.1 Methanobacteriota archaeon
GATGACGTAGTCGTACTCGTCCTTGAAACCGGCGGCGTTGAGTTCGTTGAAATGGCGATATGTAGCTTCCATGTCGGGCGTCAGGCCCACGTCGGAGCCCTGTAGCGCGTTGTGCATCGTCTTCGTCGCCGTGAAGAACGCGTTCGAACCGTCGAGGACGAACCAGTGCACATCGAGGCCGACGTCCCGTTGCAACGGGACGAGGCTGTGCAACAGTTCGGCCACGCCCCCGCCGTAACCGGTCGCATTGACGTGCGCGACCCGCTTTCCTTTCAACTTGCTCGCCAAGGCGAGGATCTCGGCGAACGCCGGGCCGCCGATGATCGCGCGGTAATCGGACAACCTCTTCTCTGCGACCCGAATCTCTTCCATGGAATCGGTCATCTCCGAGGCGGCGACAACTAGGGGTAAGCGAAGATTATTTATCCGTTCTTCCCCGTCCGACGTCTCCTTGGCCCGTGTCAAGTTGCAAGGGCTCTCCAAGTCGTACGACGGCGCGGTCGCCGTCAAGGGACTGGACCTCGAGATCCGGGACCGGGAGTTCGTCGTCCTCCTCGGACCGAGCGGGTGCGGCAAGACGACGACCCTGCGCTGCATCGCCGGCCTCGAGACCCCGTCGGAAGGGGAGATCTACATCGGCGATCGACTCGTGAACGACCTCGACCCGAAACAGCGGAACATCGCGATGGTGTTCCAGAGTTACGCCCTCTATCCGCACATGACGGTCTACCAGAACATGGCGTTCCCGCTCGAGAATGCCAAGGTCGCCGAGAAGGATATCGTCCGGCGTGTGAATCACGCGGCCCGGCTGCTTCAGATCGAGTCGCTCCTCGCGCGAAAGCCCATTCAGCTCAGCGGGGGCCAGCGGCAACGGGTGGCCCTCGGGAGAGCGATCGTCCGCGAGCCGCAAGCGTTTCTCATGGACGAGCCGCTGAGCAACCTTGACGCGAAGCTCCGCGTCCACATGCGGGCGGAGCTCAAGAAACTCCAGAAGGACCTAGGCATCACCACGATCTACGTGACACACGACCAAGTGGAAGCGATGACCATGGGCGACCGGATCGCGATCCTCAACCACGGCGAGCTTCAGCAGTACGATACGCCACGAAGGGTATACGTCCACCCCTCGAACCACTTCGTCGCAGGTTTCGTCGGAAGCCCTCCGATCAACTCGATTGAGTGCACCCTGACGAAGGGAGGGGTCCTGGATGCGGGTGACTTTCAACTCGCGGTGCCGGACCACCTGCAATCGGGAATCGAGAATGCCGTCTCGGAGGAGCTTCTCATTGGCGTGCGGCCGCAAGACGTCGAGGTTCTCCGGGACTCGACCGGCCGCCCGGATTGCATCGCCGCTCAGGTGTACACGACCGAACCTCAGGGAGATATCACGATCCTCGACCTGACGATCGGCGATCGACTCGTAAAGGCGGTCGTCGGGATCGCCTTCGACGCGGAAGGGCTCTCCGGTCTCTCGGTCCGGTTCCGGCCGGAACGGATCCTCCTCTTTGACCGCAAGACCGGGAAGGCGATCGGCTAGGTCCGACGCTGCCAGAGGTCGCTGCTTTGTCGATTCGAGGCCTTCGACGCCAACTCCTCGGGGACCTCGACAAGCTCCGAGATCCGGCGGGATACCTGAGGGCGGGATGGCCCCGATACAACACGCTCTTTGGCCGGGATTCGTTGATCAGCGCCTGGCAAACCCTCGGCATTGATCCCTCAATCGCGCGCGCCACACTGCTCGTTCTGGCGAAGTACCAGGGGGAATCCAACGACGACGTATCCGAGGAGCAACCGGGGAAGATTCTCCACGAGTACCGTTTCGAGCGCGCGGCCCAGGCCGAGCTACCGGGTTGGAAGTTCCCCTACTACGGGAGCGTGGACAGCACGCCGCTCTTCCTCATCGTCGCATCCGCATACATCACGCGCACGGGAGACCGCGAACTTCTCTCGAACTTATGGCCGGCCATCGGACGGGCCCACGACTGGATGATGGAGTTCGGTGACTTGGACGGGGATGGTTTCATCGAGTACCGCAGCCGAAACCCGGCCGCTCTGTTCCATCAGGGTTGGAAGGACGGGAGCGACGACCACTTGAGGATCTCGCCGCCGGTTGCCATGGTCGAGGTGCAGGGGTACGCGGTCATGGCCCACCGCGGATTCGCAGAGCTGGCGGAGCGCAGCGGAGAGAAAGACGAGGCGGATCGTGCCCGCGAGCTGGCGGACGGTCTTCAGTCGGCACTCATTCGGGCTTTCTGGTGGGCCGAGGCGGGGACCTTTTACCTCGCTCTCGACGGCAAAAAACGACCGCGAGCCGCTGTCACATCAAACCCGGGTCATCTCCTAGTCACCGGTGCGCTCGAGAGACCAATCGCTCGGTCCGTTGTCGATCGCTTGTTCCGCACTGACATGTGGACGCCCTATGGCATCCGGACCCATGCGTCGTCGGAACCGGACTTCAATCCCTACGGGTATCACACGGGGACCGTTTGGCCCCACGACAACTGGATGATCTACAAGGGCTTGCAGACGTCGGGATTCCGTCGAGAAGCGGGACGAATCCGCGAGGCGCTCCTCAACGCCCGCGACGCGCTGGGGAAGATCCCGGAGTTGTATTCGGTCGTGGATGATTCAATCGTCGATCTCTCCGTGTCGCCCCGCGGTCGGACTCAATCGAATCCGGTCCAGGCATGGGCGAGTGCAGGGCTTCTCGAGATGATTGCCTCCGCGGATGAAGCTAGCCTTTAATCGTCCAACCGATCATGCCGCGAATGTAGTAACGCTGCATCGTCGCGAACACGATGATCGGGACAATCATCACGACGATCGATGCAGCGGACAAAATCCCTTGGTCCTTGTGGAAAGGACCCGCTTCCGATAAGAGCGGGACGAGCTGCGTTGCCACGAGGTTCTGCGACGAGAACAGGAGGACCTTCGCGAAGAAGAAGTCGTTCCAAACCCACATGAACTGGAGGACCGCGACCGCAGCGAGTGCCGGGAGAGACATCGGGAGCACAATCTTGTAGAAGATTCGGAAGTCCGAAGCCCCATCGACGCGCGCCGCCTCTTCCACTTCCAAGGGGAGGGTCTGAAAGAAGTTTCGCATGAATAGAAGGATCCACGGGAGCGCCCATGCCGTGTGGACGAGAATGACGCCAAGGAACGTATCCCAGAGTCCAGCATTGATCATCGTGACGAAAATGGGAATCGCGACCATTTGCTGGGGGATCGCCATGAACAAGACGATCGCAAGAAAGAGATAATCTCGCATGGGAAATCGGAATCGGGCAAACCCGTAGGCTCCCAGCGATGCGATGAAAATCGGGAGGAAGGTCGACGGAATCGCGACGATGAAGGAGTTGCGCAATCCGCGCCACATCGGGGTCGTCGGATCGGTAAAGGCCGTCTGGAAGTTCTGCAACGTCGGATTGAAGGGATTCGTGACCCACCACCCGTTCAAGATCTCAGTGACGGGCCGAATCGAAGTCATGAAAACTCCGAGGAATGGGAAGAGCCAGAGCAGGCCGATCCCCCACGCAATCGCATGGATTACGACCGTCCGTACCGGGATCTTGGGTATTCGGAGCCGACCTCGTCTGTTGGCCGTCATGCTTTGAGCACCCTTCCCTGCGGTTTCGCTCGAGCCCAAAGGCGTCTTATGGCCCTTTGGAGACGGCCCGCGTTCTTGCCTTTTCCAATGATGATTCGCTTGAACATCCAAGCGGAGACGAGAAGCGTGAGCCCGGTGAGGAGCGTCGCCACCACGGCCGCGTCGTTGAAGTTACTCGCAATGAACGCATAACGGAACATCTGAAGCGCGAGGACGTCCGCGGCCCCTCCGACGCCCCCGTTCGGGTTCGTTGCGGCGAACACGATGTCGAAGAGTTTCAACTCCCATAGGATCGTCATCGTGACGACGGTCAGGGTCGTGGGCCGGAGAAGGGGCCACGTGACTTTCCGGAAGGTCTGCCACGCGGAGGCGCCGTCGATCTGCGCGGCTTCGAAATAGTCCCGTGGGATCGTCGTCAGTCCGGCCGAGTACACGATCAAGCTGAAGCCGACCCAGAGCCAGACGGACCCGAAGATCAGGCCGAAGAGGAGCGTTTCCGGGTACGCCGTCCACTGAATTGCCAACCCGCTGATGCCGAGGAGGCCGAAGGCGCGTGGCACGATGCCTGACTTCTCGTCGAACAGAAATCGAAGGATGATTCCTCCCACGATCATCGGCGTGACCATTCCGAGGAAAATGAACGACTTGACGATGGAGGCTCAACGGGAGGTGGATGGCGATCCACAGGAAGTTGTTGATGAGGGTCCCATAGGGAATCGACCAATCGGACGTGTCGATCGTCTGGCGGTTGCCGAGAACGGACCCGTAGTTGTCGAGGCCTGCGAAGGCCCCGGATGGATGGTAGAAGCTCAGCAGGAGGGTCTGAATCGCAGGGTACACGACGAGGAAGATGAGCAGGACCGTCGCTGGGACGAAGAAGATGACGCGCAGGTACGGTTGGAAAGAAGAAGAGAGGGAGCGCTTGGCGCGCTCCCCTTTCGCACTCATGGAGGCATTGCGGCTTGGATGTTTGTCAACACGGCGTTGAGATTCGACGGGTTGGCCCACAACGCCTGCAACTGGGTCCAGAACGTCCCCTGGAACGTGCCGCCGATCGTGTCGTCCAGATCGGACAGGATGACTTTCCCCGTCAGGTTCTCCGCGATGCGCCGATCAACGACCGGATAGGCGCTGAGCGGCACGCCGGTCACGGTGGCGATGTGTCCGCCGACGGTCACTTGCAGCTGTTGCGCCGCCGAGCTCCCGAGGAACGCCGCGAGGCGCTTTGCATCATCTATCCGCGAGGCGTAGGTCGGCACGAAGAAGTAGTCCGCCGCGAACACGACGCCCGAGGGGTTCACGCCACCCGGCAAGGGCATGACGCGGATGTCCGAGTTCGGCGTGACCATCCCGGTGATCCAGCTCCCCATGAAGTACAGAGCGTAGTCGCCTTTCCACCATTCTGCGACGCCCGTGTCCCATTGCCGCGGGGCGCTCCAACACGAGGCAACGCAGACGACGCCCGGCGTCAAGGTCCGCACTAGGTAGTTCGCGAACACGTCGTGAACCGAGGTCGATGTCCAGGCGAGGGTCTTCGCCACGATCTGCTTGTTCATGTTCGGTCCGCCGTATGTCGCCAGGAAGTGCTCCACGACATCGGAGAGGGGCCATCCCACGCCGTCCCCGCTGATGATCGGCGTGTTGTTCACAGATCCGTCCGTCTCGATTTGTCGAAGGAGCGCCTCGAAGCCCGTCCATGTGGTGGGGACTTGGTAGTTATGGGCCGCGAAGAACGACTGGCGATACCAAAACCCGGGCTTGACTTTCCCGGTGTACGCGCCACCGTAGATCTTGCTCCCGTCTTTCAGAGGATCCAACGCACCGGCGGCGTAGTTCGATTCGGACACCGTGCCGGCGAGATCGGCCGCGTGACCCTGGGTTCCATAGGTCTTCACGAACGAGCTTGGCATGAAGATGAGGTCCGCGGGCGCCCGTCGCGCGGCAAACCAGTTCGGCAAGAGGGACTGCAAGTCCTCTTGGCGGGTCGTGATGTACTCATAGTTAATCCCTGTGGTATTCTTGAATAGGTTGAGCACCGGCAGGAACTTATCTTTCTCGGGTCCCGACCACGGGCCGATGACGCGAAGCGGTTGGACGGTCGCTGCGGGAGCGGCCGGTGCAAGATAATACACGGCCAGGGCCGTCACAACGTTGGTCACTAGGAGCAACGCGACGACGACCACGACGAGCATGCCCATCTTCTTGGGCGGTGCGTAGTCGGTTCCTCCAGCGGGCGCACTCGGATCGTTCGATGATGTAGCCAAGTCTCCTCTCCCCTAGCCGACGGCGGTTATCGCGCTCATTCGTAAATAATGTTCGGACGGCACCACAATCCTCAAAATGCCCGGGAGCGCCTACCGCTCGACGGGCCTCGTGCCGGAAATCCGCAAGGATTACGCGACGTCCACCTAGGTCGTGTTCTCCGCGGCCCGTTCCCAACGGCCCGGTGCCTTCCGGAATCCGAAGGATGCAACGGCGAAGGAGAGCTGCCCGTTCTGCGAGGGCCACGAGACGATGACGCCACCGGAGGTGAGTCGATGACGCCTCCGGAGGTCCTCGCGTACCGGGACCGTGGAGCGGCAGACGGCCCGGGCTGGTCGATCCGGTGCGTCCCGAACAAATTCCCCGCCCTCGAGCGCATGGGGGAAGTCCGGGAGCATCGAGACGGGCCGTTCGTGAGCGTCGACGGGGTCGGGGCGCACGAGATCATCGTCGAGTCACCGGACCATGACGGCCATCTCCCGACGTTGGACGATCCACAGGTCGAGCGCGTCTTGCGGGCCTATCGCGAACGCTATCACGATCTCGCGGCGGACCGCCGGGTAAAGCACGTCCAGATCTTCAAGAATCACGGGGAACGAGCCGGCGCCTCGTTCTCCCACCCGCATTCGCAAATCATCGCGATCCCGATCGTGCCCCTCCGGATCCTCGAGGAAATGGAAGGCCTGCGCGCGCACGCCGCGGATCGGGAGGGCGAGTGCTTGTACTGCGAGATCCTCCGGCGCGAGCTGCCTCCGAGCGACGCGCGGTCGCAGAGAACGGGGCGTTCGTGGCGTTGGAGCCGTTCGCCGCCCGCTTTCCCTTCGAGACGTGGATCCTCCCGAAGGTCCACGCCCGTGCGTTTGAGATGCTCTCCGATTCCGACCGCGGGGCCTTCGCGCGGATTTTGAAGGACACCCTCGGCCGAATGAATCGATTGCTCGAAGATCCCTCATTCAACTATTACATCCACACGGCGCCAATCCGCGAAGTGGAGGGGACGTACCATTGGCATCTCGAGATCACGCCGCACCTCACCGAGATTGCCGGCTTCGAGCGGGGCACTGGGTTCTACATCAATCCGGTCGTCCCGGAAGACGCGGCGGCGATCCTGAAAGGGGAGATCCGGTGGTCGACCCGACCGGAGTCCTCGCCGCGGTAACTGTTCCCGCCGCGCTCGTCCGCCCTAGAGTATGGTCACGACCACGGTCACGTTCACGGAGTGGGTGACGGAGCCGATCGTCGCCGTCACCGTGACCGTGTATGTGCCCGGCGTCGTCAAGAGGGAGGTCCAGATCGTCAACGTCGAGGTGGCCGTTCCGTCGGCGGCCAGCGCCACGCTGCTCGGGCTCACCGAGACGCTCGGCCATATGAAGACCAAGCCGGAGGACGAGATCGACGCGCTGAGACTCGCGGTTCCGGAGAGCCCGTTGAGGCTCGTCAACGATATCGTGGACGAGCCGGACGACCCGCACACGATCGTCAGGGAACCGGGGGAGACGCCGATGCTGAAGTCACCGGGCGGCGGCGGGGGCGGCGGAGGGGTCGTCACGGTGACGGTGTGGTTCGCATTCGCGGTCAGGCCTCCGGAGTCCATCGCCTGCGCGACGACGGAGTAGTCCCCCGCAGTCGCGAACGTGTGTGTCGCAGCCTTCGTCGTGGACCAGCCAGTATCCCAGGTGCCGTCCCCGTTCCAGTCCCACCGGACTTGAATCGAACTCGAGGAATCATGGTCGTCCGAGACCTGAGCGGTGAACGTAAACACCGTGCTGGTGTCGCCCGCCGTTGGCGTCCAGCTGAAGTCCACGCTCGGCGGGGCGTTCGGTGGCGGCGGGGGCGGCGCGCTCACCGACACCGAATGGGATTGGCTCGCCGTGAGGCCACCGGAATCCATTGCCTGCACGACGACGGCGTAGTTGCCTGCGGAGGCGAACGTGTGGGTCGCGGTCTTCGTCGTCGACCATGCCGTGTCCCACGTCCCATCGCCGGTCCAGTCCCACCGCACTTGGATTGCACTGGCCGAGTCATGATCATCGGTCGCTTGCGCGGTGAAGGTGAACACGGTGCTCGTGTCGCCGGACGTTGGCGTCCAACTGAAATCGACGGTCGGCGGTGAGTTCGGAGGCGGTGGCGGCGGCGCCGTCACGGTGACCGTGTGGGTCGCACTCGCGGTCAGACCGCCCGAGTCGATCGCTTGCACGACGACTCCATAATTGCCCGCGGTGCTGAACGTGTGCGTGGCCGTCTTCGTCGTCGACCAGCCGGTGTCCCACGTCCCATCGCCGGTCCAGTCCCAGCGAACCTGGATCGAACTCGCCGAATCGTGGTCATCCGAGACCTGAGCGGTGAACGTGAACACGGTAGTCGTGTCTCCGGACGTCGGAGTCCACGTGAAGTCCGCGGTCGGAGGCGCGTTCGGCGGGGGAGGCGGCGGAGGCGATGCGCTCACGGTGACGATGTGATTCTTGGCCGTCGTGAGGCCGCCGGAGTCCATCGCCTGGAGCACGACGGTCTTGTTCCCTGCGGTTGAGTATCGGTGTTGGGCCGTCTTCGTGGTGGACCAGGTCGTATCCCAGACCCCGTCCCCCTGCCAGTCCCATCGGACCTGAATCGCGCTCGGCGAATCATGGTCGTCCGAGACCGAGGCGGTGAAGTTGAACGTGGTTTGGTTCGTTCCCGTTGAAGGACTCCAAGTGAAGTCCGCGGTGGGCGGCGCGTTCGACGGAGGGGGAGGTGGCGGCGCACTCGAGAGTTTCCACGCCGTGAACGGGTGGAGCTCCCAGTGGTACGGACCCTCCCAGAATACGAACCCCTGGACGTCGAGGGAGATGCTCCCGTTGGATTGTTCCTGAACCAGCGTCGCATTGTCGCACGAGGGGACGTTCGGGCCGCAGTAGCCCTTCCCCAACCAATCTCGGTCGATCTCGATTTTCATGTACCCGCTCGTCGTCCCGATCGTGATGATCTGTCCTGCGTTCGTGCAGACGGTCTGGTTGCCCGGATAGCGGGCGCCTCCGTTCTGCTTCGAGTACCAAGCCGAACAGTCCGTGGTCTTGACGCCGTATCCGTACAGAGAAACCCCGTTAATCTGAACGAGCGAGGAGACGGCTTGGCCACTCATGTTCGTGATCGTACACGGCGGCGAGAGCGATCGTTCGAGCGGAATCCCTCCGGAGGTCGAATTGACCTGGTATCGGCTCCCGTTGAGGGCCTGATGCGGATACGCGGATCCGAGGACGTCACGGATCGTGACCAAGTCCGCGGAACACGAGACGTTCGGATTCCAAGATGCCAGCCCGCTCGTTGCCGCAGACGTCGTGCTCCCGTCGGTCGGCGAGACGACGGCCAAATACACAGGCACCGCAAGGATCAGCAGGAGGAGCGTGGCAGAAAACGTCAGCAACGCCGACTTCCGTGCGCTCGATCCGCCCTGGCTTGGAGCCCGCCTTTCCGTCACGGTGGGTCCACTACGCCCGCAGGGTATCTGGCGGACGTTTACACTGGCGTGAAACGGAACACTATTCAGTGCAATGCATGAGGCGCGTCGGCACGCGCAATCGAGCGGATCAGAAAGCGGGTGGCTCGAGAGACACAAGCGCTCGATTCGGCGTTCGGCGGACGAAATCGACCGAGGCTCTCATGAGAGCGATTGCTTGGTCCGACTTCCCGGCGTCGAACGCTCCGATCACCGCGTACAGGAACAGCATGATTGAGTCATCGGCCGCCAGAAAAGGGTCGACGGACTCTGAAGGAATCATGACTGCCAAATCTCCCGCCCCGCGACGACTCCGTTGCCCCTATCTAACGGTTTCTCCGGGAATATCGTCTTCGATTATCGCAGTTGAAAAAAGAGCGAAACGGCTCCGGGGCACGCGTCTACCCGCTGCAACCGGGCTGAGGTAGACCGCCGAATGGGTCGACGGTTCGCGGAGGGCTCAATAGATTCGGGTGTTGTCGTTGGGCGGATCCGCCGCGGCTTCCTGCGGGTCCGGGGACGGATCGGGAACAGGTTCCAGGGGCGGATCGGGAAACGGATCCGACGCCGGGTCGGGGGACGGTGCGGGAGTGGCGGGAGCCGCGCGGGCCCGGCGCCATGACCAAACGCTCAACATGAGCGTGGCCCCCACCAACGCCAATCCACCGACGAGTACGATGAGTGCAACGATCGTTTCGCCGGTCTTCAACCCCAGAACGACGAAGTCGAGTTGGAGTTGGAGTTCGCGCTTCTGGGGGACGTCAACGGCGACGACGTGATACTGACCCGAGCCCGTCAGATTCATGGAGAACATGACACGCGTCCCGCTCTGTTCGAAAAGAGGCGCCACCGAGTTAGAGCCATCGCGGAACGACGCGTAGCCGGCGTCATCGAACACGAACAACGTGAAGGCCAGGCCTTGGAGTTCGGATAGATTTCCGCTCAACCGTCCTGTCCCCAAGATGCCAAATTCGAAGAGGTAGTAGTTATCTGCCAGGACGACCACATTTTGGGTCATCCGTACCGGCTGGGCCGCGCCGATCAGGGTGATCGATCCGAGGATGATTTGCAGGCTGGCGATGGCGACGAGGAAGTAGGTGCGTTTCACGGGTCCGTCTCCTCGTTGCTTTCATCATCCCTCATCGAGAGGTCCGGCTGTAGCAGACTATGCATGGTGAACATTTCTCTCACGGTGTGGAAAGAGGTGGGGCGCGCGCGACGATGACCGAGATGTTGTCCGTCCCGCCCCCCCTGTTCGCCAACGAGACAAGGATCTCGCAGGCCCTTTGGGGATCGCTCGTTTCGACCACGACGCGATGGATGTCTTCGTCTTCCACGTGATTGATGAGGCCGTCGCAGCACAGCAAGACGGTGTCACCGGGCTCCATCGTCAGGCATCCGATGTCCGGCGTCACTTCCTCGTAGACTCCGAGGGCCATCGTGATCACGTTCTTCCTCGGATGGTGCTTCGCTTCCTCGGGCAAGAGCTCCCCGCGATCGACCATCTCCTGGACGAGGGAATGGTCGCGCGTCACTTGGAAAATCTCTCGCTCATTGACGATGTAGACGCGGGAGTCGCCCGCATTGGCGACATGAAGGCTGCGGCCGTCGGCGACGGCGAGGCTCAAGGTCGTACCCATCCCCTGGCACTCCGGATGCCGTTCCGCCTCCAGGAAAATCGCCTGATTCGCGCGGGCGACCGCGGCTCCGAGGTGGCGGTAGTACGTGGCTCGCGGAATGTCCTCTTCGCTCGTCAGGAGCGGGAGGAGCGTGCGTGCGATGGTCTGGATCGCAATCCGGCTCGCCACTTCCCCGCGATTGTGTCCCCCCATCCCGTCCGCCACCATGAGGAGCAGTCGGGTTCGGGGTTCGGAGAGGAACGCCATCCGCAGCTCGACCGCGAGGATGCTGTCTTCATCGACCGGCCGGACCCTCCCCACGTTCGAGGCAAACCCCACTTCCCCACGTGGCGAACGAATGATCGTATCGGACATCCTGGCGGACACTTCTTTCCCACTCGCGTTTCGCGTCAACGTCACCGGCCCCCGCGTCGTCGGCCACCCTTGAATGCAATCGTCATGTACGGCCCTCGCCCCGGCTTGTAGACGAGGGCGACGACATCCCCGTCGGTCAGCTTTTCGCGCTTGAATCCCGGGATCTGCCGATAGGTCCTCCCGCCGTCGTGCGACATCGCGGTGCCGTTCAGGCTCCCGAGATCCTCGATCCAACAGCGGCCTTTCCCATCCTTCAGAATCCGGGCGTGATGCTTCGACAGGTACCGTTCCGCATCGAGGATGCCGATCTCCGGCGGGTGTCCGAAGCCTTTCTTCGTGCAACCTTGGTCGCACGACTTGTGGTCTCGGCCGATCTCCATCTCCCGCTTGACCTTGCACTTCTTTCCCAGCACCACGAGGTGCGGAAACCCGAGCGACTCCCCCGACCCTCCAGACATCGCCTGCGCCATGTCCGCGGCGGTCGGAAACCGTTCTTTCGGGTCGAACGACATGGCCCTCGTCACGACGTCCGACAGCTCCCTCGGGACGCTGGGCTCGAGGTCGCGGGGGGATCGGAAGAGCTCGGATTTCCCGGCCGCGAGTTGTTTCATCGAAGCCTGGGGATCTTGCGCGGTGAGGAGGAAGAAGAGGACCGCGCCCACGCTGTACAGATCGCTCGCCGGAGTCGCCTCTCCCAGATTTTGCTCCGGGGCGCCCCAGCCCGGCGTATAGATGACCGTGCCGGACCCGGTGAACTGGTGGAACTCCTTCTTCGCCGCCCCGAAGTCGATGAGGACGACCTCTCGGCGGGCGTCGAGGATGATGTTCTTGGGCTTCACGTCTCGGTGGATCACGTTCCGCGCGTGGAGGTACGACAGCGCCTCGAGGAGCTGGACGATGTGTCGAGTCGCGGTCGCCGCATCGGCTGGCTTGTCCTTGTACAACTCCGCCAGCGTCTCGCCTTCGAGTTGTTCCTCCACGAGACAGAACGGTCCGAGGTTGCTGCCGACGTCCAGATATCGGACGACCCTCGGATGGCCGGGCGAGCTGAGCGTGCGCAGGATCTCGGCTTCGATTCGAAGTCGTTCATCGGACTGGGCGAGGTCGACGCCGCTGGCCTCCTTCACGATGACGGGCACGCCGCGGTTGGACTTGCCGACGTAGATGGTCGACATCCCGCCTTCCGTCATCTTGCTGAGGACCTGATAGCGGCCCTTCCGACCTTTCAAGGTGCAGGGAAGGGAGAGGGTCATACCGTTCGCAGACCTATCTCACCACAAACTGCAGCGTCACCAATTCCGCGACGTCGATCTCGTCTTCGTCTTGGAGTTCGGTTCGGCCCGTGCCGGTGACCAGGATTCGAGAGCTTCCGCGGACCAGCCACGTCTTGTTCGTGCTGGGCTTCCGTTGCACCATCGTCGTTCCGTCTTCGACGAAGAATCGATCGCCTTCCTGGAAGACGGTGAGATGCCCTCGCGAAATCTCGTTCGCCTTTTTCGGGTCGGGCAGAAACTTCGCCAGGTCCGTGCGGCCGATCAACCACTGGGACGGGGGAATTGGCTGTTCCGTGTTGTCGGGAAAGACCAGATAGCCGGCCCTGGGCGGCTCGGCCGGGAGCTCTTCCTCGGGTTCCGTTGCCTCGGCGGGGCCTTCGTCCTCGACGTCCGCCAGGTCGGGGGAGCCTTCGCCCTCCGGTTCCGTCACATCGGCGGCGGGGGTCTCTGGTTCCGCCGTGGGTTCGGGTTCCCCGGCATCCGGGCCGAACATCGAATCGCCGGCGCCCGGGTCCTCGTTCGTCGGAGGGGCCAGGCCTTCATCCTCGGCAGGCATCGCGGCGAGCCTCAGTTCCGACGTTTCGGCTTCGGGCTCAATCTTCGCGCCGCACGCGTTGCAGAACCGCGCGCCTTCCCTGTTCTCACTGTCGCACGCCGAACATTTTGTCACGTTCATCACCGCTTCGGTTTCTTCTTTCCGATGATCGTCGTCGCTTGCAAGAAGTCCTTCTTCGCCGCCTCGCTGAGCGAGAGCCCGCTCCGTGCTACGGTGGCCTGGGCGTCCCGCATCGTCGTCGCGACGTCGCTCAGGGTGGGGTTCGCCCGGATCGCGGTCGCCGCGCCGGCATCCGTCGCCATGCTCCGCATGATCGTCTCGGCCTTCTGGAGCGCCGTCGCATCCCTCGACTGCACCGCCCGCTGCATGAGGACGGTGGCTTCCGCGGAACTCAATAGCGTGCGCGGGTACGGATTGGTCTCCGTGTTCCACAGGCGCTGGTCGTCGGTGAACGCCACGTCGACGTCTTGCGTCACCTCGACCAAGGAGAAACGAAGCAAGGTGGCCTTCCCCGCGGGCCGCGGCGGGACGCCGATGCGGAAGACGAGGGTCTGCTCCTCCCCCGCGATCAGGTCTCGAAGCGGCACCGTGAACGCGGCTCCGTCGAAGCGGGGCCGGGGCAGTCGGTTCAGGACCGGCTTGACCGTATACGCGTCGGCCAGCTCCGACCCGGGCATGATCGAGACCTTCAACTCGGGATTCGAGACGACGGTGCCCGCCATCTGGGCCGCCTGGTCCGCGAAAATCTGGGGGAGGTTCGCTCGCGCATCCACGATGTGGTGCCACAGGCCCCCGCCGGACTCGGCGATCTTCTCGAGCAATTGCTCGTTGTAATCGGTTCCGATGCCGATCGCCGTGATCGTGATGCCGGCTTCCCGCATCCCCTGGGCAAGGGTGACGAACTCCCGGCCGTCGGTCTTGCCGACCGTGGGATTGCCGTCGGTCAGGAGCAGGACCCGATTCACAGTCCCAGGTTCCTGAGAGGTCTGGCGCGCCTGTTGGAAGGCGGCTTGGAGGCCGTCGTACATCGCCGTAAGGCCGCTGACCGAGATCGCCTTCACCGCCGCCGCGACCTCGCGGGAGTTTCCCACGTGGGACATCGGCAGCTGGACCGTCACGGTATCCGAGAACGACACGATCGAGATCTGGTCGGTCGGGCGGAGTTGCTTGAGGAGGGCCAGCGCCGCCGTTTTCGCCTGCTCGATCTTCTCGCCGTCCATCGACCCGCTCGAATCGATCGCGAGCGAAATGCTCCGGACGCGTCCGGCGATTACCGCGGCCGAGGGCGTCAGGTCAACCGCAACGTACACGGATGTACCTAAATTCGGCTTGAGGGACGCGCGATTGACGGTGGTCTTCATTGCCAGGGGCGATCGCCGCTGGGGGCGGTTCTGGGGCTCCATCACCTGTTTCATGTTCCCACCCGGGGGTCGGGCGATGGAGACGAGGCTTTCTTATGTCTTGCGTCCTCGTTCTCACGAACTGATTTTCACGTTATTCTGCGGCCTCGGTCAAGGAGAAGAGTTTGGCCTCTCCGCATTGGAAGTCGCAAGTGGTTGGTCGCCATCGATCCTGAGATTGGAATCTTTGGCCAATGCGTTGCGGACCAAGCAAGGTATATCTAGTCTTGACCAACTGTGGAATCGCGAGTAGGTGGATGCCTCTCTCAAGGCGTCTCGCAATCCCGTCGGGTCTGACCATCGTCGGGATCGGCCTGCTGCTCGTGTTCCTGGGACTCAGTCTCGTCCAAAAATGCTCGGACCCTGGTGGCTGCCATCCCGAGCCACTCGTGCCTCTCGTCGCATCGGGAATCGGCTTCGGGCTCGTCGGGGTGGTCGTCCTGTTCGCTGCCCTCCGGCCGAAGCCGAAAGAAAGCTGACCTGAGTCCAGTCGAAGGAGGACTTAGTTCCCGGAACGAGACTTTCTGTCTCGTAGGTGTGCACTCACTTCTGGCACAGGTCGGGGCGAATGGATGATGCGTGGGCCAGGATTCGAATGGATTCAGGGACGAGTTCGCCTCGGCACGCCTGCCCGGACGAAGCACGCCTCTCAAAACAAACCTCGAATCGCCCACGATCGAGAGGAATCAGGCTACCTTTTCGAGTATTCACTCTGCCTGCTGTACGTGCGGTGGTCCCACAAGTACAGAACCCATATTCGCGCGCCGCCTGGTTCGCCGATAAGCGAGTAGTATCCGCGCCACCGCTCCGCCAATTCAAATCGGAAAAGGTTCGGGATATCGGCCCCGTAGTCACGGAGGAGGACGTCTGGCCAGCGATCCTTGGCAACGGGGTCGCCGGCGGTCAGAGGGTTCGTCCGCGCACGTGTCTCGAACGTCGCGATGCTCTTGAGCTTGGCCTTCGTCGGGCGTTTCTCGGTTTCAGTTCCCTGCGCCGCCAACCGGCGCCACTCCTCAAGAACGGGAGCGGCCTTCGCGGCGTATTCGATGCCGAGAAGCTTTGGTTTGGCCACGCAGACCGCCTACGCGCCGCGGAGCCGAGCACGCGTGGCGTCGGAGGTGCGGATCCAGAGGACTTTACCGCCTGGGCCCTCATCATAGACCATCTCGTGGTCGGCCAGGTAATGGAGGCCTTCGTCCAAGAGCGGCTGAGCAATTCGGTTGCCCAGCGCCTGCCGAATCTTGTATCGGGTCATGGGCATCGCCTCCCGCCGCAGAACATCTTCGATGACCTTCAATGTGGCCACCGTTGGACCCTTGTGCGATATCAGGGACGTAGAAGGCGTCACCAAGAAGGAGTAGGACAAGAGCAGTATATTAATTCATTGCTTAATGAATTCGTTACTGTTAGCCGGCGCACCGGTGAGCTGACGGTCGAGGGCTCCGGGACGGATGAGTGTACCCCTGGCCCACGCTCGATCAAATCTCACTCGCCCACAAGAAGGGACGAGTTGATGATGCGTGGGCCAGGATTCGAACCTGGGAACCCCTGCGGGAAGGGATCTTGAGTCCCTCGCCTTTGACCGGGCTTGGCTACCCACGCGCGGCCGCGCAGAGACCGCGGTCCGTAAAACCTTTCGCGTCTCGGTCGCGTGCGGGACGCACCATCCGAGCCTTTTTCCTTTGGGCCGACTTCCGGGGCGCGAGGGCGGCGTCCACGGTGCAATACTTCACCAAGGCATTCTTCGACGAAGTCGCGAGTCGCCTCAACGCGGATCCGGAGTGGGGGAAGAAGGCCGCGGCAATCACGGCGAAGATCGTCCTCACCTCCACGGATCAGAATGCCTCGTTCCTCGTCGACATTCAGGGCGGAAAGGTGGCGGTCCAGCAGGTCGCGCCCGATGTCCCCGCCGACTTCAAGTTCGAAGGAACCTACGACGCATGGATGCAACTCGGGAAAGGCGAGCGGGACTTCCAAGGGCTCGTGTTGGGCGGGAAGATCCGGTTCCGGGGCTCGATGCCGAAGGTCATGGCGCTGATGGGCCCCCTGGGCCGCATCACCCAGCTCGCGCAGCAGGTTCCGAAGGAGTTCTAGCCGCCGCCCAGAATCCGATGATGGCGAGGAGAAGGCAGCTGACCTCGAGGACGCCGAGCAGGAACGCGGTCCCCACGAAGAGCACGGTCCAGGATTGCGAGCCGACGAACGCAACGTTGTCGGGACCGGCGACGAGGAAGTGGCTCACCAGGCCATACACGAACGCGGCGCCCATCAGGACCGCGAGCAGCCCGGCCGCGAGCGGCGGATTGAAGCGCAGGATGACGAGGGCCACGAGGGGCCCGATCCAGATGACGCCGACGATGAAGAGGAGGTCGATTCCATCGGGCACTATCTGGAGGGCGAAATGAGCGGTTGCGTGCACGAGGGTAGCAATGAAATGGGCGAGGACGAGAGCGATCAGGTACCGATCGAAACGCTCCATGATTCAGGACCCCCGAAGCGGAAATCCTTCGGATCGCCATGCGGTCGCGACCTGCTCCATGCCTTGCACGTAGGTCGGAAAGGAAGGCTGCCACTGGAAATCCCGCCGGAATCGCGCGTTCGACGTTGAGAACGACGAGCTCAGGATCCGGGTTCCGTAGCGTCCCAGGAATAAGCGCGCGAGCCACCGCGGCATGCGGCGGGGCGGACGCGCGCCGAGTCGTCTCGCCATTTCTCCCAGGAAAACGACCAGCGGCACCGGCCGATCGTCGACGATGTGCCACACACCGGTCCTCGGTGCCTCCACGGCGGTGACGAACGCGCTCGCGGCGTCGTCCGGGTGTATGAGCGACCATACCGGGCTTTGCCGACCGATGAGCACCGGCCGTCCCCTCGCGATCGATTCCGCGAGAATCCGCGTGTGCCAGCCATCCGCGGAGTAGAATCCACCGCAGCGCAAGGCGATTGTGTCGAACCCGTGCGCCGAACCGGCCTCCCGGGCAATCCGCTCTCCGTCCAGCGCGGAGGCCAGAATCGGATCCCCCGCAGGCGGCGCGTCCTCATCGAACGGTCGTCCGTCCGCCGCTGCCGCGACGAGCGAGCGCGTCCCCTCACGGCGGATGCGATCGTTCATCGCCCAATCGGCGGGCCCGGTGCGGACTTTCGTCGGGATCGAGGTCGCCGCGCGGATGATGGTGTCGCATCCTTCCGCGGCTTGGACAACCGCGTTGCTGTCAAACAGATCGGCCCGTCGAGGTTCACCACCAAGAGACCGAACGGTCGCCCCTGCCGGTTCGCCCCGCACGAGACCGACGACCGTGTGTCCGCGGGTCACGAGCTGCTGCACGATCCGGCGGCCGAGGACGCCGCTGGCCCCCGCCACGAGCACACGCACAACGCCGTGATAGCTATCGAACGATTAAATATCGCGGGGCTCATCGTCCCATGAAGCGGCGGAGCGGAGACGATGGTCGAGT
>VBMA01000160.1 GCA_005878985.1 Methanobacteriota archaeon
CGGCGGCGAACGGGACGAATTACAGCGTCGAGCTTGCGCCTCCGTGGTGGTGGGCCGAGCAGAAGTTCACGACGATTCATGTGAATGGCACCCTCAAGGTCGAGGGCGTGCTCGACGACGGCCACGAGATCCAGGCGTTCACGGTCTGGGTCAACGGCGGGAACGCGATCGTGCTCCGGACCGGCGAGATGCCGCCGTGGTCCGAGGAGCGGTCCGGCCATACCGGCGAGGACAACGAGAACGAGACCGAGGACGCGGGCTCTGACTGAGATCTTCGAGCGCTTCCAAATCCGCTGTCGCTTACCGGATCCTTTGGTGCGGAATCCGTGGCGGCATTTAGGGAGGTGGCGGCGGGTTCAGTGCACGGGTGGAAGTTTCCGGAGCAGCAGCGAGGGCTGCCACAGGGATCCGACCCTCAAGCTGATTGCGAGTCGACGCCCTCTCCGCGACGGCCCCCCGATCGAATCCCGTGTATCGACCCTTC
>VBMA01000161.1 GCA_005878985.1 Methanobacteriota archaeon
GCGGGTCGATGTAGATCCCGGCATAGGCCATCGGCCCGAGGGCCGCCATAAAGCCCAGCGGCGCTCCGATCACGAGGAACAGGATCCACGCGGTGCGAAGGGCGCGGGCCCTCTTTGGCAGCTTGCGCCTCGGACCTCGGGGTAGCGTCCAAGCAGGGAGGGGCCGCCTCCGGGAGCCGGCCATGAGGAGTCCGAGCACGAGGATGGGCATCGATAAAGGCCGCGGCGAGAGTATCAGAAACGATAAGCGCCTGCCGCGCGCAGGACGAACTTGCGGAGCCCGTTCCAGACCGGGGCGAGCGAGTTCCATTTCTTCGGAACCGCATGGTGAAAAGACTAAGTCATTTGCGGTCATATCTTCTCATAGCAACGAAGGGATGATGAGGGTTCCCCTCGGGGCAGAGGGTTGGAGGGCTTGCAAGCCATACGCCGGACTGAGTTCTGGGCATCATCCGTCGCGATCGCCCTTCTTGTGACGACTCTGGCGGCCCTCCCGTCGTTCGGGGCGGGCGCCGTTCCGTCCGGTCCGACTCCTCCGCTCGGCGTGCACCTGAGCTACCTGGATGACCCGACGACGGCGGTGCTCACTTGGTATACGGCGAGCGCGAGCACATCGCGCGCGGAGTGGGGGCGTTCCCTCGGGCCGCCGTATTCCTTCCACACGACGGGCACGGACTACAGCTCCCCGGGCGGCAGCTTCCTCCATCGCGCCACTCTCGCGCTCCTCACCCCGGGGGCGAGGTACTATTACCGGGTCGGCGACGCCGCCATGAACTCGATCTTCGGCCAGGCGTCGTTCCGCGCTGCCCCCCCGAAAGGCTCCGCCGACACGTTCACCTTCGCGGCCGCGGGCGACTGGGGCAACACGAACCAGACGCTGACGACGTCGAACGAGATCGCGAAGCGCAATCCGAATCTCGTCCTGCCCTTAGGGGACCTCTATTATTCCCACACGGAGCCAGGGGTCAAAGGCACGTACGACAAGTGGCAGATCTTCGCGCAAAGTGCCTTCCTGCAATCGGCCGCGGGCAACCACGAGGTGGACGAATCGGGGAGCGACAACACGCCGACCGGGATCCATTGCGCGTACTCGAACCTCCCGGGGAACGAGCGGACGTACGCCTTCACGTGGGGGAACACGTACTTCGTGACGATGGACTGGGGCGGCAGTACGACGAACCAGAGTGATGGAGTGGACGGCACGCCCGGAGCATGCACCGGTCTCGCCGGCTCCGCGGCGATCCGCGGCTGGGTCGACGGGAAGCTCGCCGCGGCGGATGCGAATCCGACGATCCGTTGGATCATCGTCTACCACCACTTCCCGTGCTACGACATGCGGTCCGACCTCTCGTTCCCGCTCCTGTGCACGACCGACGGCGGCGCGGAACAGATCGAGGACATCCTCATAAACCGCCACGTGGACCTGGTCCTCGCGGGCCACGACCACACCTACGCGAGGTCGTACCCGGTCGCCTTCAAGGCGGTCGCCCAGACCGGGAACGCATACGACACCCCGGGCGCGCCGATCTACCTGATCATCGGGACGGGTGGCCTCTCGGGCGGCGTTCCCACCTGCCGGACCGACGCCTGGGTCGCCGCATGTCGCGGCGCGAAAGGCTTCGGATGGTTCCAGGTGTCGCCCACAACGATCCAGTACGA
>VBMA01000165.1 GCA_005878985.1 Methanobacteriota archaeon
GACGGACCCACTTCCCTCCGGGAGGAGGGTGCCATTCCGGACGCCGAGAAGAGACCAATGCGCCGGAATCGTCACTCGTTCCAGGGCCCGACCGGCGGAACACAACCCTGATGCGGCGTCCTGCCATAACGACGGCCGTTGGGTGGAATCATGGAACGCGCCAAACGCAGCAAGGAGGGAGCCGCACTGAACCGGAACATCCAGGAACGACTCGTTCGTGGACTGAACCTGAATCTGGCGAACATGACGTCCCTAGCGACCGCCTACAAACAGGCCCATTGGAACTTGCAAGGATCTGGATTCGCCCAGCTCCATGAACTGTTCGATCGTTTCGCGGACCAAACGCGAGAGTATGCCGACCTCGTGGCCGAACGCGCGGTTCAGCTCCACGGGACGTCGCACGGGACAATCGAGGGGGCCGTGAAGGAGACGACGCTCCCTCCGTTCCCGCTGGACGAACATCGGCAGGACCTTCTCGTGACGGCGCTCGTTGATCGCGCCAACGCGGCGATCGTCGAGATTCGACACGGAATCGACGGGAGCGAAGACGACCTTCCGACCCAGGATGTGTACATCGAGATCGCCCGCGGGCTCGAGAAGCAGGAATGGATGCTGAGGTCCCACCTGACGGGATGAAGGGTCGAACGCAGGCTTCCGATCGGCGGTTCGTGTCGTCGTTCCTTTGGGTTGAGGGTGACTTCCCCGACCTTCAGACTCCTCGATCCCCCCGGGTGGCGTCGGGATCAGTGTCTTCCCGACCCTCGACGACGGGAACGGTCGCGAGAAATACCCGCAGTCCCGGCGAGCCGTACAGAGCGACCTTGGAAACATTTTCGAACAACGCGCCGTGACCCATCTCGACCGACTTCTTCTCAATCATCCCGGACCCTCGGAGGACGTACGCGATGCCCCGTCGTTTGCGATCGATCGGGATCGAGACGTCCGCCTCGTGGGTGAACTCGATGTCCGTGCATTCGAGTTGAAGGAAGGTCACGGCTCGCGCGAGCGGACCGATGACCGGGCGCCGGACCGTTCCGTCGAGCGATTCGGTCGCATCTCCCGCATCCTTGATCTGAATCGTCGTCGGCGCCGCCTCCGTGTGCCACGGCAAGCGGAGGACGATGGAAAGCCACCGCGCGCTTCGGCCTTCCTGGGACGGCTGCATCGTGAGTTCGTGACGAATCTCGTCGTGGGCGGTGACGACGAGCACGGAGCCGGGGGAAAGCACGGTGTGCGTGCCGCGGCCGTCCTCGTGGTGCACATACCCGTCCAGCACATAGGCGACGACCTCCTCCGCCAAGTGGGGATGGAGCCCCACCTGAATTCTTCGAGTCGCAACAGTTTCGGCGAAACGATCGAACGGGGGGAACGCACCCTGCTCGGCGGTCGGCATGAGGAGGTGCGATGTCGGATCCGAGAGATCCTCGTGGCTCGACCGAATCATGACCAGTCCATGTTGGGCCCTCCCGGTCATCGTGTCACCGAACGTGGTCCGAAAGATGTCTCTTGGTATCTAACTCCTCGTGCGGTCGGTCCGCGCAGGCGATTTCATGGTCAAGAACGCTCGGCTCCTCGAGGCTAGAGAGCCAGCCGGAATTTTCGAGCTCTCTCCGCCCAAGCCGATCAACCGGACACCGGTTGTCTCCGGGTTTCTCGTGCACACTCATTATATACAGTGTACCGGCGTTCGGAAAACCAGGAGGAGAGAGATGAGCACCGTCACGGTAGGACAGGAGAATTCGGCGCCGATCGAGATCTATTACGAGGACCATGGCTCGGGCAAGCCCGTCGTGCTCGTCCACGGGTGGCCGCTCAGCGGCGCCTCGTGGGAGAAGCAGGTCACGGACCTGCTCCGGGCGGGTCATCGGGTCATCACGTACGATCGCCGCGGGTTCGGCCAATCCAGCAGGCCGTCGACCGGTTACGATTACGATACGTTCACGGAGGACTTGCACAAGCTCGTTACAAAGCTCAACCTCCGCGATTTCGCCCTCGTCGGTTTCTCGATGGGAGGTGGCGAGGTCGCCCGGTATTTCGGGAAGTACGGATCAGAGGGCGTCCGCAAGGCGGTGTTCATGGCCGCCGTCACACCGTTCCTCCTGAAGACGGCCGACAATCCGCAGGGAGTGGACGCAGGCGCGTTCGAAGGAATCAAGGCCGGTATCGCTGCCGACCGTCCCGCGTTTCTGTCCGCCTTCCTTCGGGACTTCTTCAACGTGGACGTCCTCGGGGGCAAACTGGTCAGCGACCAGGCGGTCCAGATGAACTGGAACATCGCGGCGGGCGCTTCGCCCAAGGGCAGCGTCGATTGTGTCACCGCGTTCTCATCGACGGACTTCCGGGACGACCTCAAACAGATCGACGTCCCGACGTTGGTGATCCACGGAGATGCGGACCGGATCGTGCCATACCCCGTTGCAGGCAAGCGCATGCCCGAGTTTGTCAAGGGAAGCAAGCTGATCACGGTCGAGGGGGCACCCCACGGCCTGACCTGGACGCACGCAAG
>VBMA01000166.1 GCA_005878985.1 Methanobacteriota archaeon
AGGTGAGTCTTGGCCGGAGAGGCTTTGCCAAAATGAAGAGATAGAGGTTTCGGCATGCTTCGTCCGTTCGACGACAAGGGGAGACCCCGGCTTCTTATCGTGGTCGTCTTCGCATTGACCGTGGCTAGTTACACGGGCATCGCGATCTTTGCTACACTCGCTGGAGCGCCGACCGCAGCCGCTTGGTGGCTCGCCTCCGGCATCCTCCTCTTCATCGCTGCGATGGGGATTTACGTCTATGCGATGATGCGAAGGGAGCGGGCC
>VBMA01000167.1 GCA_005878985.1 Methanobacteriota archaeon
CATTTTTCCTCGCCCGCATGGTACCCGACTCGGATGTCAACCATTGGGCGACCGGCTGCGGCGAACGTGCTGACGACAGGCGGCGATTGCAATCGTTCCAATAAGTGCGCACAGCGAGAGCAGCACAGTGGATTCAGTCAGACGTTCAGGATACGCCCGACGAGCCGCGCGCTGACTCCGATAAGTCACTCAAGGACTCTCGTCGATCTGAAGGTCGAGGTCGAACACGATCACGCTCGGCCTGAAACGGGCGAATGGGTTAAGCGCCTCCATCGAGATGTCCGACGTGGACTCACGACAATCGAGGTCCGGGAGGCCGAATGCGAGTCCTAGTGATCGGGGGCACCGGGTTCATCGGCCGAAATGTGGTGCGACATCTGGTCCGCATCGGACATGAGGTGGCCGTGTTCCACAGGGGGTCAACAGAAGCCGCCCTCCCAGCGGAGGTCCAGCACATTCACGGAGGCCGCGAGAGCTTGGACGCGCACCTTCCGCGCTTCCGCCGCTTCCGCCCCGATGTAGTCGTGCAGATGGTGATCCCCTCCGGGAATGACCGGACGGCCAGGGCCCTTGTCGAGACGTTCAAAGGGGTCGCTTCCCGGTCCGTGGTTACGAGTAGCCGGGACGTGTACCAGGCGTTCGGTCGCCTGCACCGGTTGGAAAGGGGGTCTCCGGACGCGGCGCCGCTCTCGGAGGAATCCCCGTTGCGGGAGACAATCTACCCGTACCGGACCTTGAGCAACGATCCGAGTTGGCAGGATTATGACGATATCCTCGTCGAGCGAGTCGTGATGGGCGAGCCCGACCTTCCAGGAACCGTCGTTCGCCTCCCCGTGATTTACGGCCCCGAGGACGACCGTTTTCATCGGACCTTCCCCTACCTCAAGCGCATGGACGACCATCGACCCGCCATCCTTCTGGACGCAGAACGAGCTCGCTGGCGCGATTCGAGGGTGTACGTCGAAGACGCGGCGTGGGCCATCGCGCTCGCAGCCACGTTCGACCGCGCGGCGGGCCGGATTTACAACGTGGCCCCGCAGCGAACGTTGAGTGAGGCAGAGTGGGTCGACGCCATCGGCCGGGAAGCCGCATGGACCGGGTCCGTCGTCGCGATCCCTGCGCAGCGCCTTCCGAAACACCTGGTACGGGACTTGGATTATCAAAACGATCTCGCCTTGTCCTCTCGACGAATCCGCCACGAACTCGGGTATTCGGAGCAGGTTCCGTTCGAAAAGGGATTGCGGACAACTCTGGAGTGGGAGCGTGCCAACCCGCCGGAGGCCCTCCCCAAGTTGTTCGACTATGAGGCCGAGGATGAGGTCCTGCGCACTGGGCGCTAGGACCGAGCCCGATTGGCCCGTCTCGTCCGGGTGAAACCGGATCCCTTGAGGCCCGCTTGTCTTGAAGGGGTTTGCACCTTC
>VBMA01000186.1 GCA_005878985.1 Methanobacteriota archaeon
GTCGTCGCGCGAACGATCGTGTGGGCCGAAGAGCTCGACACCGATCAGCTCTCACTGTTCATCGCGAAGAAGTTCATTGTCACGATTCACGACAAAGTCTTCCCGCAGCTTGAGGAGAGTCGAATCCGCTTGCGAAAGAAGGACCCCCGACTCCTGAAGTCCGGGACAGACTTCCTCGCCTACACGATCCTCGACGACCTCGTCGACTCGTACTTCCCACATCACGACCGACTGCAGAACATCGTCGACGAGCTGGAGGAGAAGGCCCTCGCGGAGCCCGTCCGCGAGACCGCGAACACAATCCACCAATTCAGGCGGGACCTGCTCATCCTCCGGAACGACCT
>VBMA01000187.1 GCA_005878985.1 Methanobacteriota archaeon
AGACGCTCACCGTGATCGCGACGATCATCCTGCCGCTGGGACTCATCGCAAGCGCATATGGAATGAACGTCGCGTTCCCGGGGAAGGAAGACTTCAGCGGATTCATCGTGTCGCTCGTCTTGATGGGGATCGTCGTCGTCGTCATGGTGATGTTCTTCCGCCGCCGGAAGTGGCTCTAACCGCGCGAGGCGAGACGCTTATAGCGAACGCGCGATGCCCCGGAGGATTCCTGTGCTGCCCGAGAGGTCCACAGACGATTCCGATCGCGAGTCCACGCGAATCGCATGGAACGGGAGCGCGGAGTCGTACCGCAAAGCGATGCGAGTCTTCGAGCCGTACGGATTTGACCTGCTCGCCCGGGTGAATCCGAAGATCCGGGAGTCGGCCCTCGATCTTGCGGCGGGCCTCGGTGAGCCCGCGATGAGCATCGCGCGGATGGTGGGTCCAGACGGCCGGGTCGTGGGCATCGATCTCTCCGAGCAGATGGTGGAGCTTGCCACGCGTATCGCGAAGGAGCGGCGGATCCCCGGCCTCACGTTTCTTGCGATGGATGCAGAAAAGCTAGACTTCCCCGACGAGTCGTTCGACCTCGTGACGAGCCGGTTCGGTTTCCATATCTTCACCCATCCGGAAACGGTCGCGAAGGAAGCGCATCGAGTCCTCCGGCCGAGGGGCCGAATCGGGATCGTCGTATGGAGCACGGCGGAGAGAGCGACGGCCATCAATGCCGTCGTCGCGCCGATGTTGGAGTTCGCCGAGCCAGACGAGACCGGCTATCGCCCGACGCCTTTCGATCTCGGTGGTCCTGGCGAGCTGACGAAGCTGCTCGCAGACGCCGGATTCGTGGAAACGATGGAGGAGCGACGAACCCACACAATGGCATTCGCCGACGAAGATGAATACATCGAGATCCTCGTCGAGGGAACGCCGCTCGGCCGTGCGATCAAGGAAGAAGACCCCTCGGTGCAGAAGAAAATCCTCGCGGGCACACGAGTGAATCTGAGGAAATGGAAATCACGCAAAGGAATCCAAATCCCGTGCGAGGGCGTCATCGTCACGGCGACGAAGTAGGGGCCTAGCTCCTATCCGTACCTGGAGGAATCTTGGCTTCCGAAGTCGGGTGCAGGAAAAAGCGGCGGTACATCCCGTCGCGGCGTGCGACGATCAATCCCTCCCGCTCGAGGACTTGGAGATGATAGTAGAGGTTGCCGCTACCGAGGGGTAGCGATCGAAGCAATTCCCGGAAGTGAACGCCGGGATGCGTGCCGAGATAGTCAAGTACCTGGCGACGACTTTGGAGATCGAGGATGCTCTTGACCCGAAGGCGACTGTACAGAGGTGCCAAGAAGGCCGGTGCCGACTGGGTCAAGACAGCGCCGACCCCAATGACCGCCAGGCCGAGCACCGAAGCGATCCAGGGCGCGATGCCGAATCCGAATTGGATACGTATCCCGTAGGCTGCGAGGTCGCCTGTCGGAACGAAGTGAACGATCGACAAGAGAGCCACGACCGCGAGGAATTCTGTGAATGAGAGGCCGATGGTGACGCCTGCGACGGCGAGGAGGGCGAGGACCGATCGATAGAAGGTCGCGCCGGAAGTTGCTGAGACGATTCCCGTCGCGAGCAAGACGCCGACGCCGCCGAAAAGAGCGATAAGGGTGGCTCCGAGCACCGGACTGTCTTCGACGCCGAATGCGAGGGCGATTGACAGAGCAAGACAGCCCAAGGCGAGGCACCACACCACTGGGAGAAGCACTAATCCTTGAACCTTCGCTGCAATCCTTAGGGTTGCACCCGACTCGCGGGGAGTCTTCCAGGCCACCGCTTGAAACACGCGGACCGATACAGCAACGGGGATGACCGCAAGGGCGGACGAAAGGATTGCTGTCACGGCAAACCAGCTGGGGGGAGGAATCACAAAGCCCCCGAAAGCCCGACCGAGAAATTCGAGGGCTGTCTGCTGAAGGACCGCGACCACGAACGCGAACAGGAGCAGGACAGAGCCGATGAGCAGGAGTCGCGACCGTTTCGCCTCACTCGCGAGGCACTCCGAAGGTCGCACGAGAAGCGTCAGGAAGTCACGTCCCAGGGCCAGCGGTATTCCGGCCACCGTTGCGAGCTCGAACGCCGCGATCCCAGAGGCGACGCTTCCATGGGGAAGGCCCCACACTCGGAACGAAGGGTGGGACATAGTGCCGACCGATGCAATCGCCTCCCCCGCGGGCGACCATGCGGAGGCTAGGTCCCGCGAGTTGCCTTCGCCATAATTCCCGGTGATTGTCGAAGGCGCGTACCGATCGACCGGAAACGCGAGGGTCCGCAGAAGCACACCGTCGCCCGCATCGAAGATTCGAATCCCAGCGGGAGTTGGCACCGCGAGCATCTGATCGGTCGGATCCCACGCGGGATAGCCCGCGAATTGGCTGCACCCGTACGCCCCGGCCGTGTCGTTGTGGCTCCACAAGGTCTGCCCGGAGCGCGAAAGAACGGTCGCGCAGCCATCCAAGTTCGCAGCCGCGATTCGGTCTCCGGAGTGAGACCATGCGACGCCTCGCTGGTCCCATTCCACACTGGGAGGTTATGGCTGACCGCGTCGTAGATCGAGGGACCCGCGTTCGAACCAAATGCGAGAAGGTGACCGTCCGGGGACCAGTCCACGCTATCTCCCCATGTGGACGCATTCGTGTCCAACCAGAGGCGGCTATGGGTGGCGACGTCCCAGATTGCATACCGAACGTTCGAGGTCGTAACAATCTCCGTCCCGTTCGGGGACCACGCGAGTCCCCCGACGAACCAACTGTGAGCTTGCCAAGAATCCTGTAGGAAACCGTCGGGCGTGTAGATGTACACCCATCCGGGGCTCTGAACGAATCCGAGCTCGTTCCCGACAGCAAGTCGACGGCCGTCAGGCGACCAGCGAAGGACGTAGATGTCGCCGGGA
>VBMA01000078.1 GCA_005878985.1 Methanobacteriota archaeon
CTCATAACGCTTGAGCCAGTGCAGCGCAGTCCCTTTCCCGAGCCATGCCTTCGCATGATTCGCGTCGAGCGCCAGTGTGCGGTCGAACGCCGCCACGGCGCCTTCGTAGCGCTTCTCGCCTTCGAGGGCCAGCGCGAACAGGTACCATCCTTTCACGTGCTCGGGCGCGTAGCGCGTCGCCCGATCGAGGCAGTCGATCGCCTCTGCGAACGCGTTCAGCCGATAGTGCGCGCGCCCTTTCTCGTACCAGAGGTCGGGGGACGCGGGGGTCGCCTCGATCGCGACGTCGGCCTTCACCGAATCGGCATATCGGCCGAGGGAGAACAGGAGGGCCGCTTTGTGAGAGGCCGCATCCGCGTTTCGCGGATCGAGCCGGAGGACTGTGTCGTACGCGGTGAGCGCCTCTTCCGGTTGGCTCAGGATCTGGTGGGCCTCGCCCCGTGCGGTCCAGGTGCCTGTATCGGCCGGATCCTTCTGGAGGATGACCTCGCAAGTCCGGAGGAGGACCTTCGCGTTCTTCGAGTGTCGCAAGGCGTCCCGCTGGCCGCGAAGCGCGTCGAGGTCATCGGGCGCGACGACCCGGAGGCGCTCGAACGTCGCGTAGGCGTCCTCAGCCTTGCCGAGGGCGAGCAGGGCTCGGCCTTTGTCTTTCAAGGCCCGCGGATGGTGCGGCTGGATCGCGAGGATCGCGTCGCAGGCGACGACGAGATCGGCCCACCGCTCGGACCGCAGGAGGAGATCCCGCTTCGCCTCGAGTCCGTCGTACGATCGTGGCTCCACGGCCAAGAAACCGTCGAGGGAGGCGAGCGCTTCCTCGCGGCGGTTCAACTGGACGCACGCATGGGCTTTCGCGTACAACGCACCCCCGTGGCGGGGATCGAGGGAGACGATTTTCGATGCCTCCTTGACGACCTCGTCCCACCGGGCCAGGGATCGGAGGGCCTCGAGCCGCCCGACCCGCGGAGCGAGCGTCTTCGGGGTGAGGCCGATCGCGCGATCGTACGAGCTGACCGCGTCGATGCTCCGGCCAATCTTGCGCAGCAGCTCGGCGCGGCTCGTCCATCCGGCAGCGTCGCCGTCCCGCTGGCGGAGGGCCTCGTCGTAGGATCGCAGTGCCTCGTCGTTCTGATTCGAGGCGCCGAGGATGTCCCCACGGAGCCGCCACGCGTCCGGGTCGTACGGATCCAGCTGGATCACCCGGTCCAAGCAGCGGAGGGCCCTCGGCGAATCCCCGCCGGCGAGGTACGCCAGCGCTTTTCCCTCCAGGGCCTCTTTGCCCTCGGAGTTGATCCGAAGGGCGCGGTCGAACGCCGATTGGGCCTCGTCGAGTTCGTTCTTCCGCCGGTGCGCCTCGCCGGTCCTCACCCAGAGGTCGGCGTCGTCCGGGATGAGCGAGAGGACTCGGTGGTAGCCGTCGACATCGTCGGGATTGAGGTTCACGACCTGCATGTACGCCCGGATGGCCTCGGGCCGCTGCTCGAGCGCGACGTGGGCATCGCCTTTCCGCTCCCAGAGGTCCTGCGCCTTCGGATCGATTCGCAATCCGGCGTCGTAGTAACCGAGGGCATCCGATGCGCGTTCTTGGGCAAGCAGGATGTCTCCCTGGAGGCCGAGGGCCCGAAGGCTGCCGCCGTTCGCCGCAAGGGCATGGGTTGCGGCGGACTGAGCCGACTCGACCCGACCGACGCGAAGAAGGCCTAATCCGACGGTCGCATACGCCTCCTGGAAGTCCTCGATTCGCGCCGCCGGCTCTTGCGCTTCGAGGATCTCGAGGGCCTTGACGAACGCGATCGCCGCGCGCTGTGGCGCGTCCGCGTCAAGGGCCGCGTTACCGGAATTCACGAATCGGTTCGCCTTGTCGAGCACCCGTCCCTCTCGATCGAGGAGACCTTGGAAGAGGGCCATCCCTATCATCCCATCCCGCGGGGCGCGGTCAATCCAGGGCCGCGTCGGACAAGTGGCCGACATGCAAAGCGGATGACTTATAGATATCGCCAACGGCCCTGCGCGGTGGACAATAGGCCGACTTCGTCAACGCCGGGTCGTTGTGACAATCGCGCTAAGTATGCGCCCCTCGATTTCCAGCTGACAATTGTCAGACGGGATAGACGATGGCACGCAGAGGAGTGGAACGGCCGAAGCCGACCAAACTCCGGAAGGAAACACGGGAGTGGCTGACGAAGCAGACGATTCCGAACGCCCGGCGAATTGCGCGGGATCTGGAAAACGAAGGCGAGGACGTACAAGATCTCCTCGCGGCGATCGACGAGCTTGAGGCCCTCCTGAAAGAGGGATCCACAAAAGCCAAACCGTGACCCGAGCAAGGACTCAAGTATTCGCGGCCGAGTCTCCCACGCGAGCGTGGGTAGTCTAGCGGCAGGACGTTGGCCTTCCAAGCCTACGACGCGGGTTCAACTCCCGCCCCACGCACTCGATCTTGCTCGAAAAAATAGGGGGACCGGCGGAGTCGTGGAGGCGACCCTCTCCGCCGATCGGTGGGATGGATGGGTTGTGAGCGTTAGCCGTCGTCGTCGGACACATCGAAGTCGAGCGAGCATCCGTACGAGGCATAGACGTCCTGCCAGCTCTGGTCTGCTCCCGCGTACATCTCGTTCACCGGAGCCATCATTGCCGCGCTTGCCACGGCGGTCCGAAAGTTGCCGCGGTATAAGATGCGGAACGGGGGAGAGGTGTGCGAAAGTATTGGGCTGGAGGTGTGAAAGTACTCGGCCGTGATGGGCGAATCGGGCGCTTCACCGGTTCGTCAGCCACTCAAAGGCGTGGTTTGCCGCGAGCGCGGCGACCGCCCCGAGGGCAAGGAACGAGAGTCCAATCTCACCGACCCATGCGAGCCACGCGGCAAAGAGGACCACGGCGAGGATCATGAGCATCAAGAGTCTGGACGGAATCGTCTCGACGAAGACCACCAGAAGCCCGAGGAAAAGTAGGAACACGACGACGGCGTAGAGCGCGGCCGCCGCGAGGTCCGGCACAAGCGCCATCCGCGAGCGCCGAAGGCACAACCCGACATAACGTTATGGAGGTACCTCGATCACGTGGCGAACGTGGACCGCTTCCCCGCGACGGAAGTCCACCATCTCTCGGGCGCTGAGCCGCGCGGTGCCCACGGCGCGCACGTCCTTCCCATGACGGACGACGACCTCGTCGCCCGGTCGAATCTCCGGAGCTGCGTCGACGACACCCACCGCGAAGATATTCCCTTTCGGGCGGAAGTCCTCGATCTCGACCCAGTACGCGTCGGCCGCGGAGAGGATCACGCCGCCGGCAAGGGTCAGAGAGAGCATCCCGCGTCCCGTGTGCATCGCGACCTGCGTGCCTTCGCGGATCACGCGCACATCAGGCATGCGGCCGCGGAAGGTGGCGCCTCGCACCAGGCCCAGCCCTGCCTCGCCAAACTGGAAGCGAGCGATGTTCGACATCTCCTCCGAGAAGCGAAGGCCTTTCGGAACGTGAGGCGCCGACCGGGTGACGTGGCTCAGCGTCGCGGTCAGAGACGCAAGGGATTCGTCCGAGGTCGGCCGTTCCTTCGAAGTTGGGATTGCATCGGGCACGGCGGCCTTCACGATCGGCGCCTCCGCGGCGAGATGGGCGACGACCGTCTCGTACCGGTTCGCCGCGAGAAACGCCCGGAGGTCCTCGGTGATCATCGCGGCCTCGTCGCGGCTCCAGTCTCCCGTCACGGGGATGTCGTAAGCACCCGCCGGGTAGAACCGCTCCAGCTCGCGCGGGATCAGGCCGAGGGGCGACGTGACGATGACCTCGTGAACGGCCGAGGGGTTCGCGCTCGCCAGGATCGCGTCGCGGAACCGGCGGTGGCTGCGGCTCGTCGAGTACGGCTTGCGGGCGGAGCAGGGGAGCAAGAGAAGGATCCGAGCTGAAGGCCGTTTCGCATAGCGCTCCCGGATGCGCCGTCGGAATCGGACGATCTCGGGTCGAGCGAGCGACTCGGCGGAGTACGCCCGCATCTCGCCGCCGGCAACCGGCGTGTACGGCTCCACGAGATCGGATTCCCGCAGATCGAGATGGCGCACGACGGCGGTGTTCCACGGAGCGTTCGCGAGACGGCGCTCCACGAGCTCGCGCAAGCGGCCATGGACCAGATGATTCCGGACGAGGAGCATCTCGCGGAACAGCGCCCGATCGTTGTGCGCGCCGAGGTCCTCACCGGCCGCGCATGCCGGACACGCACATGCGTCGCGGTCCGCTTGGGCGACGGGCACCGTCCCGTCCGCCGTGTGGAACAGACCGCGCGCGCTATCGAGACGCATCCGACTCGAGTCGACGACATCGATCCCGGCGTACACCAAGACCGAGAGGTTCGACGGCGTGGCCAAGCCGGTGACGGCGACGACCTTCGCGGGGCCCAGGGTCTCCCGAACCGCTCGGATCGCCGACACGAATTCCCGCGGGAATCGTTCGAATTCCGGTCCGTTTGCGATGAACACGCCGGAGACGGCTTTTGCGGCGACCAGGTCGGATTCCCCGGAGACTACGGCCCAATCGCCGGCAACGGCTTCGTGCGGGATCTCCAAGTCGGCGAGGGCCAGCGGGATCCCTTTCGCCGCCGGAAGGTCGTCTGGATCCTTGGCCGGTCGCGGCGCGAAGGAACTTCCACCGACGCGGACCTGAAACCGTGGATCTTCGGTCCGCTCGGAAACGAGGAGCCCTTCGGCGTACGACGGCGCCCCGCGGGAATCGCCATGGAGGAACAGGACCAGAGGTGTGGTCAGGGTGCGCTCGCCGCGGTTCCAGATCCCATGGCGACCGAGACCGCCTCGCGCATCGATCTCAAACATGGAGGCGCAGCGATGGCTCCGGCCGAGTATAAAGTCTGACTAGTCCAGCGCGACCGTGTCCCGCTCGATGAACGCGAGTTCCTTCGCATCGAACGCGCGCTCGTCCACGCTCAAGATCAGCGCGGCCCGGTGCAGGGCGATCTGCTCGTTGACGTATTCGAGGAAGTGCAAGATCCGCGCGAAGTCGTTGTTGATCATCAGATACTCAATCCCATCGAGGAGGATGACCGCGCGCGGTCCATCGTTCACGAAGTTCGCGATCAGGTTGCTCAGACTGTTCAGATTGTGCGGATCGATGTAATCCTTGCCGAGCGTCGTGGAGAGCCAGACGATGCGGATCTCCTTCTCCCCCTGGCGCCGGACGATGTGGTTCGGGTGTTGGCGGGTGATGTACATCGGGCGCCAGCCGGCATCGACCGCCTGCTGGAACGCCGAGAGAGCCTTCTCGGGCTTCTTCTCCTTCATCAGGTAGGCGCGTCCTTCCTCGAGGTCCTTCTTCTTGCCGAAGAGCAGGTCCTTGAGAAGCTCGTCTTCCTTGAAGGCGAGCAGGAGCGGCCACACTAGCCGCCGCATGGAACCGCCTTGCCATCCGGAGGTCGGTTTTTATACGTATCCTATCGACTATCGCACCTGAGAGTTATTGGTCCGGATGGCCATGCCTCCCGAATCCCTCAGCCAGTGATGCCCACTAGGTCGGGGGAGGAGGCGGGGAGAGGGGCACCAACATGGGTCGGCCACACCGGAAACAGAACTTGTTCGTCGGCTGATTCATGCTCTCGCAGGTCGGGCAGCGCACCGACACCGCAACGACCGCCGGAGAGGCCCTCGCGTATCGCACGAACAAAACGAGGATCGCTCCGACGACTGCCGAGGGGACGACGAGAATCAAGAGGGCGATCAAGGGAAAGCCCGCGACCGAGACGGTCCACAGCGATGGCGGCGGGGGAGGAGGCGGCGAGTAGGCCAAAGTGATCCGATCCAGAACCGGTGTCACGGACGCATTCAGCGTCACCAACGCCGCGAGGACGAGCGCAAACCGAGCGGGTGGCAGGTGTAACTTCATCGGACCCTGAACAAAGACCGGCGCCGAGGGGCTGGACCACGAGTAGTCGGGGTAGGAGGTGTTCCCGACCTGAACCGAAACTCCGATGCCGGTGCTGTCGGAGACCGTTCCTGCCCACTCAATCGAGTCCCACAGGGTGTTGCGAGACGAAGAATCCACGATCGCCGAGACGAAGTATCCGGAGCTCACATACGAAGGAGGAGCGGATCCGGGAGAATACACCGCGAAGCCGATTCTCCAGTTCCACGGGCCCTCGGCCCCGCCATAGTACATGCGCGTCGCGCCGGCAGCGGCGACGATCTTCGGAACGGCAACCCCGGCGCCGTCCCAAGCGCCGGAGCCTCCCGGCGTGAAGACAGGGTTCCCGGGGTCTTTCGTCCACACCCGACCGTCCGGCGACGTCGCGCGCCCGATCTGATCGTAGTCCAAACCGTTCCCCGTGTAGAACATTTCGAACCCCGCCGGGCCGGCCACGACGCCACCCGGATGGACGCGGCTCGATTCCCACGACACGTCCGGGACCATCAGGGGATTCAGAGGATCCTCGTTCCAGTTGATTCCGTCCGGCGAGGTGGCCCGTCCCACCTTGTACACGAAATCCCCGGAGTGGCCGGAGAAGTAAAGGACCCACTCCAGGCCGACCTTGATGACCGCGGGCGTGCTCGTTGCCGCGCTGTCCCAGGACTGAAGGCCCCGGAAGACCGGGGCGCTGCCGTAGCGTGTCCAGGTGGTCCCGTCGGGCGAGGTGGCGTATCCGATCTGGATCGCGAGGGGACCGTTCCCGGCGTACCACATCCGGTACACGTTCCCATCGTGGACCACGACCGGATTGCCGAGCGTCTGGTCCCAGCCGGCGGCGTTCGCCATGAGGACCGGGTTGCCGGCGAACCGGGTCCAGCTCATGCCGTCCGAACTCGTCGCATATCCGAGGCTACACTGGGTGCCGACGCATCCCTGGTACCACATCTTGTAGACGCCCGCCTCGTACAAGACGCTCGGGGAGTCGACCCAGTCCGATTCCCACCCCGTGCTCGGACCGAGCGCGGGGTTCGCGTACGACCTGACCCACGGCGAGATGGAGCTGTCCAGCACCAGCGCCCCCGGAGACGACGCCGCATCGAGCTTGGAAAGGGTGCCGGTCAGAAAGTCGGCTTGCGTCGTCCACGTCATGCTCGTCGCGGCCGACGCCGTGAGGGAAGCGGAACACACGAGGACGGTGAGCCCCGCGAGGATCAGGGAGCTCGTCGCCAGGTCGCGTCGCTGAGACGTGAAGCACCCCATACAAAAGAGGCTGAGGGGAACAAGAACCTTTGTGGGCGGGCGGTCCTCATTTCTGCGAGGGGGCGAGCGACGGGACGGAAGCTTTATCGCGCGATGGCTTTTCGTCCGCCGTCCATGTCACCGGCGGTCATCGGGATCATTGGCGGTTCGGCTCTCGGCGACGCGTTCGAACTCGAGGATGAACAGGCGAAGTTCCTCGTCACGCCGTACGGCGCTCCGAGCGATCCCCCGCGTATGGGGAAACGTGGCGAGGCGACCGTGGTCTTCCTCCCCCGCCACGGGAAGGACCATCGAATTCCGCCGCACAGATTGAACCACCGGGCGAACCTCTGGGCGATGAAAGAACTCGGGGCGACGCACATCCTCGCGACGTCGTCCACGGGCTCCCTCAAGAAGACGATCCACCCGGGGACGTTCGTGGTCCCAGACGACTTCATCGGATATTGGAACATCCCGACGTACTACGACGACCGCGTTGTCCATGCCACCCCGGCGCTCGACGGACCCGTCCGCGCGGCCTTCGTCGCGGCGGCAAAGGACGCGAAGGCGACGGTCCACGACGGCGGGACCTATGTACAGACGACCGGACCGCGGCTCGAGACCCGAGCCGAAGTCGCGCATTTCACGAAAATCGGGCACATCGTCGGGATGACGATGGCCTCGGAGGCCACGCTCGCATCCGAGCTCGGAATCCCGTACGCCTCCCTTTGCACCGTCGACAACTTCTGCAACGGGATCGTGGATGAGCCGCTGACCTTCGAAAAGATCCGAGAGACGCAGCGCCAGAACGCGGACCTCACGCGGACGGTCGTCGCGAAGGCGCTGGAGCGAATCCGATGAGCATCCTCATCCGCGACGTGCAGGTCGAAGGCGACGTCACCCAGGTGTATATCGAGGGAAACCGGATCGTTGAAATCGGCCGGAAGCGCGAAGCGGACACGGTGATCGACGGAAAAGGGAAGATCGCGCTCCCGGGATTCGTGAATCTCCATACGCATGCGGCGATGACCCTGTTCCGCGGTTGGGGCGATGACCTCGACCTGTCGACGTGGCTGGAGACGAAGATCTGGCCGGCCGAGGCGAAACTCACCGCCGACGACGTGTACTGGGGCACGAAACTCGCGTGCCTCGAGATGGTCAAGACTGGCACGACGACCTTCAACGACATGTACTTCCACATGGACGCCGCGGCGAAGGCCGTGAAGGAGATGGGCCTCCGCGGGTTCCTCGCCGAAGGCATCGTGGACCTCAACGATTCAGAGCGCGCCGCCAAGCAGTTCCGGACGGCGGAGGAAGTGAACCGCCGGATCGAGGCGATGAAGACGGACCGGATCACGCCCGTGCTCGGTCCCCACTCCATCTACACGGTGTCGAAAGACTCGCTCCTCCGAATCCGCGAGCTCGCGGACAAGACGGGCTCGTTAATCCACATGCACCTTTCAGAGACAAAGCGAGAGGTCGACGATTGCCTTACGGAAACCGGTGCCCGGCCCGCGAAGTACCTCGATGGCCTCGGATTCCTCGCGAAGGACGTCATCGCGGCCCACGGTTGCTGGCTCGACCCATCCGAGATCGAGCTGCTGGCCCGCACCGGGACGCGGGTGGCCCACTGCCCAATCTCGAACATGAAGCTCTCGACGGGCCAGGCGATGCCGTACGCCGCGATGAAAGAGGCTGCCGTGGTCATGGGCCTCGGGACCGACGGCGCCGCGAGCAACAACAACCTCGACATGTTTGAGACGATGAAGGTCGCGGCGCTCCTCCAGAAATTCGCCCATCGGGACCCGACGGTCCTCCCGTCGCTCGAGGCGTTCCAGCTCGCGACGTTCGGAGGCGCCCGAGCCCTCGGGATCGATGCCGGGTTGATCGGCGTCGACCGCCTCGCAGACCTCATCCTCGTCGATCCGCGCCGGCCGGAGCTCACGCCGCGCCACAACGACATCAGCAATTGGGTTTATTCCGCCCACGGGAACGTCGTGGACACGATGATCTGCGATGGCGTCGTGTTGATGCGAGGTCGCCGGGTCCGCGGAGAGGCGGAAATCCTCGAGAAGGCGGCGGCGGTCGCGAGGGATCTCGTCTCGAGGGTCTGAGATGGCCCTTGACCGGCTGCGCGCGAGCCTCGCGGAATCGCCCATCGTCCGGTTCGGGGAGTACGAGTATTTCGTGCACCCGATCACCGATGGAATCCCGCTGGGCCGTCCCGAGGTCCTCGACGAAGTCCTCTCCGAGCTCGCGCGGATCGGCGACTGGAGCCGTTGCGACAAGATCGTCACCGCGGAATCGATGGGCTTCCCGCTCGCGGCCGGATTGTCGATGCGCGTCCGCAAACCGTACGTGTTCGTCCGGAAGCGTCAGTATGGGTTGCCTGGGGAAGTCTCGCTGAAGCAGACGACCGGATACTCGAGGACGGACATGTTCATCAACAACATCCGCGGGGGCGACCGCATCGTGTTCGTCGACGATGTGATCTCGACCGGTGGCACGCTCGTGGCGATCGTCAAAGCCCTGCGGACGATCGGCGCCGAGATCGCGGACGTCCTCATCGTATTCGAGAAGACCCGGGACAAGGCGCGATTCGAAAAGGACCTCGGCGTCCGCATCAAGACGTTGCTCAAGGTCGATGTGGTCCAGGGCAAGCTCGTCGAGCGAGCCTAGGGCGGATCGGGCGTTACGGTGGGCTCCGTCGACCGACGATCCTTGTCAACGTTCGCGAGGGCGCGCTTGAACAGGGGTGCGGGAAGGACGGACACGAGGACCATTACCACCACGATTACGGAGAAAAGCGGGTCGCGAATCACCTCGGCGTTTAGAGCCGACAGTGCGACAATGAGCCCGACCTCACCCCGCGGGGTCATACCCCATCCGACGGCCGCAGACTCATAGCGGCTCATCTTCGAAAGCCAGGCAGGAATCCCGCAGCCGATGACTTTCGTGATAATCGCGATGAATGTGAGGACGACGCCGAAGACAATCAGCCCGGGGCTTCCGCCCGCCGCCGGGAGGTCCACCTGCAGACCGAGCGAGATGAAGAAGATGGGTGTGAAGACGGCCCCGAGGTAGCCCGCGCCCTCTGTGAAGTCCTCTCGAAGAGGGGTGCCCCCGAACAGGCTGCCGGCGAGGAACGCTCCGACAATCGCGGAAAGGCCGACCACTTCCGCGATGAACGCGTACAGGAAGGTGATGGCCATCGCGATGATGAAACCGCCATGCTTGAGTCCGAGCTTCATCCCCTCCACCTGGATGCGAACAACCACCTTCCGGAAGAAATAGAGGCCGACGGCCATCCCGACACCGAGGAACGCCAGGGCGGTGCCCACGAGGATGCCCAGCGAGACGGGGTCGAGTTGCCCCCGGCTCGTCCCGACCACCAGGGACAGGATGATGAGACTCAGGATGTCGTCGACCACCGCCGCTCCCATGATCGTTTGCGCCACCGGCTGCCGCATCAGGCCGAGATCCAGGAGCACCGCTGCCGCGATGGCCGTACTCGTGGCGGTCAGTGTCGCGCCAACGAAAAGGGCCATCGTGAACTGCGTCCCATTCACGCCGACGTCGCTCGAGGGAACTAGGAGGAACGCAGCCAGGAACCCGAACACGAGGGGGAGGGCCACCCCACCGCTGGCGACTAGGATGTTCTTGCGCGTGTAGATCGTGCGAAAGTCGGTCTCCAGACCGATCACGAAGAGGAGGAAGATGGCTCCCAGACTGGCGAAGCTCGTCACGAGCGCGGGGTCGAACAGAGTCACGTTGAAGTAGTAGCCGATCACGCTCGGCCCCAGGAGAATCCCTAGCACGATCTCGCCCACGATCGTCGGCTGCCGAAACCGCTTGATCGTGAAGTGGCTCAAGGTCGCGAGGACCAGAAGAATCGTGAGCTGCTGGTACAGGACCTCGGTGCCCGCCATCGCGGGACTGAAACGCGCCGAGCCTATTAAATCGCTAACCGAACACGATTCGTCACCGACCAATGGCGGTCGCTCACATGAGACGCTAGAAGGGTTGCGCGGATCCGCGCGTTTCAGGAGTCGACTATTGAGTCCGCTTTGCCCGATTGCGGCGCGCTTCGTCCTCGGTCACGATGACGCTGAGGTGCAAGACGCCGTCGTCCGGGTCTGGGTCGTACCGGACACTCCGGCCCTCCGACAGAATCTTGTGGAACTGGATTTTCACGGTCCCGAGACGGCAGAGGACGCCGCGAGACTATCAAACTCGACGGCGTGGTTCTCCGATGCGATAGGTGATAACGATTTCACGCCACGGATCCGGCATCCGCGCTGAAGCGAGGAACAGAAAAAGGTGGGATGGGAAGGATCCGAAAGGTGGTCTCACTGCTTCATCAGATCGAGGCCGTTCCAGTCTCCGCCGAAGTCCTTGACTTGGCCGGTGGCGAGCTGGAACCGGGCGCGGAGCTTGCCGTTCTCGAAGAAGATGTATGCATTCCGGAGGCAGGATGTGTAGAGGTTCTTCCTCTTCCCCTTCTGGGTGAGGATGCGCTCGACGCACTGGATGAGTCCGACCTCCTCGAGGATCCGGATCTTGCGGTAGCATGCGGCGATCGGGATGCCGTACCGCTGGCTGATCTCCTGGGCGCTGATTTTCCGCTTGTAGGTGGCGAGAAGGATTTTGGCGCTGTATTCGTCGGTCAGAAGCTGGGACGCCTCGAGGGGCGAAAGCAACTTCGAGGTCCCTTGGAATCCGTCATTTTCCGGGCTGGTGTTTCCCTCCACGGTACCGACCTCACACAGTTCTGCGCCGTCGATGATTCCCTGGGATATTTAAGCTATCGCGCTTGATTATCAAACAAAAAACTCGTTTTGACATTTGATTATCAAGGCGCCGGAAAACGCGCGCGCACGCGCGCGATCAGGAGTCGAGCGCGGCGTTCAGTTCGATCCACTTGCCGTTGATGTCTTTCTCGACGTCGAACTCGAACTTGACCCGGAAGATACCTTCCTGATACACGAGCTGCGCGGATTTCAGGAGGGACCGGTACAGTTTCATGGTCTTGCCCTTCGGCGTCGTAACGATCTGCGCGACGTTCAGGAAGCCGGCTTCCTCGAGCTCGTGGATCTTCCGATAACAGGCGGCGATCGGGATGTCATACTTGTCGCTGATCTCTTGGACGGAGCGCGACGTGACTTGAGTCGCTACGAGAATCCGCTCCGCGTACTCGTCCGTGAGCAAGCGCGAGACGTCCTTTTCTCGCATTGCTCTCGATTCAGTGATGGATATTAATGAGTCTTCTATCCGGTTCTCGATTTTGATACTCGCGGATCGGGAGGACGGAGGCCGTTTCCGGGGATCGGATCCGGTCACACGATCGGGCGCAGGTCCGCTTTCGGGACCCCGCCGGACCAATCCCAGGCGAGGCCGAACAACTCCGTGTACGGCTTCTGCCCGTAGAGGACCACGGAACCGTTGATGCTGTCCAAGTGGAGTACGACCCGGGCGAGGTTCTCCAGCTTCGCGGCCGACGCGCTCTGCGGCGTGACGAATCCGATGAACACGTCTTTCGCGCGGCGGACCGCGGAGAAGACGCCGGACATCTGCTCGAGGACTTTCTCCCCGTACACGGACTCGAGCGTGTCGAACGCCATGAAGGCGAGGAACGGACGCTCGGACTTCGGGAGCTGGAACTCCACGTTCGACCATTTCAGGTCGGAATCGACGTTCGTGCCCTCCATGTGGAGGACGGTCCGCGAGACGTCCGCGGAGCCGAGCGTGGCCGACTCGAACACCCGCACCTGCGAGTCGAACGCGCCGGGCGGCAGGTGGGGGCTCACGAGCTCGCGGAGGAACTCCGCGCTGCCTTTTCGCGGCGGGACGTGGGCCACGCCCCGGCCCTGGGCGGCGAAATTGCAGATGATCGCGGTCCGGAGCCAGTCGACGTAGTCCGAGGGCACCGCGTTGGAGATCTCGAACGCGACGACGCGGCCGCGGTAGAGCCCCCCCGTCAGCCGGTCGAGCGGCTCGAGCCCGAAGCTGACCGCGTCCTTCGAAAGGTCCTTCGCGGGCCTCCAGAGTTGCGGCTTCACCGGGCGAACCTCCTCATGGATGTCGAAGGCCGTGAGCCGCCCGCCGTCGAGCGTGTAGAGGTATCGATGCTGCTGGATCTGCTGACCGCGGAGCTTCTCGATCGTCAAGACCCGAAGCCGGCGGCCCTGGTGGTCCGTCGACGCCAGGCTGACGACGCCGTCCCCCAGGTAGTCGAGGCGCGTCTCGCCGCTGCTCTCCAGGACGTACAACACGTTCTGCTTGCTCCCTTCCACGAGGTCCTTCTGCAGGACCGTGATGAGCCGCGCCGCCGGGATGCCGTAGTGCTCCGCGAGCGCGTCGATCGAATCGATCAACACCAGGGAGCGCTCCGGGATCCGGTCGTCGACGAAGTCGTACGCGGCCTCGAGCTCGGGCAGGTCGAATCCGAGCGTGACCTCGAGGAAGTTCCCTTTCACCTCGCCGCTGCCGATCGCCTCGGGTTCCTCGTCTTCGCCTTCCTTCCCTTCCTCGAGCTTCCCCTCGAGCTGGTCCAGGGCATGCCGCGCGACCTTCGTGTTGTGCGAGGACTTCGAACCCGTCTGGAGGACCTCCGGCTTGATGCGATCCTTCAACCAGGTGAACTGGCGATACAACGACTCGTCGGAAACCCGGGAGCTGAGGTAGTGCGAAGCGGTGACTTCGCCGAGCGCCTCCGTGAGCTGCAACGCGAACGTCGTCTTGCCGGTTCCGGCCGGGCCTTTCGCGATGAGCGAGTGGCCGCCGGGGGCGTTGAAGAATTCCACAATCTCGCGCGGAATGCGACCGGTGGGTGGCGACACAGAACCGCGTCGAAACAGAGAGGCCGGATATACATAGGTTTCCGTGCCGATGTCACTCGCGAGCGCCGATCGAAGAGTCCGCCGAGTCATGGAGCTCCAGACGGAATCGGACTGCGTCGGCGTGCATCGAGAGATTGTTGAACATCACATAGACGTCGTCGTATTCCCGGCATACCGCGCGGAGCCGGCCGAGGTCCGCGTCCGTGTAGGTGTAGCGATACATCGTCTTTCCTGGTGGGCTCCCATGGAGACGGAAATATGCGAGTCCGTAGGTGGCCGGCTCTTTCTCGAAGGGATCGACGGCATGCACAAGGCCGAGGTCCTCACACATCTTCTCGACGATGTGAACCGCCCACGGCCCGCGGAGCTCGATCGCCTTGATCGCGTCGGTCCGGATGGATTCGAAGAATCGATAGAGCGCGTTGCGGTTCGTTTCCGTCGGACCAAACGAGGCCGGTGTCTGGAACACGATCGCGCTCGCGCGAACCGCCTCCGCGATCGCCCGCGTGGCCTCCCAGCCCTCCCGGACCGGGCGCGTGTCTTGGAACGACCCGTAACTCGACCTCTCGGAATCGGGGACGACGCGGCCGGATCTGCGGTAGGTCGGCGAGGTCGCCTCGTGGGTGATGAATTGCGAGGCCTTCACGCAGAACCGGAATGCTTGCGGTGCCAGCCCACGCCATTTGAGAGCCCGTTCCACTGAGACGGGCCGGTAGAACGTCTCCTGCATCTCCAGCGCGTCGAGTTGTTCGATGACGTCGGCCTGACGGCGGCCGAACCCGCAGGTCCCGGTCCAGATCACGTCGCGGATGAAGGCTCCAAGAAACTATAAAGACGGCCGCGGGACATCGCCGCCCGACGTGAAGAACGAGGAAATCGCCGCCCGGTTCAGCGAGATCGCGGACATGCTTGACATCCTCGGCGAGGACACGTTCCGCGTCCTGTCGTACCAAAGGGCCGCGCGGCAACTCGAATCGCTGACGGAGAACGTGGAGGACCTCGTGCGAGCGGGGCGGGTCGATCAGATCCCCGGCATCGGCGCCGCCTTGGCGGAAAAGATCACAGAGTACGTGACGACCGGTCGAATCACGTACCACGAGGAGCTCCGGGCGAAGTTCCCGCCGGGCGTCCTCGACCTGCTCAAGGTTCGCGGCCTTGGACCGAAGAAGGTCAAGATCCTGTGGCAGCAGCTTGGCATCACGGATCTGGACACGCTGAAGGCGGCGGCGGAGAAGCATCTGCTGCGGCGCGTCAAAGGGTTCGGGGAGAAGACCGAAGAGAACCTCGTGCGGGCAATCGAGCTCGTCAAGGAGGGGCAGGCGCGGGCCTTCCTCGTCGACGCGGCGCGGGTCGTGGACGCGATCACGGAGGGGATGAAGGCCAGCAAGACCGTCGAACGCATCGAAGCCGCCGGCTCGTTCCGACGGATGAGGGAAACGGTGGGCGACGTCGACATCCTGGCGGTCGCGAAGAACCGCGCCGCGGCCGGGGCGGCGTTCGAACGTCTTCCGGGCGTCGTCGAAGTCCTCGCGTCCGGGGAGACAAAGGTCGTGATCCGCCTCGCGTACCACGACTACGAAGGTTCGCCTCGCACGATCCAGGTGGACTTGCGCATCCTCGATCCGGATAGCTGGGGCGCGGGGCTGCAATACTTCACGGGTTCCAAGGACCACAACATCCGTTTGCGGACGATGGCGGAGCGGCGCGGCGTGAAGATGAACGAGTATGGCGCGTTCCGCGACGAGAAGCGGATCGCGGGGGAGACCGAGGAGAGCATGTACTCGTGCCTCGACCTCGCATGGATCCCTCCGGAGATGCGGGAGGACCAGGGCGAGATCGACCTCGCGGCGACCAATCGCCTGCCGAAGCTCGTCGAGCTCTCCGACATCCGCGGCGACTTCCACGTGCACACGGACGCGACCGACGGCACCGAGCCGCTCGAGGCGATGGTCGACGCGGCCCGCCATCGCGGCTACTCCTTCGTCGGGATCTCGGATCACTCGGTCTCCGCGACCGTCGCGGGAGGAATGACGGCGGACCAAGCGCTCGCGCGGCGCGATCGCGTTCGTGCGCTGAACCGGAACTCGAAAGGCTTCACGGTCCTCCTGGGGACCGAGTGCGACATCCTCGACGGCGGCGAGATGGACTATCCCGACGAGGTGTTGAAGGAGCTCGACTTCGTGATCGCGTCCGTCCACTCCCGCTTCACCCTGCCGCGGGAGGCGCAGACCGCGCGGCTCGTCGCGGCAGCCGAGAACCCAAACGTGGACATCCTCGGCCATCCGACGACTCGGCAGATCGGCTGGCGCGGACCGATTGAACTGGACCTCGACGCGGTGTTCAAGGCGTGCGCGCGAGCCGGGACCGCGATCGAGATGGATGCGGATCCGCGGCGGATGGACCTGAATTCGCCGCAGGCCCGCGCCGCGAAGAACGCCGGTTGCACCCTCTCCGTCGACACGGACAGCCATGCGAGCGCCAACCTCACGTGGATGCGGTTCGGAGTCGGCACGGCCCGGCGAGCGTGGCTCACCCCGGCGGACGTCCTGAACACCTGGCCGCTCGAGAAAATCCGGGAGTTCGTCCGCTAGCGGCGCAGGGTCTGCATGGCCTGGAAGGCGCGGTCGACGACCTCTTTGTCGTTCTTCCAATGCAGGAGGCGCATCGCTTCTTCGCGGGAGACCCAGCGCACCTCATCGAACCCGGGCTCGGGTTCGAGCCGTCCCCCGATCGGTTCCGCCAGAAAGTACGTCACGGTCTTGTCGTAATTCACGCCGCCCGGAGGCCAGAAGAACGAATAGCGAACTTCGTGGATCGGCCGCAGGAGCCGCACGCGGAGTCCGGTCTCCTCCTGGACCTCGCGGACCGCCGTCTGCTCGAGGCTCTCCCCGGGCTCGACGGTTCCCTTCGGGAGGCACCAGATGTCCTCGTCCTCGCGCCTCAGAAGCAAGATCCGTTCCCCCGGCCCGACGACCACCGCCCCGCTGGACGCGGTCGGTTTCGTCGGTTTGCCCTTGCGCGGAGGGCCGCTTCGAATGCGCGCGCGCTTGGCCGCCCCCACTTTCGCCGCCTTCCGAAGATCGCTCCGCAGGGTCGGCTCGAGCCGCCGATTGTACAGGATCGCCGCCGGATGGTACGTCGGGAGGACGGGGATGTCCCCGAAGGCGAGCGTCTTCCCGCGCGCGTCTTTCAGCTCGACCCCGGTCCCGAGCAAGCCCTTCAACGCGGTGGATCCGAGCGTCACCAAAACCTTGGGACGCACCGCGGCGATCTGCGTCATCAGGTACGGACGACAGGTCTCGATCTCATCCGAACGAGGTCCTCGGTTCGCGGGTGGCCTGCACTTCACGACGTTCGTGATGAACACCGAGCGGCGGGGGAGCCGCGCAGCCGCCAGCGCTTTGTCGAGGATCTTCCCCGCGGACCCGACGAACGGCTCGCCGCGGGCATCTTCCTCCCGCCCCGGTGCCTCGCCGATCAGGAACACAGCAGCGTCGAGCGGTCCGACTCCGGGGACCGCGAGGTTCCGGCCTTCATGAAGCCGGCACAACGTGCAGGCTCGGACCTCGGAGGCCGCCCTCGTCAGAAGCTCGGCGCGCTCCTCGTCCGGCCCGGCCACGCGCCGGCAAGGGCGGGAGGACTCAAAGCCTTCGCGGCCTCACGCCTTCCGCCCCGCCTTCAGGTTCGTGAGCGCCTTGATCTTCGGTTGGACCTTGTCGATCTTCGCCTCGAGTTTCGCGCGGATCTTCTCGAACTTCCGCTCCGCCTTGACGCGGTCCACCGTGGTCCCCTTCAGGCTCTGTTGGGCCCGACGGATCTCCGCGCGGTAGCCCGCCTCGATGCGTCGAAGTCGCCGCAACTTCCGATCGTCCTTGTCCTCGGAAGGAATTCGGACACCTCCCGTCCCCCGCCCGAAGGACCCGATTCACACGACGGACCGGTTTCGGGCGATGACCACGTCGAGGACGCCATTGGTATAGGTGTACTTCAGCGTGTCGCGGTCCGCGTCGAGCGGGAGGTCGACCTTCGTGAAGTACTGGCGGTCCCCTTCCCCCTCGAGGACCAGCTGGCCCTCCTCGAGGCGCACGCGGACGCCTTCCCGGGTGACGCCGGGCATCTCCGCGGTCAGGAAGATCGCGGACTCCGTCAAGATCACGTCGACGAGCGGATCCCGTGTGCGGATCTCCTCGCCCTCGAGCGCGGGCCGCGCGGTCTCGGTGCGGGCTTCCCGGGACCGCGTCGTGAATCCGTAGATGAACGGCTCTCGGAAGACGCCGAGCTTCCCCTCGAACGCATCCTTGAGCATGCGATGTATCGCGCGGCGCGTCTCCTCGAACTCGTCCTCGACACCCATTGGGGAATCCTTCCTTCCCTGATTCGGACCGCAATCGCGGAGCGCGCGGTCCCCTCTCTTCAACCCCGTGGAATTAATGGTTGAGAGATTTCATATAGTTTTCGCGACGAGTCCGATTCTCCAGTGGAAAGCGCCCCCCGGACGTCGGGGGGATCAGGGGGACGGTTTCTGTTCCGGTGCCGGCGGCGGCCTAGCCGGTGCCGCCGGTTTCGCCGCCCCACCCGCCGCCGGGGTCGCGGGTGTCGGAGGCTGAGCGGTCCGGGGAGAGATTTTTCCCCCGGCCACCATCGCGATCCGCTCGACGAGCATCCGGTATCGCGGCACGCCGACGAACTCGATTCGCTCGTTCACCAGGATCGCGGGACCGAACTGGAGCTTGTATGTGGCCAAAAGGGCTTTGCTCGTGTCCGGAGGGAGGACGTCCACCTTCCACTCCGGATGATCGGTCCGGAGGCGCTTCACGATCTCCGCCACGCGACCTTCCTGATAGCCTTGTACGGAGGAGACGAAGGTGACCGTTACCATGGCCTCCCGCCGGCGTACCGGAGCGACGCACATAAAGCTTGTGCGCGAGCCACCAGAGGAAAGACCTTGGCCGCGCAGTCCTTCTCACAACCGTGCGGGTCTTCGTGGCCTCGGAGGCGGACGAGGCGAGCCGCAATCAGCGCGACGCCCTCCTCGCCCTCGCACCGTGGCAGTCGGACGGGACGTTCGGTGGGCTGGCGTCGTGGCGGTGGCGGGACACCAGGCTCGTCACAATCCCCGAGCACCACTTGTACCGGGACCACTTCGATCACGACCTAGAAGATGCGTTTGGACAATCTGTGGAGCTCGTCGTCTACCTGTCGAAGCATGTCTCGGAAAGTCGGAGGCCGAGCCTCGCGGTTCACCCGATCGGGAATCCTCGCGGGGCCGAATTCGGTGGGCAACCCGAGACTCTGGTGCCGTCCGCGCCCCGATGGATGACCGCGGCGCTGCGAGGCCTGCGTCGGGAGGCGAGAGGCCTCTCCTACGACGTGACGTTCGAGGCGACGCATCACGGTCCGTTTCTGACAGCGCCGACGTTCTACATCGAGCAAGGCAGCACCGAGACGGAGTGGACGGACCTCGCTGCCTCGCGGGCCATTGCGCGGGTGCTCCTCGCGCTCGAGCCGGTCGACGCGCCGATCGCGATCGGCCTCGGCGGCGGCCACTATGTCCCGCGGCACACGGACCTCGCTCTCATACGACGGATTGCTTTCGGACATCTCCTCGCGGCATATGCGCTCGAAGGGCCGTCCTCGAAGGTGATCGATCAGGCGGTCGAGCGGACCGACGGTGCGACCCTCGCGTACATTCACCGCAAAAGTCTTTCCAAACCGGAGGTCCGAACGTACGAAGAACAATTGGAGGCGCACGGCCTACGTATCGTGAGGGAGGCGGACCTCCCGGCGGACCGGGAGGACGAAAGTTGATAAGCCGTGGGCGAATACCAACGGCCTAAGGGAGGGGACGCATGCTCAAGGAATGTCGTTCTCACGGCTATTTCCGGGAAGAGTTGTGCCCGCACTGCGGCAGCGAAGGCAAGTTCCTCCTCAACGACGAGGAGGTCGAACTCCTTGGCCGCACGATGGCCGGCGTGTTGCGGCACTTTCCGGAGCGGTACGGCCTCGAGATGGACGCGCACGGTTGGGTGGACCTGCGAGACTTCCTGACCGCCGTGCAGATTCGCAACCGCCGATTCCGCTTCGTCCGCCAGCATCACGTCGTCGGGTTGATCGAAACCGACCCGAAGGGCCGCTACCAATTCGAGGACGGAAAGATGCGCGCGACATACGGCCACTCGAAGGACATCGACCTCGATCTGCCGACCGAAGGGATCCCGGACGTCCTGTTCTATCCGACGACGGAAGAAGAGAGCCATCTCCTCATGGAGGCGGGCCTCCGACCGTCGGACCGGAAGATGGTCCACCTTAGCGCGACGTTCGAAGCCGCCCTCGAGGCGGGTCGCGTCCGAATCGCGCAACCCGTGATCCTCGAGATCGATGCGAAGACCGCCCGCTCGTCCGGCGTCGTGATCCACAAGGCCGGGAAGACCGTCTACACGTCGAAGGAGGTCCCCGGGGAATTCCTGCGGCGGTCGCATCGCGTCGAAGAGGAATTGCCGTCACAAACGCCCGCGGACTCGCCCGACTGATTTTCAATCGGTGGACCGAATATTATTCTCCCGTGAATCTCCCGATACTCTTATGAAGGCCTGTAGGATATCGTCGCCTCCGGATGGGTGAGTCATGCCTTCGGCCATTGACCTGATCGGACATAACCCGGCCCTACAGGAGCACTGGATCCGCCGGTTCTTCGCGGCGCTCATCGACGCGATTGTCGTCGCGGTCATCTATTTGCTCTTCGCGCTCCCCTTGGGCTTTGTGTCCCTGGCGTGGTACGTGGCCCCGTTCTTGTATGGCATCGTCTGGCTCCTGTACTCGATGCTCCTCGAAACGGTGCTCGGCGCCACGATCGGCAAGCGGCTGCTCAGCCTCCGGGTCGTCGCGATCGATGGCAACCTGGACATCATGCACTGCCTCGTCCGAAACATTTCGAAGATCTATTGGCTCCTGTTCCTAGTGGATCTCGTCGCCGGCGGCGTGACGCAGGGCGATCCGCGCCAGCGCCTCTTCGACCGCATCGCTCGCACGACCGTCACCCGAGTGGACCAGGGCGCGTACATGGAAGAACAGTTCCGCATGATGCAACACGCCGGTCCGTACCCGATGACGATGCCGCAGGCGCCGCCGCGGACGAATCCGCCACCCGCGCCCGGGAGCGCGCAAGCGGCCTCCGCCGCACAAGGAAGCGGGTGGCCCGGCGCCGCGCCGGCTCCGAGCACGTGGCCGCAACACCAGTGGGACGAACAAGGCCGCCTCGTGAAAGAGATGAAGTTCTGCACCGCCTGTGGGGGACAGCTCGTCACCCGCGGGGACGGCAAGCTCGCCTGCGTCCGATGCGGCGCGGTCTACTGATTAGGGAAAGCCGCGGATCCAGAGGATGTTTAACGCCACCATCGCGAAGTAGCTCGATGCGAGCACCGCGCCCGAACGCGATGTGATCCGCCAACCTCCTAGCATCAGTGCGAGGAGGAGGAACGCGGTGAAGACCATCGCGCCGACGACCGGAAGCAGGAGTTCGACGGAGTGGGACGCGGGCCGCAGGATCCCGATCATGCCGAGCGTCAACAGGGTCGTCACGACGCTCGCGCCGATCCCCTCCCCGAGGACGAGGTCCGTGTAGCCGAGGCGCGTCGCGTGCCACGCGGCTGCGATATCGGGCAACGAGGTCCCGAGCGCGACGACGGTGATTCCGATGAACCAGGGATTCAGGCCCATCGCGTTCGACAGGCCGATCGCACCTTGGACTAGGAATTGGGCACCCATCACCGACCAGAGGATGCCGAAGACGAGCCACTTGAGGCCCGCCCGGACCACGACTTTCCGGCCGAAAATCCAACCGGTGAAGGCGAGGCCGATCTCCAGGTCCTCAATCCGTTCCCGGATCTCCTCCGCGGGTCCCGTCCGCTGGGAGATCGCGAGGTTCAGGACGTACGGCACGAACAACGCGATGAGGGCGACCCCTTCGTATTGGGTGAGGTTCCCATCCAGGAGCATAGTCGCGGCGACCACGGTGACGATCGCCAGGAAGACCGCATCCCGGAGGACGATCTCGCGGGACGTTTTGATGGGCCGCACGAGCGCGCTCACGCCGATCACGAACGCGACCGTGACGACCGTCGAGGCGAGCGCGTTGCCCAGGGCGATGTCCGGGCTCCCCTCGCCCGCGGCGATGCCGCTGACGAGCAGCTCCGGGAGGGCGGACAGCGTGGACACGAACAGCGCGCCGACCACGAAGCGGCTACGGCCGATTCGGCCGGCGATCCGCGTCGCGTTGTCGGTCAGGAATTTCGCGCCCTGGTTGAGCAGGACGAAGCCGACGGCAATCGCGCCCAACCAGAGGAGCAGTGCATCGAGCATCCTCGGTCGGCCCTTCTGACGCACGACGGATGGACCGTGGAGATATCAAGGTTCGTCGGCTCCGACGCAGTTGACAAACCGGGCCGGCCGCTTCCTTTATTAGCGCGCTTCTCTCTGGCCGATTCACGGCTTTCACCCGAACCGCGATGATCGCTGCGAGTCCGGAGCGCGTGTTCTCCGTGCTATCGGACCTCGGTGCTTCCCGACAATGGATGCCCGCGATTCAGCGAGTCGACGGCGTCAGCCCCGGTCCGTTCCGCCTCGGCACGTACTGGCAGGAGACCCGGAAGGCCGGGAAGCGCATGATGCAATCGACGCTCACCGTCTCGTCGTTCGAGCCGCCGTCGAGACTCGGGCTCCACGTCGAGGCGAAGGCGATGAAGGGCGATTTGAGTTTCCGCCTCGCGCCGAACTCCGCAGGGACCGAGGTCACCTACGAAGCCCAGATGTGGGGCAGAGGCCTGATGCGCTTGATGACCGAGATGATGAACCGCATGATGGCCGCGGAGGACGACGACATCCTGGACCGCCTTCGGGCCCTAGTGGAAGGTCGGCGGTCGTAACCCAAGGAATCGGTCACGTCACGATCTCGTCGAGCCGACCGCTTTCGACGCCCCGCCGGATCTCCATCGCGATCCGTCGCCCCGTACTCATCGGACGGCGCCAGAGCGAGTTCCCGTACGGGTGGCCCATCGACATGTGGACGTTCGTCCCGCCGCCGATACGAGGCGCCACGTCGTAGACCCAGAACTTCAGGTCTTTGTCGACCGCGGTCTGGAGGGTGAACGGTCCGATGATCCCCGGTCGGAAGTGTTCCTGCGTCGCCCGGACGTACCGTTCGGCGATGTCGAAGACCGCCGCGAGGCTGGACTCCCGGAGGGTCGCCGTGTTGTGTCCGACGACGACGTATTCGGGAATGCGCTGGGCCTCGGCGAGCGTCATCTGCTGATCGGCCGGCAGTCGCACGTGTCCGTCCAAGGACGTCTCGAACCGCCAGTCCACCCCGAGGAGCTCGAGCTTCTCCGCCTGCGCCTCGATCGGGGAATAGAAGAAATCGAAGTTGAAGATCGGTCCGATGATGTATCGCTCGATCCGGGCCTTGGCCAGGTCCCGCGCCGAGATGACGCCCTGTTTCAGGAGGGCCTCGGACTTCGTCTTGTACTCCTTGTAGCTCGCGGCGGTGAAGAAGCCGCGCTCGAGTTTCTTGACCTTGTGATGCAGCTTCACGATCACGAGGCCGCCGATGTCCTTCGGGTCCTCGATCTTCTCCGGCGCCGGCAACCGGGCCTTCTCGAGGATCCAGTAGTAGCTCCGCTCCTCCTCGCGCTCCTCCGTCCGGAGCAGGCTCCGGCTCCCGAACAACGGGACCTGGAACGAGCGCTCGATCGCGTCGAGATCGCAATACGAGGTGAAGGAGCGATTCGGGATGAAGACTGCGTTCGCCTTGCGGAGGCGGTCCTGCATCTTCTCGTCGAGCACTTCCTGGAACTTCGAAAGGATGATCGCCTCGTCCACCATGCCGCGGACCGCACGGCCTTCCTTGTCCCGCGTCGTGCGGAAGAATCTCGCATACGGTGTCGACCGGCCCTTTTCGCAGATTACGAGGGTCGAGAACCCTTCCTCGACGGCTCCGTCGCAGACATCGAGGGCCGAGTGCGAGCCGATCGTCGCAATGCGAATCGCGGACGGATCGTACGCTTCCAGGACTTTCAGGATCCCTTCCCGGCTCACGATCGTGCCCGTCCCCTCCCGGTGCGGCCCCATCGTGGCGCCGTCTTTAATCCTTTGGGAGAGTGCCGCGCGCAATTCCAGAGGAACGTCTTTATCGGCCCATCCGCTTCGCGCGGGCGGTGGAAGCGCGGCCGACGAAGTGGTGGGGATGGGGTTGGGAAGACAAAGTCCTGCGGCTCGAGAGCCGTCCTGCCCTTGCGGCGTATCTCGGACATCGCCTGGACGTCGATCTCTCCGTTCGGCGTCCCGTCGCGTCGTTCGACCAGATCGAGGTCCCGCCGTCGAGACTGTCGAGCCAGGACCTCGCAGACATCCAGGTCATCGTCGGCGAGGGGAATCTCGCGAGCGATAACGTCGCGCGCGTGACGCACGCCACCGGAAGAGGGTACAAGGATCTCGTCCGCCTCCGGACCGCGCGCCTCGACCACGTCCCCGATCTTGTCGTCTACCCCGAAGACGAGGACTCGGTCCCGCGTCTCCTGGAGTTCGCAGGAAGCCACCGCTACGCGGTGATCCCGTTCGGTGGCGGCACGAACGTGGTCGGTGGCCTCGATGTCCATGGGCAGTTCGCGGCGACAATCGTCATGGACCTGCGCCGCCTCCGGCGGGTCCTCGCGATCGACATCGAATCGGGCCTCGCGACCGTCGAGGCGGGAATCCGAGGACCGCCCCTCGAGGAAGCCTTGAACGCGAAGGGCCTCACGCTCGGGCACTTCCCGCAATCGTGGGAGTTCTCGACGGTCGGGGGATGGATCGCGATGCGGGCGTCCGGCTCCCATTCGAACCGATACGGGAGCATCGAGGACCTCGTCGTCGGAGTGCGACTCGTCTCGCCCGCGCGCGTCCTCGAGGTCCGGTCCGTGCCGAAGGAATCGCACGGCCCGAGCCTGAAGGAACTCGTCCTCGGCTCGGAGGGCGCCCTCGGGGTGATCACGCAGGCGACGCTCCGCGTCCAGCCGTTGCCTCTCGTGCGACGATTCGAATCGCGGTTGTTCTCGAGCTTCGCCGACGGGGTGGCGGCCCTTCGAGCGATGGCGCGGGAGGACGGCCTGCCGGACATGGCGTACCTCGCGGACAGCGAAGAGACGAAGTTCGCGGCGGCCGGCGAAGGGATCGCACCCGACGCCGATGGCATCGCGGGACGTCGACTCGCGGAGGGGTCTCTCCTCCTCATGGGCTTCGAAGGTACGAAGGAACGGGTAACCCACCGACGTCGCGTGGCCCTTCGGCACGCCCGGGCGAACTCGACGAGCCTCGGCTCCGGGCCGGCGGAGCGGTGGTCCCATGAGCGCTTCGAACTGCCGTACTTGCGGGACTCGCTCCTCGATCACGGCATCCTCGTCGACACGGTCGAGACCGCGGCTCGATGGTCGGACCTCCTGGCGGTGTACGACCACGCGAAGAAGGCGCTGCAAGAGGCCCTGTGGAAGGACGGGACCGCGGGCCTCGTCCTGTGTCACGTGTCCCACGCGTATCCGGACGGCGCCTCGCTGTACTACACGTTCCTCGCGCCGCAGCGGGAGGGCCACGAGATCGAACAGTGGGAAGGCATCAAGGCCGCCGTCACCGAAGCCGTTCTGGACGCCGGCGCGGCGTTGAGCCACCATCACGGGATCGGCGAGGATCACGCGCCCTACCTGTCCCGGGTCATCGGTGAGGACGGGCTCGTCGTGTTGCGGGCCCTGAAGCGGGAGCTCGACCCGGACGGCATCATGAATCCGGGGACCCTCGTGATGGGATCGGCGTGACCGAGTTCTCGGCTCGGACCCGGGCGGCGAACCTGCAGCGGATGCGGGACGAACCGCTCGAGGTCCTCGTCGTCGGAGCCGGGATCGTTGGGGCCGGGGTCGCGCGGGACGCGGCGTGCCGCGGCTTCGCCACCGCGCTGGTCGACCGGGGCGATTTCGCGGCCGGGACAAGCGGCAAGACGTCGCGCCTCGTCCACGGAGGCCTTCGCTATCTCCGGAACTATCGATTCGGGCTCGTGCGACGCGCCGTTCGTGAACGGGACCTGTTGCTGCGCAACGCCCCTGGACTCGTCCATCCGCTCCCCTTCCTCATCCCGTCATACGTGGACCGCGGTCCGGGACGTCTGCTGTTGCGGTTCGGCCTCTTCCTGTACGATTTCCTTTCGCGCGAGAAGACGCTGCCCCGCCGCTCGTGGCTCTCGCCACAAGAGGCACGGGAGCACGAGCCCCAGATCGCCGCCGAGAGACTCGCGGGAGCCGGACTGTATTACGATGCGGGCACCGACGATTCTCGACTCGTCCTCGCGGTCGTCCAAGATGCCGCCAAGGCCGGAGCAATCGTTGCGAATCACATTCAGGTCCAGGGTCTCGTCCGGAAGGAAGATCGCGTCGTGGGCGCGCACCTCCAGGATGCGATGACGGGCGGTTCGTTCACGGCCTCATCGCGGTCTGTTGTGAATGCGACCGGGGTCTGGCTGGACGACCTGCGGACCGGCGGATTGATGCCCACAATCCGTCCGACGAAAGGCACTCACATCTTCGTCCCGCGCTCGAAAATCGGGAACCGACACGCACTCGCCCTCACCGCCAAGAGAGACGGGCGGGTCGTGTTCGTTCTCCCGTGGGACGACCTGGCCCTCGTCGGGACGACGGACACCGACTTCCACGGCGATCCGACCCGGGTGGTCCCGGATGCAGGAGACGTCGCGTATCTCTTGGACACCGTGAATGAAACGTTCCCGAGCGCCCACCTGGTTCCCGATGACGTGGTGAGCGCCTACGCGGGCTTGCGTCCCCTGCTGCGCAGAGGCCGCGCGAAGGCCGAATCGGACATCTCGCGGGATCACGCGATCTTCGAGGACCGCGATGGCTTGATCTCGGTGACCGGAGGCAAGCTGACGACCCATCGATCGATGGCGGAAGAGGTCGGTGGACTTCTTGCCCATCGTCTCGGTCGGCCGCAGGCGATCGTCACGCGGGATCGGCTGCTGGGCCCCCCCATGCGTCCGCTGGAAGAGTTCACGGATCTCGGGTTCGACGAGGAGACGGCCCTCCATCTCCAAGGTCGGTATGCGGCCGAACAAGTGCAACGTCACCTCGGTGCGCCCTCCGCCACGGAACGCCTCGTGCCGGCGCGGCCGCACACGTGGGTCGAGGTCGAGATCGCGGTCCATGAGGAGATGGCGATGACTCTCGGTGACGTGCTCGTCCGTCGGCTGGGCTTGTTCTACGAGACGCCGGACCAAGGCATGCATGTTGCGGGAGCGGTGGCGGAGCGGATCGGGGGAATCCTCGGATGGGATTCCACGAGGACCGGGCGGGAAATCCGCGCCTACGAAGACCTCGTACGAGCCCATCAGGGATTTCGGGTCGACCATGGCGGCTGAAATCGTCTTCATCGTCAATCCGGCCTCCGCGAACGGTCGGATGCGCCGTCGCTGGAAGACCTATGAACGCGCGTTCCGCCGTGAGCTCGGCCCCGGGTTCGCCGTCCGGACGACCGACCGTGCCGGCCATGCTACGCACCACACGCGCGCAGCCTTGGGCGACGGCGCCACGACGATCGTCTCGGTCGGCGGGGACGGGACGTTCAATGAGGTCGTCAACGGTTACCTGGGACACCGGGAAACCGCCCGGAACGCGGATGCGTGTCTCGCGGTGTTCTCGGTCGGGACGGGCGCCGATTTCGTCAGGACGCTCCCGGTCCCGGCCACGCCGGCGGCCCTCGCTCGGTGCATCCGGGAGCGGCAACCTCAGACGATCGATGCGGGCCTCTGTGAGTTCCTCGACGCCGGCACTCGAAGGAAACGCTACTTCGTCAACGTCGCCGAATTCGGCTCGGGTGGAGCGGTGGTCGATCGCGTGAACCGCTCCTCCAAGATCCTTGGCGGCCGCCTCACCTTCGTATTCGCGATTCTCCGGACGCTTCCCCGGTACCGAAACACCCACGTGGTCTACGAAGCGGACGGCGGCCCTTCGAAAGAAGTCGTCGTCAACGACTTTGTTGTCGCGAACGGCCGGTATTTCGGAGCGGGCCTGATGCCGGCCCCCGCCGCGGACCTCGCGGACGGCTTGTTGGACGTGGTCATCTTCGGAGACATCGATTTCAAAGTGGCCCGACGGAACCTGCCCGCCCTGCGGCGCGGCGAGCACGTATCGTTGGCTGAGGTCACGACGTTCCGGTGCCGCGAGGTGACGATCCACGCGGCGGAGGAGATGATCGACCTCGATGGCGAATGCATCGGCCGCCATCCATTGCGCTTTTCGGTCGTGCCGAACGCGGTTTCGATCCTGGCGGAATAGGAGATAGCCCCGGGCAGATTCGAACTGCCGTCGCGAGGTCTCTCCTCGGCGTCTTCGGCCGATCCAGAGCCTCGAATCACTGGCCCGCGACCGCATCGCGGTCACGATTGGCCGCTAGACCACGGGGCTGCAATCGCGATTCAACGGAGAGGGCGTATATTGACTTTTCTTACTGGACCGCTTCGTTGAGTCGGCGCAAGACCCAGTCCTTCTCCAGCACGGCGAGGAACGGCGCGGCCCGAGGACCCATCTCCGACCCGAGCAAGATCAAGTAGAGGTCGCGGAAGAATCGGCCGGTCTCGACCGGGAGGCCCCCTTTCTTCGTGAGCACGACCATCGACTCTTTGATCGACTCCTCGTTCCAAGGAACGGCGGCGGCGCGGGTCGCATACAATCGCAACGCCGAACGATCGTCCGCATCGAGCTGCGACCTGACTTCGCGCGGCAGGGATTCAAGGAGCTTCACGCGATTCTCCGGTGCGTACTTCTCCACCCAGACGCGGGACTGTGTGAGGCGTCTCCCGATCCGCGCGCGCTCGCCTTCCGTCGGGACGCGGGTCAGCATCCCGGTGTCGCGCATCCGTTTCAGACACCACTCGAGCCGACCCGATTCAGGGCTGATTTGCGACAAGAACGCCGCATGACGGTACGAGAGTGCGAAGGGCTGCTCCTTCGGCACTGGCGCGAGGTACGCGAGCTCGTACGACCGAGCCTGGTCGTCCTCATCGCCTTCCCGGTCGGACGAATAGAACGCGTCTTCGGCGCGGTCGAAGGTATCGTGGTATGTGTCGACGCGATACAGGTCGAGGACCACGCGCCGCGCGATCGGATTGAAGGCGTAGATGTACCGCAAGACCTCGGCGTCTCCGACCTCCACCCATTGGGCTGGCGTGAAGCCGAGGAAGTCCGACGAGCCCATGTCGCCCAGATCTTTCCCGCGGTCGGCGATCCCGACCCATTCATACGGAATGCCCATCGGGGGCCGGAAGTGCATGATCGTCTCTGCGATCTCCGCGCAGGAATCGCGCGAGCCACCCGGGGTTGCGTGGTCCTTCCCGAACGGTTCGATGTCCACGCGGTAGACCTTCCAAAGGGCGGGCCACTCGAGCCGCCAGTTCAGTTTCCCTTTCTCGATCGAGGACTTGCCGCGATGCCCGCATCGCTCGCAGCGATAGGAGGCCGACATGCCATCAATCGCGGTCGTCGTCGCGCCGATCGTCCCGCATTTCTCGCAGAACGCCTCGAAGGGAATCCATCCTGCCGGGTACGGGTGGCGGGCCCGGTACTTGTTGACGACGGCGCGGACCTCTTCCGCCCGCGGGGCCAAATCGCGGACGAGCGCCTGCATCTCGGGATTGCGATACGTGTCCGTGGTCGTCACGATCCGGACACCGGGCGCGAACCGGTCCAGCACCCCGCCGAAATCTTGCCAGAAGTGTTCGACCCAGTTCGCGTGGCAACCGAGCGGATCCGGGACATCGATGAGCCGGCGGCCCGCGTACTTCCGCCCATCCTCCTTCGTGAATTGGGCCACCTGGGCTTCCTTCGCCTTCCATTCGTCCTGCGTGTAGAGGACCAAACTCTGGACCGCGTTCTGACCCAGGTCCCGAAAACTCCGGGTCAGGAGCTGGGAGAGCGTGATCTCGCCGCGGAGCCGCCCCACATGTTGGAGTCCGCTGACGCTCAGGCCGGCATTGATGACGAGGTCCCGCTTCTCGCCGACATACGCCTTCGCGTCGACGAGGAGGTCATCGTACCAGTGCGTCAGCGCGTTCCACCGCGACGCACAACTGCGGAGGGGCCTAAAGGTTTGCGGGCTCGCGGCTCACGAGCCACATGAGACCGAGGAGCGTAGCGACCGCCGGCAGAATCAGGAGCCATTGGACGGCCGCGGTCTTCAGGACGAACAGGAAGAGGAATTCGAGGAACAGCCCCAAGAGGATGAGCGGGCCGACGACCTCGACGAACGACCACCGGCGCCGGGCGCTCCACTTGTGTCGCCACACGCGACTCGCCTCCGCCACGAGTTCAATGAGTGGCGTTCCTGAGGCTTAACGGTTACGTTTCCCTCGGACCCCGCGAAGCGCGAATCATCGCTGCCGAGGCCACTTTAGATCGACCGTGCTCGAATCAGCGCGCGCAGTGGCACGCCTGCGAGTTCGTCGTGAGCCGTCTTGTTGACGAGGACGACCGCCAAAACCGCGGTGCCGCCCGATTCGTGGACGTCCGTGATCGCCGCCTTGATTGTGTCACCGGTCGAGACGACGTCGTCCACGATGAGCACCTTCTTCCCCTGCGGGGAGGCGTAGTTGGACGAAAAGGCCCCGCCTTTGCCGTGCCGCTCCTCGCTCGGCCGATAGACGATCAGCTCTTTCCCCAGCTCTTCGCTGATCAACGCTGCGAGCGGGATCCCGTTGATTGCGACGCCGACGACCGAATCCGCGTCCATCTGCCGCTTCTCGAGCTCCTCGAGGGCGATGTCCGACATCGCCGCGGCCATGAACCCGATGCGGTTCCCGTAGACCCCGACGGACCGCCAGCCGATCTTCACGTCTTTCGGCGCCTCTCCCCCCTTGATCCCGCGGGTCAGGAGCCAGGTGACGGTCTCGGGAGAGAGGTGCAACTCGTCCGCGATCTCCTTCTCGGAGAGGCCTTTCTCCTTGTATTCCATGGCCCTCTTCGCGATCGAGTTCACGTCTTTCATCCGTTCTCCAACTCCGCCTGCGCACGATGCCAGATGCCGGATATCAAGATATCGGGCTCGGCGTGCGTCCGGTCCGCTGAGGACGCCACCTGACTAGAGTCCAACCTTCTTCAGCTTGACGAGTTCCTTGACCTTGTGCTCGAAGATTTCTCGCATGTACGTCATCGGCAGCGAACCCGAATACAAGATCGTGTCATGGAACAACTTGTCCGAATAGGACTTGCCGAGCCGCTTCTTGACGTCCTTGCGCAGCTGTACGATCAGATATTTGCCGATCAAGTACGACAGCTGGTACGCAGGATTGTACGTGTACCGCTTCACCTCGGCGACCGCGCCGGGGCGCTCCATGCCGGCCTCGCGCACGAGGACGTCGACGGCCTCGTCGAACGTCATCTTGCCACTGTGCAGGTCGACGTCGATCAGAATCCGGCAGGCTCGCCAGATCTGGTCGAGGAGTTGCACGAGTTTCGTCTTCGGGTCGGCGCTGAATCCGGCGTCTTTCATCATGTCCTCACAGTAATGGGCCCACCCTTCGATCGTCTCCGTCGCGTCGGCGAGGACGCGCGCGTACGACGGATTCAGGCTCGCGCAGGTGAGCTGGAGGTGGTGTCCCGGATAGCCTTCGTGGACCGCGGTGTTCCTCACCCCCGGATAGGAGAATTCCCGCAGCATCTCGGGCTTGTCTTCGACGGGCGTCACCATGTAGAAACCTTGCTTGTGGGCCTCGAACCGCGCCGGCGCGTTGTACGCCGCGAACGGAATCACGTGACGGAGGTACGACGGCGTCTCGATCACCGTGAGGTCCTCGTTGGGCGGGATCGTGGCGAGGTCGTGCGCGCGGACGAACGCCTTCGAATCCGACATCACTTTCGCGGTGAAAGTGAGCGCCTCTTCGAAGCGTGCGGGATGATCGGACTTCACGATTTCTTTGGCTTCTTCAACCGAAGCGCCGGGCTTGATCTCATTCGCCACGCGGATGAGGGCTTTCTTACTCTCGCGGAGGTACTTCTTGCCGACCGCATAGATTTCGTCGACCGTCAAGCCGAGCTCCCGAAGGCGGACAAGCTTTCGGAATTTCGCGGCGCCGATCCCGACCTTGTCCTTTGATTTCGGCAGCACGTCGGAGCCGATCCATTTGGCGTAGTCGTCGAGCGCCACTCCGGTCTTCGCCACCGCCTCTTCCAGGCGCGCGCGGTCAGAGCCGGCGAGCGCCTCCTTCCCGGTCGCCTCGATCACCTTCAGAAAGCCGGGCAGCCGTTGCGTCGCCTCGAGCGAGATCTCGGAAAAGATCTTGATCGGGGTTCGGATTCGTCCTTTCGTTTCCTTCAGAAAGTCCGGCGAGCGTTCGAGCCGTCCGGTGATGCTCTCGAGGCGCCGCGGGAGCGGAGCGAAGGAGCGCATGATGAGTGGGAACAGCGCGTCTCCGACGGTCTGCGCGCCCCTCGGCATCGACTGCCACGTCCCGATCTCCTCAGACTCGAAAATCCACAGCCGGAAGACGTTGCGCAGGTTCCCCCAATCCACGCGCTTCCCGGGGGAGAGCCCCTTCCGGTCGATCGCCTCGAGACGACGCAGGAAGTCCTTGATGCAGCCCCGCTCTTCGAGTTCCGCTTCGCGCGTTCCGAGGGGCAAGCGATGATCGTGGTCGTGAATCCCGACATAGGTCGCGAAGATCGGGTTCCACTCGACGTACCACTCGACGACTTCCTTCGCGAGCGCATCGACCTCGGCGTCGGGCATGCGGCGGGCAACGCCCTTCTGGTCTTATCCTTGTCGCGGGTCGCTCATGCGGGAATCCGTCGGCCGCTCTTGTCCCGCCGAAACTTGCCGAACTCCTCGAACCCCCCGAGCTGTTCCGCCGTGAAGATCGGGCCATCCACGCAGACGAGCTGGTCGTCGAGCGAACACGCATCGCAGATGCCGATCCCGCACTTCATGTACCGCTCGAGGCTCGCCTGGATCGGAATCTTGTGCGCCCTCGCGAGGTCCACGACCGCCTTCATCATCCGCTCCGGGCCGCACGTCAGGATCTGGTCGAACTTCTCGCGGTCCACGAGCTTCTCCGCGAGCGCGGGCACGAATCCGGCGAAGCCGCGGGAGCCGTCGTCCGTGGCGATGTGGACCTCCCCGCTCGCGTTCGCGCGTTCGACGAACAGCAGCTCCGCCGCGGTCTTCGCACCGGCCGCGGTCACGAGCTGGGCCCCTTGCTGGGAGAACGCCTCGATCGCGGCGATCATGGAGGCCATTCCGCTCCCGCCGCCGACCGCGAGGACCTTTTCGCCCTCCAGGCGGAACGCGTTCCCATACGGCCCGCGAATCCCAATCCGGTCGCCCGCGCTGAACGCGGCGAAGGCATGGGTCGCGTCCCCGTAGTCGTGGACCGTGATGCCCTTGACCGCGCCGAGGTACGAGATCGCCATCGGCAGCTCGTCGTACCGCGGGATCCAGACCATCAGGAACTGGCCGGGTTGCCCGCCGAAATCGCCGCGAAAGCGGTACGTCATCGTGGTGGGCGTCTCCCGTATCAGTTCGAGGATCGGGACGACCTCAAACTTAGGCATGGGCGACCCCGATCGCTTCCGAGACGGAGCCGAAACCGGCCTCCTCGAGGAGGGAGGCCATCTCCTTGGTGATCTCCTCGAACACGGCGATGCCTTTCGGGATGATCGCGGTGCCGACCTGGACGGCGCAGGCACCGGCCATGATATACTCCAGGGCGTCCCGGCCCGATCCGACACCGCCGACGCCGACCACCGGGATGTGGACCTTCTCGCAGATGTCGTACACCGCGCGCACGCCGATCGGCCGGATCGCGGGACCACTGAGGCCTCCGAACTTGTTCGCGAGGAAGGGCATCTTCAGCTCCGGGACGATCGCCATCGCCTTCACCGTGTTGATCGCGACGATCCCGTCCGCACCGCCTTCTTCGGCCGCGACGGCGAACGAGGCGATGTCCTGGACGTTGGGGGACAGCTTCGGGAAGACCGGCAACGACACGGCGTCCTTGACGGCCCGGGTGAAGTCCCGCACCGCGCCTGCGTCCTGCGCAATCTCCGTGCCGGCGCCTTTCACATGCGGGCACGACAGGTTCAGCTCGATCGCCCGGACGCCGTACGAGGCCATCTTCGCGGCGACCCTCGCAAATTCGTCGGCGTCTTTGCCGAACACCGAGCCGATGATAACTGCCCCGCCTTTCTGGGCGCGTTTCACCTCGTGCGCGTATTCGACGATCCCGGGATTCGGCAGGCCCACGGCGTTCAAGAGGCCGGCGTCGAGCTCGACGATTGTCGGGTTCGGATAGCCCTCTCGCGGTTGAGGTCCGATGCTCTTTGTGACGACCGCGCCGGCGCCCGACTCGAACACGCGGGCCATGGAACCGCCCGTCTCGTCGAGGAATCCGGAAGCGAGCATCGTCGGGTTGCGAAGCCGCACCCCGGCAATCTCGGTCCGGAGGTCCACCATCGGGCGGACCGAATTGATGGATGTCCTAAAGGCTTTGGGTCACGCGAATCTGCGGGTCGGTCCTGTCGACCGTTCGGCGGTCCAAGGAGACGGCCGCGTCAGTTATCCATCTATATAGTCCAGCTTCCATGCGCTCACGGGAGGAGAAAACGGAGATGACCGTGGAACAGAACCTTCGCATGGTCGATGCGGCCTTTGAAGCGATCAACGACCAGAACTGGGACCACTTGTGGGGTCTCCACGTGGACAACATCGTCATGTCGAGCCCGGACTTGCCCGAGCCGGCGAAAGGTCGCGAAGCGGTTCAGGAGCGACTCCAGGCCTGGGGCGAGGCCTTGCCCGATCTCTCGTGGACGCGGGTGCGCGGCTTCGGACAGGGCGACTGGGTCTGCGTGGAACTCCTGATTAAGGGAACGCACAAAGGGCCGCTTCGCCATGGCTTCGACCGGCGGTTGCTTGGGCCGAAGAGCGATGGCGTCGTCCCGCCCACCGGGAATCGCATCGAGCTTCGAGGGTGCGTCGTGTACAAGGTTGAAGGAGGCGAGATTTCGGAGAGCCACATCTACTACGACCAAGTCGAATTCTTGAAGCAACTCGGGCTCGTGCGCTAGGCCCGGCAGAACCGATCCGACGGGGCATTCAGTTCGAAGCGATCCCGAGGCAACGCCATGGGTCTCCCGGAATGTGAACTCGCTCGCGCCTCCCCCGAGAACCTTTATGCGGACCGCGTCGCATCAGATGGGAGATGCGCGTCGCGGACCTGGGTCTCGATCCCCGGATCGTGGAGATCCTGAAGAAACAGGGAATCGAGGACCTCTATCCGCCGCAGGCGGACGCGATCGGGCCTGCCCTGCTCGGTGAGAATCTCGTCCTCGCAATCCCAACCGCGAGTGGCAAGTCCCTCGTGGCATATCTCGCAATCCTTGCGTCCGTCCAGCGAGGCGGGAAGGCGCTGTACATCGTCCCGCTGCGGGCCCTTGCCGCGGAAAAATACGAGGACCTGAAAGAGTTCGAGAGCTTGGGAGTCAAAGTCGGCATCAGCGTCGGGGACTACGACTCGGTCGATCCGACCCTAGAGAAATTCGACGTCATCGTTGCCACGTCCGAGCGCGCGGACTCGCTCTTGCGGCATCGGACTCAATGGCTCCAGCAGCTCTCAGTCGTCGTCGCCGACGAAGTCCACCTAATTAACGACTCGGATCGTGGACCGACCCTCGAGGTGACCCTCGCCAAGCTGCGTCAGGTCAACCCACGCGCTCAAGTGCTCGCCCTCAGTGCCACGATCAAGAACTCGGACCAGCTCGCGAAGTGGCTCGAAGCGGAGCACATCAAGAGCGAGTGGCGACCGGTTCCATTGAAGGAGGGAGTGTATCACGATGGACTCGTCCACTTCACCGACCAGAGCGTTCAGGAGGTCAAGAAAGCCGAGGACGACATTTCCGGCCTCGTCGTTGATATCATGGCCTCGGGCGGTCAAGCCCTCATTTTCGTAAGTACTCGACGTTCGACCGAAGCGCTCGCAAAAGCGCTAGGTTCGCACGTCAGAGACGAGTTGAATGAAAAGAATCGCGAACAGCTCGGGAAAATCGCGGCGAGCCTCGCCGCGGTACAAGACGAGCCGACCTCGATGGCGGCCCGCCTCGCGAAGTGCATCGGGAACGGTGTCGCCTTTCACAACGCAGGGCTCACGAACGCCCAGCGATCGATTGTCGAGAAGGAATTCAAGAAGGGACGCATCGCGGCCATCGTCGCGACTCCGACACTTGCGTCCGGAATTAACCTCCCCGCTCGGCGCGTGATTATCCGAGACTTGAACCGGTACGACGTCAACTTCGGACTTACACCAATCCCCGTCCTTGAAATCAAGCAGATGTGCGGCCGGGCGGGACGGCCGAAGTACGACAAGTATGGCGAGGCCATCCTGTTCGCGAAGGACATTGACGAGATCGACGATCTAATCGAGGAATATTTCCTCAGCGAGCCGGAGGCAATCGAATCGAAACTCGGATCAGAACCCGCTCTCCGGATGCACGTCCTTGCGAGCGTGGCGACCAGTCACGTGGACACGGAAGAAGATCTCCTTGCATTCTTCAACCGCACCTTCTACGCCTTCACTGGTGAAGTCGCTCAAATCCATGGTAAGATTCGCGAGGTCCTCGATTTCTTGCAGAAAGAGGATTTCATCACTCGCCACAACGGTTTCCTGAGGGCCACCTTCTTCGGGAAGCGGACGAGCGACCTGTACATCGACCCGCTCAGTGCCGTCAAGATGCGCGACGCGCTCCAGCAGGCCCGCGACGATCGCTTCTTCCACCTGTGGACCGTCTGCACGACGCCGGACATGCCGAAGCTCTATCTCCGTCGAGGCGACTACGCATGGGTCGAACAAAAGATCGAGGAAGCCGACCTCACATTCCCGGTCGAGGACTACGACTTCTTCCTCGCCGAGGTCAAGACGGCGTCCCTCCTCGACGACTGGATCACGGAGCGGACCGAGGAGGAGGTCACGAAGAAGTTCGGCATCGGGCCCGGAGACATCCGGCGCATGACGGACCAGGCGGAGTGGCTCCTCTACTCGATGGGCGAACTCGGCCGGATCTTCACCAAGAAGAAAGTCCGAGCGCTCACACGGCTCACGATCCAGGTTCAGTACGGCATCAAAGAGGAGCTCCTCGAGTTGATCTCCCTCCGCGGCGTGGGCCGGGTCCGCGGACGGGCGCTGTTCCAGCGGGGCTACAAGACGTTGAAGGATCTGCAGAAGGCGAACCCGAGCGAACTCGCCCGGATCCCGACGATCGGCTCGGCCCTTGCGATGAAGATCAAGGAACAAGTCGGCGTGCCCGTGGATGTCCGGGAGATCGAAGGCCAAGCGGCCCTCGGGGACTTCCCGTGACCTTCGACATCGCGGGGGCGAAAGCTTCCGTGGTCAATCCGGAATCCGTGGTCCGAACCGCGGCGGAGCGGGCTTCCGCTCGCGGGGCGGAGGTATGCCTCCTCGACGCGCGATCGGTCTTTGGCCGGGGTCATCTCGAGTCCGCGGCCCTTCACGCAATCCGGGCGCGGGACGCGCGGACGATGTCCTCGCGGTCCGTTGCGATGGAGACCCTGCTCTATGCGGCCGGGGCGCGTCAAGTTCAGGACGCGATTCGCTCGGTCGGCCTCCGCCCGGATACGACGGCCATCGGCGTGATCCTCTTCGGCTCGGCGAGGGTCGACGACTTCATCCGCGACATGGGATGGACCCGCGACGACGGAGTCCTCAACGCGGAAGGAAAGTCCCTCGAAGACTTTGGTATCTCCGATCAGGCGGCCGGGACCGTCTCCGAGAGCCAAGGGGCCGACCTCGTCCTCGAGAAGGTCGCATTGCTCGATGTGCAGAAGTGATGCGGCGGCCAGGATTCGAACCTGGGAACCTCTGCAGGACGAGACCCTAAATCTCGCGCCGTTTCCGTGCTTGGCTACCGCCGCAAATTCCGGAAAGCCACCGTCGGGTAGAAAGAGATTCCCGACGACCGAATGTCGTGGACACGGCGGAACTCCGAACTCGGTCATACAAAGCTACATTTGTGGTCATACCATCCAGCGGCACCGATGACCTTTCAGCCGCTCTCGTTCGACGCGGAGACCCACTTGGCCGACGTTCACATGTTCGGCCAGCGCGCCTTCGGGGCCGTGTACCTGATCGACGACGCGCGAAAGGCGATCATCGAGACGGGGACGTCGTGGGACGCGGAACGGATCCTCGAGGCGGTCCACGCGTTCGGGCTGCGGCCCCAACAGATCGACGCGGTCGTGGTGTCCCACATTCACTTGGATCATGCCGGGGGAGCCGGGTTCTTGCTCGACTCCATGACTGCCGCGAAGGTCTACGTCCACGAGCGAGGCTACAAGCATCTCGTCGATCCCACGAGACTCGTCACGAGCGCGCGACAGGCGCTCGGGCCGACCGAGGCGGAGATCTTCGGGACGATGAAGCCGATTCCGGCCGACCGGCTGGTCTCCGTCAAAGACCGCGATCGACTCGACCTCGGGAAGCATTCGCTCGTCTTCTTCGACTCGCCGGGACACGCGCCGCACGAACTGACGATCCTCGACGAACTCAACCGCTGTGTGTACACGGGCGATGCCGCGGGCCTCTACTTCCCCGGCGACGAGATCCTCATGCCGATCGCGCCGGCGCCCGCGTTCGACCTGGAGCAGAATCTCGAGACGTTCCGGCGACTGCTCGCCCTCAAGCCGCGCGGCCTCCTCTTCAGCCACTATGGGCCCCACTCTAAGCCGGCCGCCGCAATCGAGGCGATGATGGCGGCCTACCCGGCCTGGGCCCGAATCGTCCGGAACAAGCTCGCTTCGATCGGCGAGGACGGCGTCCTCCGCGAGCTGTACGACATGAGCTGCCGCGCCGCGAAACGGTACCCGCGGGATTTCCTCGAGCGTCGGATCCGCGTGAGCATCACCGGCCTCGCGGCGTATCACGAGCGGATGGAGCATGCTGCCCGCACCGGTTGAGGAGGCGATCCTCTCCATCGCGGAAGACCGGACGAGCGGTGCGTCGAAGCTGGCGCGCCTCGCCGTCGACGTGATGGGATTCGCGGTGATCGACGCGAAAGGTCATCCGGATCCGAAGGATCTCAACGAAGTCGCGAGGCGGCTCTCGGACGCGCAACCCGCGATGGCCATCGTGCACAACGTGGCCCACCTCGTCGCGCGACTCATTTCCGAGGGACTCGACCCACGGTCCGTCCTCGTGGAAGTCCGAACGGAGTTGGATCGTGCACGGGATCGGATCGCTCGGACGTTCCTGAAGGTCGTGCCACCTCATGCAACGATCATCACGCTCAGCTACAGCGACAACGTCCTCGAGGCGATCAAGATGGCCCACGGCCGGGGACACGTCAACCGAGCGTACGTCCTGGAGTCCGGGCCCCTCTTCGAGGGACGGACGCTCGCGAGCGCCCTCTCGGATGCCGGAGTCCCATCCATGGCGATCCCGGATGCGGAAGGCGCCTCGCTCCTCGCGCGGGCGTCGTGCGTCCTCGTCGGGGCGGACAGCGTCTTGCGCGACGGGGCGGTCGTCAACAAGGTCGGCACACGCGGTCTCGCCAGCGTCGCAGCGGACCGCAAGAAACCGTTCTACGTCGCGTGCGAGACGCTGAAGTTCGATGCCCGGTACGACGCGGCGACGTGGCCGGGTTTGCGCATCCCTTCGATGAATTCGACGTTCGAGGTCACGCCCTCGGACCTCGTCACCACGACCGTGACGGAACGGGGAACGTACGCGCCTGAGATCATCCGAACGATGCTGTCTCCCGGACGAGACGCCCGCCGACCCGGTGGGGCGGAAAGTTGATTGTCGCCGTCCTCTTCCGTCAGCCGATGGTGGAACCGGAACCGCCGGCCGGCCTGGACCCGGTCGACCAGGGCATTCGACTGTTCAACGAGGAATACTTCTTCGAGGCCCACGAGGTCCTGGAGGATCTGTGGAAAAAGGAGCACGGCAAGTCGAAGATGTTCCTCCAGGGCCTCATCCAAATCTGTGCGGCCTACCACCATTTCCAGAACGGCAATCTCATCGGAGCCGAGACGTTGCTCGACCGGGGAGCCCAGAAGATGCGACCGTATCCCGCGGACTACCTCGGCATCGACGCGGCGAAGCTGCTCGCCCATGTGGACCAGGACCGCGAGCGAATTCGAAAGATGCTGAGAGGCGAAGCGGAGAACCGAGTCCTTGCGTTCCCGCGCATCGAACGTAAGATTCAATAAGAACCGCCGCGGGAGCTAGATCCGGTGGGACACATGGATATCGAACCGGCCTTCCCCGGTCTCGATTCGACGACGAAGGCGCGCGTTGAGCGAACCTTCGCGGCGTTGAAGGGACGAGGCATCACCCCAATCTACGTCCGCGACCGTCCCGCTGCGCTCGAGACCGTCACTCGGCTAATCCCGAAGGGATCGGCGGTGGCCCACGGCAGCTCGACCACGCTCCTGGAAACCGGAATCATCGACCGGCTGAAGGACCCCGCATCCGGGTACCGGTACCTG